>CAZGQY010000237.1:0-5584 GCA_964528035.1 uncultured Methylococcaceae bacterium | reverse complement strand
CTGACCACTTCTCGACATAACCTATCCCCCAACACAACTGTGATGGAGTACTAGCGTATATTTGTTTTAATATTTCCCGCCAGATTGTTTTTTGATATTCAGTCGTTTAGTCGATAATTGGCGTCAAAATAGTTCTTTCCGCAGGTTCTTTTAAATCAGGATAATCCAGCGTGAAATGTAAGCCACGACTTTCTTTTCTGCGCGTGGCAGAACGAATAATGAGCTCCGCAACGATGACCAGATTGCGTAGTTCCAGCAAATCGCTGGTTACTTTAAAATTGCTGTAGTATTCAGCGATTTCATTTTTTAGTAAATCAATCCGGTGTTGGGCTCGTGCAAGTCGCTTGTCACTGCGTACTATCCCAACATAGTCCCACATAAAGCGTCGAAGTTCATCCCAGTTGTGCGATACCACGACTTCTTCATCCGAGTTGCTGACCTGAGATTCATCCCAGGCTGGCAGGTTTGGAGGTTGTGGGAAATCGGCCAGGCATTGACTAATATCTTCGCTGGCCTGTTTGGCAAATACCAGACATTCCAGCAAAGAGTTGCTGGCCATTCTATTAGCACCATGTAAGCCTGTACAGGCCACTTCGCCAATGGCATAAAGGCCGGCAATGTCGGTGCGGGCATGCTGGTCTGTAAGTACTCCTCCGCAGGTATAATGAGCGGCGGGAACAACAGGGATGGGCTGTTTCGTAATGTCTATATTTAGTTCCAGGCAACGCGCATAAATATTGGGAAAATGCTGTCGGACAAATTCAGCGGGTTTATGGCTGATGTCGAGAAAAACGTTATCAATACCCAGTAGTTTCATTTCATGATCAATTGCTCGCGCTACTATATCTCTGGGAGCAAGCTCCTTGCGGCGATCAAATTTATGCATAAACTGAGAGCCATCGGGAAGAATTAATTTTCCTCCTTCACCTCGTAGAGCTTCGCTGATGAGGAATGAGTAGGCGTCCGGATGGTACAGACAGGTTGGGTGGAACTGCATGAATTCCATATTGGCAACACGGCATCCGGCGCGCCAGGCAAGCGCTATGCCATCGCCTGTAGAGACATCCGGATTACTGGTATACAAATAAACTTTGCTTGCACCGCCAGTAGCCAGAACTACAATTCGTGCACCGAAGGGCTCTACCTTTTTGTTTTTTGCGTTAAATGCGTAAATGCCGGTTATGCGTTGATTGCTGGTGGAGGACTGATTTGATTTTATTAGGTCAACTGCACTGTGATACTCGAAAAAATCAATATTTTCTTTTTCAGCAGCGCGTTTTTCCAGGGAAGTGTACAAAGCTTTTCCTGTTTGGTCCGCAGCATGCACGATTCTTCGGTGAGTGTGACCACCTTCTCGATTCAGGTGTAGTCGCGATAGCCCGTCGTCGGTCTTTTCCTGAGTAAAATGGACACCCTGATCCAATAACCAGTCGATACACTTCTTGCCTTGGGAAACGGTAAGACGGACAATGCTCTCGTCGCAAAGTCCGCCACCGGCTTGCAGTGTATCCACGATATGGGTATCGATAGAGTCTGCACTGTCTAACACGGCTGAGATTCCACCCTGAGCGTAGTAGGTATTACTCTCCTGAAGTGCAAATTTGGACAATATTGCTATTTTATGCTGTTTTTTTTCCGCTAGACGCAGGGCAAGGCTCAATCCTGATGCACCGCTGCCTAAAATTAATATATCGTAATCTGGGTAGTTCGCCATAGGGTAATTTCTCAGTCTGAAAATAATGGCGTTTAGCCGCGAACGAGAATTAATGAATTTCGAGCATTAATTAGAGTTATTCAAACAAAATAGTTGTCATTCGAATTGAATGGCAGGTGAGAAAACACGATAATAACAGGATTATAAGAAAGCTACACCGCCGGAATAGAAAAAAGACCGATTTGATCGTCCCCAGGGGCAGGTCTGAGAATATTCCTGTAGTAAAAAGTCTTTTCTTGGGCAATCCGTTGGGATATTCATTTGTTTATTAGCCACTATAGCTATACTGTGCTGTTAAAACACCAGAACTTAAATCGTCTTCGATTGTCAATGGGATGCATTCGAGGGAATTGGCTTGTTGATAAGGGAAAGGTGAATGGACGAGCCAGTTGATCAGGAATTGGTTCGACGGGTTCAGGATGGCGATAAAAAGGCATTTGATATCCTGGTTCTCAGATACCAGCATAAACTTATTCAGTTGATTAGCCGGTATATCAAAGATCAGGGAGAGGCTTTGGATATTGCGCAGGAGACTTTTATTAAAGCTTATCGCGCGTTGCCTAGATTCAGAGGTGAAAGCGCGTTCTATACTTGGTTATATCGGATCGCGATTAATACAGCAAAGAACCACTTGGTTGCCAGGACGCGGCGACCGTCCGAAAATGTTGTTGATGTGCAGGATGCGGAACAATTGGAAGGTGCCGGGCGTCTAAAGGAATACGCTACTCCGGAGCATCTGTTGTTACGAGACGAAATCGCGGAAACAGTATCCCGTGCGATTGAAGAATTGCCTGACGAACTTCGAACGGCTATCAGTTTGAGGGAGTTTGAGGGTTTAAGTTATGAGGCGATTGCCCAGACAATGAACTGTCCGGTGGGTACGGTTCGATCACGAATTTTCCGAGCGCGTGAAGCGATTGATAAAAAACTTAGATATTTAGTGGATTAGTGGATTAGCGGAGTTAGTTTTATGCAAGAAGATCTGGACTTAAAGGTATCGATGCTTGTGGATGGCGAATTGGATCCAGCCGAAGCCATTCGAGTATTAGATGAAATCAGGCAGAATCCACAATTGAGAGCGAAGTGGAATCGGTATAATGCGGCCAGTCTTTCGATGAAGAGTCATTCAAAGGTGTTTCCAGACGCTACTTTCTTCGACAAGGTGTCACAGGTTTTGGAGAGTGAACCGGTAATTCTCAACCCATCCAGGTCGCGTAAAAAAGCATCCAATCGGTTTGCCTATGCGGCTGCATTAGCTGCATCTTTTGTCATCGTAGGTTTTTTTGCCTGGTCGATGGTACCGAAAGAGTTCAATCAATCTCCTATAGAGCCGATTTTATCAACAGTTGAAACTTACCCCGCAAATGTCCAACTAGTAAACCAGCTCAGTGTACCGAGACGATTAAACGATTATCTGATTACTCACAATGAAAGCGCTTATCAATCCGGTGGGCAGAATATATTGTCGTATGCCCGCGTAGTTAGCTACTCGACAGAAAAATGATGATATTGAGTTTTGCTATGAGTTTCGCGTTTCATATTTAGTTGAAATCATGTGCAAAGAAAGAATCTATATAATTTCTAAGAGTAACTACTACAAGCTATTGGTGGTATTTCTTGGTTTGGGGGTGGCAACACTCGCATTTTCCAGAGGTCAGCCTGAAGAAACTGCAAAGCAGATGTTAATGGCAATGGTTGAAGCCGTTAAGATGCAGAATTACAAAGGGACGGTGGTTTATCTGCGAGATAATCAGGTGGAAACCATGCGGGTTTATCATGCAAATAAAGATGGGATTGAACAGGAACGTATTGTTGCGCTCAATTCACCGATGAGAGAAGTGATACGATCAGGTGAAAAAGTCACCTGTTACTTTCCCGATACAAGAGTGATATTAGTTGATAATCAACCGTCTCATCGCTCGTTTTTGGTGCAGTTACCGGAAAATGTTGAAAAATATGCGAAATACTATGATTTTGTTTTAACTGGGCACGAATATGTAGTTCGCAAAGAGACCCAGGTTATTCAATTGCTTCCTAAGGATGAATATCGCTATGGTCGAAAAATCTGGATCGATATTGAAAACCATTTGCCGTTAAAATTCGAGTTAATTGACGAGAAAGGTCGGTTGATAGAACAGATGATGTTTACTGATTTGCAATTGGTTGACGGTATCCCCTCAGAAAAGTTGCTCGGGCCAGCCGAGTCAGATATATCTGGTTGGCAGCTAAGGGATAGAGGGCATTCGTCTGAAATTAACAATGCCTGGGTATTTGGTGGTATTCCTGGTGGTTTTCAGCAGATTTTTTACAAAAAACGAATTATGCCAACAGATAATCAGGCAGTGGAACACATACTTTTTAGTGATGGTTTTTCTTCAGTGTCAATCTATGTGGATAAAAAAACTAAAGATTTACCTAAGTCATATCATAAGAAAATGGGAGCGATAAATTCCTATAGTCGGTTGCTTGATGGCTATCAGATTACGGTTCTGGGTGCAGTGCCTGGGAAGACCGTACAAACCATCGGTGACGGCATAGAGTTTATGACGGTCTCTCATTAGGGGTGGGCTAAAGTCCAAAACTGACGCAGGTCTGCTTATTGTTCAAGATGCGAATATGGGCGCACAGTGAGAATATTGCAACGCTGAAAAGGGACTGAAAGAGCTGTCACTTTTGCTGGTTTTAAAATGTATGCTCCTTCAATGATAAGGTCATCATTGCAAGCCTTGTTGTAAATGATAAGATTGTTGTTATATTCAGTATTTTTGTTACAAAGGATTTTTTTGTGGCGGAGATTAATTCGCCTGAGCTAAGTATTGCATGTGTTTCTTTCGATAAGGCATAGATAGATTTATCTAAAAAGTCCGGCTCGTATAGACGATTGTCCTCAACAGAACAAGCGAATCTCTCGTACCCTCAACCACTTTTTTACTCAGGTTCCATATCGAATTGGAGGTATATGTATGTTGCAACGTAAGGGTTGGGCAGGTTGGTTTTTTGCTTTATTCTATGTGGCTGTTTCAACTGCGAATGCGCAATTACCGGATTTCACCCGGTTGGTTAAGAAGACTGGAGCGGCAGTTGTTAACGTAAGTACTACTCAAAAGCCTGCAGATTTGGGTCCAGGTATACCGGACGAAAGACAAGGCCCGGAAGGTGTGCCTTTTGACGAACTATTCAAACGATTTTTTGGTGCCCCGGGGCATGGCTTTCGTGCTCGGCCTTCGAAATCATTGGGCTCAGGATTTATAATATCTGATGATGGGTATGTAATGACTAACCATCATGTTGTTGAAAACGCAGATGAAATCATTGTTCGGTTAAAAGATCGAAGAGAGTTAGAGGCGAAACTGATAGGCTCTGACGAGCGCAGTGATATTGCCTTGTTAAAAATTGATGCCGATGATCTGCCGGTAGTGACTATAGGCTCAGAAAAAAACCTTGAAGTGGGAGAGTGGGTGCTTGCTATAGGATCCCCGTTTGGCTTTGAGAATTCAGTGACGGCTGGTATTGTGAGTGCGAAAGGAAGAAGTTTACCCTCTGATAACTATGTGCCATATATACAGACGGATGTTGCTATAAACCCCGGAAATTCCGGAGGTCCCTTGTTTAATCTAAAAGGTGAGGTTGTTGGAATTAATTCACAGATATCGACGCGAGATGGTCGATTTATGGGCGTTTCGTTTTCAATTCCGATGAGCATTGCGATGAATGTTGTGCAGCAATTGAAGGCACAAGGTGAGGTGATACGGGGTTGGCTGGGTGTTCAGGTTCAGGATGTTTCTCGAGAATTGGCGGAATCTTTTGGAATGCGACGCCCACATGGAGCTTTAGTTGCAAGGGTATTAATTAACAGTCCGGCAGAGAAAT
>CAZGQY010000236.1:0-5620 GCA_964528035.1 uncultured Methylococcaceae bacterium | reverse complement strand
AAGACAAACAATAATCCTGCGTCAATCTTTCGCATATTATTAAAATCTCGCTCCTTAATTCTTCAGTACGAAAAGTAAGTATTATTGGTATCGACAAAATGTAAGTATGCTGCAGAACACAAAAAAGGCTGCATCCAAGCTTACTATCTGCCAATCTCTCGATATCCTATATCTCTCCGATAATACATCTTATCCCAATGTATTTGATCGACAGCTTTGTACGCATTACGCTGCGCAGATGCAAGAGTGTCTCCTAAAGCACACGCGCACAAAACGCGACCACCGGAAGTCACTACCTGATCTTCCACACGTTGAGTACCCGCGTGAAATATTTTAGTTTCTTCGGTTCCTTCGACCAACAAACCACTGATTACATTGCCGGTACTATATTCACCAGGATAACCACCGGATGCCAATACTACGCCAAGGGCTGACCTTGAATCCCATTCAGGACTGACCGATTGCAATTGCCCATTCACTGTCGCGTTACAAAGTTCGAAAAAATCACTTTTCAAGCGCATGAGTACAGGTTGAGTTTCCGGATCGCCGAAACGACAATTGTATTCCAATAGCTTCGGTGCCCCATTTGGGGAAATCATTAACCCCGCGAAGAGAAATCCTGTATAGGGCATGCCTTCTGCTGCAAGCCCCGCCAGTGTTGGTTGGATAATTTCCGCCATAATACGACGATAAACTTCAGAATTGACCACAGGCGCTGGCGAATAAGCGCCCATACCACCCGTATTAGGCCCTTTGTCGCCTTCATCACGCGGCTTGTGATCCTGCGATGTCGCCATTGGAATGACTTGCTCACCATTAGCCACCACAATAAAACTGGCTTCTTCACCAGGCAAATACTCTTCGATGACCACACGATGCCCCGCCTCACCAAATACATTTCCCGATAACATTTGCTCAACTGCTTCGCAAGCCTGCTGGAGACTTTCGGCGATCACAACACCTTTGCCTGCAGCAAGCCCATCGGCTTTCACAACAACTGGAATCGAAACCTTCTGGAGATAATCCAAAGCCTCACTCAAGTCGGAAAACGCTTCATAACTTGCCGTAGGAATACCATGCCGGTGGAGAAATTTTTTACAGAATACTTTTGAACCTTCCAGTTGCGACGCTTTCTTACTGGGCCCCAGACATCGCAAACCCGCTTCATTGAAATGATCCACTATGCCGCCAACAAGAGGGACTTCCGGACCAATTATCGTCAAACCGACATCATTTTCCAGCGCAAACTTCGACAAAGCCGATTGATCATCGACAGCAATTTCGACATTCTCTACTTTAGATTCTATCGCGGTA
This sequence comes from uncultured Methylococcaceae bacterium, assembly GCA_964528035.1. Lineage (GTDB taxonomy): Bacteria > Pseudomonadota > Gammaproteobacteria > Methylococcales > UBA1147 > CAZGQY01. Next base: position 4,306 of record CAZGQY010000236.1, on the reverse strand, counting down.
CCCGCATTACCAGGAGCGACATACACCTGATCAACTTTCTGCGATTGAGCCACCTTCCAGGCTAAGGCGTGCTCTCGCCCACCACCTCCAACGATCAATACCTTCATCTCAATAACCTAATGGCGGAAATGACGAATCCCGGTAAACACCATCGCCATATTATTTTCATCCGCAGCAGCGATCACCTCTTCATCACGCATAGAACCCCCAGGCTGTATAACAGCGGCAATTCCAGCTTGAGCTGCAGAATCAATTCCATCACGAAACGGGAAAAATGCGTCAGAGGCCATCACAGAACCTTCGACTTCCAACCCTTCATCGTTTGCCTTTATTCCTGCAATGCGTGCAGAATAAACACGGCTCATCTGACCAGCTCCAATACCGATAGTTTGCAAATCCTTACAATAAACAATCGCGTTAGATTTAACAAACTTCGCCACTTCCCAGGCAAACAACAAATCATTTAACTCTCTATCACTGGGTGCTCTGCGGCTCACAACCCGTACATCATCAGCACTTACAGACGCATGATCGGTATCCTGCACCAATAATCCACCTGCTACTCGTTTAAAGTCCCGCGCCGAAGTATAAGACTGCGCCCACTCACCACATTCCAATACCCGAATATTAGACTTTTCCTGAAGAATGGAAGCAGCGCCTGTGCTCACTACGGGCGCAATGATCACCTCAACAAACTGACGATCGATGATCGCTTTTGCCGTTTCTACGTCCAGTGCACGATTAAACGCAATAATTCCACCAAAAGCTGATGTCGGATCAGTCGCGTATGCTCTGCCATAAGCCTGCAACAGAGAATCAGACTGAGCGACCCCGCAGGGATTAGCATGTTTGACGATGACACAAGCAGGCTGTCTTGCAAATGATTTCACGCACTCCAATGCCGCATCAGTATCGCCTATATTGTTATAGGACAGGTCTTTACCCTGCAATTGATTCGCATAAGATACGGTTCCAGGTTGACAACTAGTTTCTGTATAAAACGCCGCCCTCTGATGAGGATTTTCTCCATAGCGCATCGCCAGTCTATGTTGGAACTGCAGATTCAATGTTGGCGGGAATTCCTGCTTGCTTTCCGTATTCAGGTACGCAGCTATAGCCGAATCGTATTGCGCAGTATGATTAAAACATTTTACAGCAAGCTTAAAACCCATATCGGCGTTTAAACAGCCACCATTGTTTTTTAATTCTTCAGCAATTGGCTCATAATCTGATGGATCGACAATTACACCCACTGATTCATGATTTTTTGCTGCCGCCCGAATCATTGTCGGACCACCGATATCGATGTTTTCAATTGCAGTCGCTAAGCTGCAATCGGGGCGAGTAATGGTTTGCTGAAATGGATAGAGGTTAACCACGACTAAATCAATCGGATCTATTCCATGTTCTCGCATTACTTCATCGTCCAGACCTCTGCGTCCCAATACACCTCCGTGAATTTTTGGATGCAATGTTTTGACACGACCATCCATCATCTCCGGGAAACCGGTATAGTTTGATACTTCAATAACCGGTATATCATTATCCGCCAATAACTTTGCGGTTCCTCCGGTTGACAGTATTTCTACACCCATCGTGGCTAGTTCTGCACAAAAATCAACGATTCCTGTTTTATCAGAAACGCTGACAAGCGCTCGCTTTACATTGATTGACATAAATTAAATATACGATGATCAGCTAGGTGGCTATCCAGACAACATGCGGAAAAATAACGACAACCTGCCTAATTTTGAATTAATAGTTGCGGGAACCTTTTTCGACGGCCACATTGCGCAAAAATTCCCCGAAGAGCTCCACCCAGAAAAATAGTTTTTCTATAAGCAGAAATATTATTATTCCAAAGAATATTGGGTCATTTTTTTACGCAAGGTACTTCGACTCATACCCAGGGCTTTTGCCGCCGCCGTCTGGTTATGCCGACACTGAACCAAGACTGCCTTAATTAAAGGCAGTTCAACTTCGCATAACACCATGTCATACAAACCACAGACAGGGTGGCCATTAATTTGCTTAAAATAGCGTTCGACCGCAATGCGCACATGCTCCGACAACAACACGTCAGAAGTAGCATCGCTTGTAATTTTCACGGATTCTGATTCGCCACAGCCATTTTCCATATTCATGCTGCTAAATTATTATCGGGTCGTTCGAACACAGCCTTCAGGCGCTGCACTTGTTGTTTAGGGTTCTCTGCCTGATTAATAGACTGTATCAGGCACGAAGCCACTACGCGATTTTTTCTAAGGTACCAACCAATATGCTTTCTGGCAAAACGCACACCCGTTTCCGCTCCATAAAAATCGTATAAACGATTCAAATGACACAGCATTATTTGTAACAGTTCATTGCTGGTTATCGGTTCAGGCAAGATATTATTAGTAAAATAATACTCTATATCCCGAAATAGCCACGGTCGTCCCTGCGCACCACGTCCGACCATAATAGCATCTGCGCCAGTAAATTGAAGTACTAATTTTGCTTTTTCTGGCGTATCAATATCGCCATTAGCAATCACGGGAATCCCAACACTCTGCTTCACCGCACGAATGGTTTCGAATTCTGCCTCGCCGCTAAATCCACACGCTCGGGTACGACCATGAACTGTTAACGCAGAAACCCCCGATTTTTCCGCAATTTGAGCAATATTGAGAGCATTTCGATTTTGTTTATCCCAGCCAGTTCGAATTTTCAAAGTCACCGGGATATCCACTGCAGAGACGACCGCAGCCAATATTTGTTCAACAAGCAGCTCATTTCTGAGTAACGCCGACCCAGCTGCTGTATTACACACTTTTTTTGCAGGACAGCCCATATTAATGTCGATAATCTGCGCGCCACGAGTTGCATTGTAATGGGCAGCTTCCGCCATTTGTTTTGGATCAGCCCCAAGTATCTGCACCGTTCGTGGCTGCAACTCTCCACTGTGATTTGACTTCAGCAGGGTTCGTTTATTATGCCGAAGTCTGGGATTTGATGACACCATTTCCGATACCGCCATACTCGCACCCAATTCTCTGCAAACCTGCCTGAATGGGCGGTCGGAGACCCCCGCCATGGGTGCCAGAATCAAATTATTTTTCAGTACATAAGGCCCGATACGCATGACAAAAACACGTCCTTGGCGTGCTTACAAATTATCAGATGGACGCAGATTCTACTCCGATGTTTCGCTTTGGTGAAGTCCTCTGTTTTCTCAGCATCTATTTAAAAACGCTGCATTTGCAAAGCCTCCCGGCCTATCCCTCCACAAGGGTTTCAAATACAAATTAAACCTGGGAGGCGAGCTGAGACAATCGACACTATTTTGAACGAAAAGGGAGTCTTAAAAGGCGCATAAAGCCAAGTTCTGTCGGGTCTCTAAGGTCCGCCAGACCAATTACCATAAACTCATGACCCAGTTTAGGTGATTGACTATAGCTTCTAAAAATCCAATCCCAATAAGGAACAGAAAAGCCAAAGTTACTATTAAATTCCTGTGGGTCAACTGAATGATGAATTCGATGTACATCAGGAGTAATCAAAATCCAGCGTAACCCATTTTCCCAAGGTGTCGGTATTCTGACATTAGAATGATTAAACAATGCACAGGCATTGAGAATGACCTCAAAAAGGACGATAGCCAAAGGGGCCACACCAATCCCAATGACGAGTATCATTTTGAAATACATCGACATTAGAATTTCCAGCGCATGAAATCGTAGTGCCGTAGACGTATCAAACCCACAGTCACAATGATGTACTTTATGAAAACGCCACAGCAGCGGTATTTTGTGGAATACTCTGTGCTGAAAATATATCGCCAAATCTAAAAATATCAGGCTTAAAACAATTCCAACAGAGTAAGGAACATTTAATTCGTACAAAAAGCCCAATTGTTGTTCATTGGCATATTTAGCGGCCATGTATGCACCGCCTCCGCTCAGCAGCCGTAAAACAATGAAATTAAAACCCATCATGCAAATATTAATTGCAAAACGCCTGAATTTTGGTATGGCGAAACGTCGAAACGGAATTTTTTTTTCCCAAATCAACATCAGCAACAAAACAGTGACAAATACCGCAAAACGAACAATTGATTCCATGGGTATACTAACCGTCGGATAAAAGCATTAACTACTCAGGAAATATTTCTGTAATAGTACAAGCGATTGATTAACTGATCCCCTGCAACTGAGCGAATATGTAGACATTCGCAGCCGCCGCACAGAACAAATACGACCAGGAAGGCATATAGGAGCGAGGATTCAATAATATACGAATCTTGACTTGTCTTATTGTCCGTCTT
>CAZGQY010000235.1:0-5643 GCA_964528035.1 uncultured Methylococcaceae bacterium | reverse complement strand
ACGCAACTGTTGCTACAACGCAGAAGACGGACAATAAGACAAGTCAGGATTCGTAGTAACTGCTCGCCCCCCTATGGGTGATCTGTTCCAGAAGACGCCGTAAATACATCCTTGTAGGCTTGGATGCGGCTTCCCTGCCGCATACACTTCCTCCACAGATCCCCCATAGAGGGCTGTTTCGATTTGGGGGCAAGTCGTTACGATTCGTATATTATTGAATCCTCGCCCCTAAGTGCTAACAGGGTTAAATTCAGGCGACAGATCGAATTATTCGGGATTCATTTTGTAAAGGTGCTGAACCAAAACAAGCCAGGCACCGGCAATACCAAGTACAGAAGAAAAGATGAGTAACAGAAAAGTTCTTGCCGGCCCGAGGAATACCAGTTGATAATCCGCGTCGTATAACAAGGATAAACGATTGACGGGTTCCTCGAAAACCAGAAGGGCCACCAATACGACCAGGCAGGCTAATATACCTCCCAGAAACCCATACCAAAACCCACTGTAAATAAAAGGTCGACGAATAAAACGGTTAGTGGCTCCAAGTAACTTCATGACGATAATTTCATCATAACGACTACGTAATTCCAACCGTATAGTATTGCTGACTACGAACATGACGGCCATACTGAGCAGCACAGCCAATATTACAACACCGCGTTTTGCAATTTCCATCATCGATTCCAAGCGCCGGATCCATTGTAAATCGAACTGTGCAAAATCTACCGACCGAAGCGTTTCCAATTTTTCAGTCAAGCGCTGCAATGTACTTGGGTCAACAATTGCTTCTTTGGGTTTTACCTGAATAACGACCGGCAACGGATTGTAGTCCAACACGTCCAATGCATTGGAAAAGCCACTGTAGCGTTTAAATTCTTCCAACGAGGATCGTTTTGATATCAAGGTCACAGAATCTATTTCCGGGTAATCGCGTACGCTTTCAGCCACTGCCAGCGCCTTTTGATCATCAATATTAAATTTAAGGAATAATGAAATCTGGTTACTAACAATAAATCGACCACTGACAGTCTGCACGTTGTCCACTAACACATAAAATACAGCGGACAGAGACAATGCGATGGCTATCACGATTACCGCCATCATTGTAGAAAAAGGGGTTCGAATCAAACGCCCTAAACTGGAAAAAAAACCATGTGCATGCAACTGAAAAATAGCAAGCACATGAGAACTTATCTTTTGGTCACCAACAGAAGACGCCCCACGAATTCCAGCAGGCATAACCTACCCCTCCCCTGCTGACAAGTTGCCATGCTCAAGATGCAAAAGTCGACACCCCATCCGGGAGATCAACTCAACATCGTGACTCGCCACCAATACTGTCACACCGACCTGTCGGAATTGGTCGAACAAACCCATTATCTCTGATGATAATTCCGGATCCAGATTACCGGTTGGCTCATCCGCCAATATAATTTTTGGTTTATGTACTACAGCTCTGGCGATTCCCACACGTTGCTGTTCACCACCTGACAATACCAATGGATATCTCTTTTCTTTTCCCAGCAAACCGACTTTGTCTAAAGCCGCCCTTACTCGACTACCAATTTCGCTATGCCGATAACCCGAAATAATCAGTGGTAAAGCCACATTGTCGAATACGGTACGATCAGAAAGGAGTCGATAGTTCTGAAAGATCAATCCCAATTTTCTACGCAAAAAAGGGATTTTTCTATTAGAAACTCGACTAATATTTTCTCCATCAAGAAAAATTTGGCCACGGGTACTATGTTCAATTAACGCGGCCAATTTCAATACGGTGGTTTTACCGGCTCCTGAATGCCCCGTAAGAAAAACCATTTCACCCGCCTGAAGCGCGAAGCTAAGATTGACCAAAGCATCACCACTTTCTGGGTAACGTTTACTGACGCTATCGAATTGAAGCGCATTTTTCATCGCTTAAAGATCTCTATTCGTAAAATATTGCTATTATTTTGTAAGATGTGCAACTATCTATAATTCTTGAATTCAAACGGCAAACCGCTTTTATCCGGATAGATGTACCCTTTAAACCACACTGCGTTCCACTTCGATGGCTTCATCGATCTACAACCAACTAGCGGAAAGGATATCAGAGTAAAGACTGCTAGTGCACGATTATTTCCGCAAGACGCTTACCGTAAGAACCACAATTCTTAATCAGAATCGAACAAAGCATCTATGAAGTTTTCAGCGTTAAAATCCTGCAGGTCATCGATACCTTCACCTATACCTATAAAGCGAATCGGAATCCCAAATTTCTTTGCCAAAGCAAATATGACTCCCCCTTTTGCGGTACCATCGAGCTTGGTCAATGCAAGTCCGGTCAGACCCACGGTATCATTAAACTGTTTGGTCTGAGAAAGCGCATTCTGTCCGGTGCCCGCATCCAACACCAAAAGAACCTCATGGGGCGCATTTGCATCTAATTTTCCAGCAATCCGTTTAACCTTACGCAACTCCTCCATAAGGTTATCCTTAGTATGTAACCGTCCTGCAGTATCTGCGATCAGTACATCTATATTTTTCGCCTTAGCCGACTGAAACGCGTCGTAAACTACCGATGCAGAATCGGCGCCTGTATGTTGTGCAACAACAGGTATTTCATTACGTTCTCCCCAGGCTTGTAATTGTTCCACAGCCGCAGCCCGAAAAGTATCTCCCGCAGCCAACATAACCGTCAACCCTTGAAGCTGCAATCGCTTCGCCAATTTTCCTATGGTTGTCGTCTTACCTGCACCATTCACACCAACCACTAAAATGACAAATGTCTCCCCATTGGATTCGATTTGCAAAGGCTTGTCACTGGAACGCAGCATTTCCAGCATATTCGCCCGCAATACAGCAGTCAATACCTCCGCATTATCTATCTGATTGCGGCCAACACTATCTTTCAAATTATCAATTATTTCCTGTGTTGCCTCCAAGCCGATATCCGCCATCAACAAACTTGATTCAATATCCTCCAGTAACTCATCATCAATCTGCTTGGTTGCCAACGGAATCGACATCAATACATGTGCCAACCCGGATCGTGTTCGATGTAACTGATCCGTCAAACGTCTAAACAGATTGACCGGTTGCTCTTGTTCCAATGCAGGCTCAACACTGCCTGCCTGACCGTCTACAGCATGATCGATCGCGGTAGGTTGGTAATTCGGCTCAAGTATTCCTGGTTCCACGCCTGGTACATTTTTCTCCAGCGTGACCCGAAAATGAATATAGAACACTGCAAGTATCAGTAAGACTGCAACAGCGGTATGTGCAATTGCTATCGCTCCCGGGAATGCCAGAATCTGGTACAAAACACCGAGTCCTATCTGCGTAAATAACAAGCCACTGACGAGAATACCCGTCCTGCGAATGTCTTTTTCATATTTAGGCGTGCTGGTTAGTAATGACAACACTGATAAGACTATAAACACAAGTACAACGCCAAGTCGATGCAACCAATTGATACCTATTCTTGCATCATGGCTTAACACCCCACCCTGAAAATTTGCATTAAAATTGTCGGGGATTTGAAACCCCGATAATAAATCAACAGATGGCCACCACGATCCTTTACATGTGGGAAAATCAGGGCAAACAAAACCTGCATAATTAGAACTAACCCATACACCGAGTGCGGCATCCAGGAACAAAGTAAGCAATGACAGCTTTAACCACCAGTGTATGGACAGTTTTTGTGTACTGTATTCGGTGGTCGGGTTAAAGCGGAGAAAAATTAAAAATGCCAGACACAGACTGAACAACTCGACTAACAATTGCCCGGAGACGACCAACGGCATGAGTTTAAACTGCACACTCCACAGATCCAAAACCATTTGCAATGCAAGCGTAGCCAGCAAAAATGTCGTCAGCACTATAGCTTTCATCCTGTGCGGACGAATTGCAAAAGACATACCCCAGAGTAGCAACACAATTACTGCAAATAACCCCAGTAAATATCGATGAGCCATTACTTTCCAGGCATCCACTACATTGTAGCTTAGCGGTTTACTCGATACCGGATCACTGGTGTCAACATCTGCTGTTCCACTAACAATCCATTGCCCATAGCAACCCGGCCAATCCGGGCATGTCAGCCCTGCATCTGACAAACGTACATTTGCACCGGCCATTAGGACAAAAAACGCTATCAGCGTACTAAACAATGCCAATTTTCTAAACATTAATATTACTCGTTGTTTTGGGCTATAAACTAACCAATCTGAGAAACTTTTAACAGCCGTTTTAAATCTTTCTTAACTTCATACGGCTCAAATTCAGATGGATACCACATCATTAAATTTCCGATAGGATCCATAACTAAAACCACACCATCCAAAGACCCGGATCCCACCACTGACCTCGCGATTTCCAAAATACGCCGGGAAGCACGCACCCGCAATAAATAGATATGGCTGAGCCAAAGGGACTGTACAGATTGAGTATCAAGTTCGCCAAGTATTATTGCCATTCTACGCACTCGCATGAGATCTTTATTCAACATCAGACGGATCTTTTTTGTTTTCTCTAATGCCTCGCTGCATTGCTCTCCACACCCAGACCCTGGTACAAAATGTATAAATACCCAATGACCTCGGATTTCATGAATATTTGATTTTGAAAAATCATCCAGTCCCTGAAATTCTGATCTTTTTGTCAATATTAGAGGCTCAATCAGCCTGCCATATGCCGAATTTCCACTCATCCACCCCAGGTTGGTATAGAGAATCAACGCAATAACAAAAGGTCCCAAACAAACAACTAAGACCAAAAACAAGACCCTACGATGATTATTCATATTTTTAGATTCGACCATCACCACAACGCCATCTGACTACAACCAGAACCAATAAGGCAAATGCCAAAGCAAACCACTGAACCGCGTAAGCAACATGCTTATCCGGACTAACGGAATACGATTGCTTCCATTGACGATTAAATCCTCCCGCACTCCTGGAATCCAACAACACCTGATACGGTAATAACGGATACCCAAGGACTCTAGACAATTGCTCTCTATCAATAACCTGGACAATACTCGGCCATCCTGCAGAAGGTATTTCAGCACCTTCTATTTGGAATCCAACTACCGGGAAACTATTCACTCTTCCTCTAATTTTATTTTCTACTGCAGATAACCCCAAATCCGCTTTTATTTTACGATCATAAGACATGGGAACCCAACCTCGATTCACCAGAACAGAAACTGCAGTTCCTTCGATACGCATCGGTGTCAAAATATGAACACCAACTTTACCTTCCCGCATCTGATTATCTAATAAAAACTGATGATCACTGTCATACTCACCACTTAAAATCACTTGGCGATGGCGCAACTCATTGAGACTCACCTGTGTTCCATCCAGACGAATAGCGTCTCGCTGCGCCTGATACTGCATAAATTTAATTAATATCCGCTTTTCCTCAGCTCGATCCAGCTGCCAAATGCCTAACCACAGTAAACTCATTATTATTCCGATCAAAACGAGAATGACTAAACAGGGTCTAAAATGCATTTATATTACTCACTATGCATGATTTTATCGAATCAACATCTCTAACTATTCGTTAGGAGCGAGGCTTTAATAATATGCGAAGATAGACGCAGGATTATTGTTTGTCTTCAAGGCGTAGCAACAGGCGCATAGCAGGGCT
>CAZGQY010000234.1:0-5667 GCA_964528035.1 uncultured Methylococcaceae bacterium | reverse complement strand
CCACCGAGATCTACACTCTTTCCCTACACGACGCTCTTCCGATCTAAATCGCCACTGGCATACATTTTTTGCCCCGCTTCAAAAGGATTATTGACGAAACGTTCAGAACTGAGCTCAGGTTTATTAAGGTATCCTTTGGCAACACAGATCCCGGCGATATAAATTTCACCGATGACTCCTTGTGGAACAGGATTCAGGTGTCGATCCAGTAAATAGACTTCAACATTATCAATAGACTTTCCGATGGGTACAGAACTGTCCTGGTCAATGTTCGGATCAAATCGATGGATCATGCAGGCAACCGTTCCTTCGGTCGGCCCGTATTCGTTGTAGATTTGAATATTTCCGCTAAATCTTCGGTCTATGATTCGCGCCAGTTGTGTTTTAAAATCTTCACCGCCAACAATCAGTTTTTTAACCCGTGAAGCAGACAAATTCATACTTTGGATTAATAACAGATGGGATGGGGTCAATTTAATGATATCGACAGCGTTGTCCTCGATCACGCTTTGAATGGGATTGATTTTGCTATCAGATTGCGGATAAATTACTAACCGTGCACCACTCGTTAAGGGTGTATAGATAGAAGTGACGGTCAAATCAAAAGAAAGTGTCGTAAATAAGGGAAAATCGAGTTGTTCACCGCAAACATAAAAATCTCTGGCCCAGCTGATATAATTTGCCAGTCCGGCATGGTGGACAGCGACGCCCTTGGGCTTTCCTGTGGAACCTGAGGTATAAATAATGTAAGCAAGGCAATCGGCCTCGATTTTTACAATCGGTGGATCTTGCACCGCTGCAAGTTTATCGGCATCCGATACTTTTATCCTCAGTACTTCGGATAGGCTTTCGATGGCCTTTTGATCCGTGTCCAAAATCACCGCAGTACTGCCAGAATCATCCAGAATGAACTTGATCCGTTCCGCAGGGTAGTCAGGATCGATCGGTACATAAGCCGCACCGCTCTTAAGAATTGCCAGCAGGCTGATGATCATTTCAACAGATCGCGGTAAACAAATGGCGACCACAGTCCCCGATGTAATTCCCCGTTCCACTAAATAATGTGCCAGGCGATTGGAGCGGGTGTTTAAATCATCATAGCTAAGGCTGAGTTGCTGACATTGAAGAGCAACCGCGGAACCGGTTTTAGCGACACTTTGATAAAAACAATCCAGGATCGAAACGAAGCCATGCTCACTATTGGCCACCGACGGTAGACTTGGTAATGATTCAGCATCAAGCAGGGGTATCGCATCCACTAAAGTGTTTGGATCATCGAGAAATGCGTCCATCAAGCGTAGAAAGTGTTGTATTACCCAGTTACGCTGGTCACCGACAAAACAATCTTCATTAAGATCAAAATGCAGTACAAACTCATCACCACGATCGAAGTTATGAATCTGTAAACGAAACAGGTGATTATGATCTCCATAGCCTGAATGTATCCATTCGGATGTTTTGGGAAAACCGTCAAAAGCACCAAAAGACGCAGTGATATAATTCAAAACCACATCAAAACAACGATTCTGTGAAACCCCACTGACTCCCGGTGCGGTATTAATCAATAACTGTTGTACTTCCCGGCTCACTCTGGCGTGAAGCGAAGAAAATGTATCTGTTTCCTTAATATCCACTAACACTGGGAATATTTCGATAAACAGGCCCGCAGTCTGTTTCAGTTCGGTATTGGCACGATTGTGCGATGGCGTGCCAATAGCCAGGGATTGATTACCACTGATACGGTATAGGTAAGCAAATAAAGTGGTTAAGAAAAGTTGAAACAGACCGAGTTCTTCACTGAAAGCCACAAACTCAGCCTGTTGGCAAAGCTTTTTTAAACGATTAGAACGCTGTGTGCCGAGACGGAAATGCATGCGTTCTGTTCGGGTGCCGTGCTGTTCTGGCGTGGGTTGATAAAAAGTTGACGGCACGAAGCCTCTGCTTAGTTTCTCCGTCCAATAGGCCTGAGCACGTAACCACTGGCGAGTAGATTTTACTGATAGCTCTTCATCCAAATAAGCTGAATAGGGGGGCAATGCCTCGGCGTCTTCCAATTTTCCTCGACAGGCAAGACCATAATAGTGCTGCTGAGTCGTATAAAGGATTGAAGTTGACCAGGCGTCGGTGGTCACATGATGCTGATTGAAATACCAGAGATAATGATCGTCTGTCAGTTTACACAACAGGGTGTCGAATAAAAGTTCTTCATAGCCAAACTTTTGTTTGACTCGTTGGTCCAGAAATTTTCTGGCCGCATCGCGGGGATTAAGTTGATCCGAATAGTCGATTACCTCGATGATAAAATCCACCTGATCGAGAATGAGCTGTTTTGGGCCGTGGTCAGTATCAATCATTACAGTACGCATGATTTCAGCGTGTTCCAGCAGTTTCTGGAATGCCTGCTGAAACCAATCAGTATCGATACTACCGTGGATTTCGAATGCCAGAGCCATGTTATACAGGGGCTCGTTGGGCTGCAACAATTGGCCAGTCCAAATTAGACTTTGACTGGCGCTGAGTTGAAATTGCCGACCCTGACTCGCCATTTTAGGAATCCTCTGCATTCACCAGTTTATCACTCAGATACTGGTTTAACTGGTTTAGAGTGCGGAAATTTTCAATAACAAAATCAGTAGGAGGCACCTTGTAGCCATAGATGTCTTCTATATAACCCACAAGTCTCAACATACCTAAGGAATCCACCATACCCTCGGCCAGTAAATTATCATCATAGTCCACCGAATCGCCACTGCGTAACAGTTCGTTAGCTATTATATTGGCAAGAGTTTCTCTGACATCGATAGGTAATTCGCGGGCATTCATGAATAATTTGCCTTTATTTTCCCAGGATAGAAATTATTATTGCGGACGCGTCAAACTGTCCTGGAAGTGTTGTTGCAAAATCACAGTATATTATTCCCCCAATAGACAATACGTTGAATAGTTGCGAATGGTTTCATTTATTTTCAAATTTTTGTATCTTCGTTGAATTGATGACTGTCGATGGCTTGCTGACGCAAACAACGACGGTCAATTTTACCGGTCGTTGTTCTGGGAAATTGCAGACAAACTTCCTGTTCAGACGGTACCGCATACCATGGCAGGCGGGTCTTGAGAAATGCCGTTAAATTTTCAACGGATAATTGTTCTCCCTGTTTGGCAATGACTGCTACTTGAATTTGTTGGCTACCCTGGGCAGTTGGAACTGCAAACGCCACACCCTCTTTAACCTGCGGGTGACTGACTAATGCCGTTTCCACTTCATCCAGTTCGACACGATAGCCACGGATTTTGATCTGCCGGTCTTTACGTCCCAGAAACTCGTAGATACCGTCATCATTCTCAACCACCAGGTCGCCGGTCCGATAATACACGGTGTCAAAGCAGTCGAATAAACTTTGTCGAAACATCGATTTTGCTGTCAACTCAGGCTGTCCCCAATAGCCGTGCATCATGGTCGGACTGCGTACCAGTAGTTCACCCGGATCACCCATCGCTACCGGCAAATTATTCTTGTCCAGTACCAGGGCGTCAGCAATATTGCTCATACCACCAATTGGAATCGAAGCTGCATCGTCGGGAATTGATTCTACTGTAAAATGGGTCACACCATTCACTTCCGCCGGTCCATACATATTATCGAAACGAGCATCTGGTAAATGTGCCATCAGTGCGCGTAAATGCTTCACCGGAAAGGGTTCGCCACCAAAAATTATCCAGCGCAGCTCCGATAAATCGCGTTGCTCCAGAACACCATTGAATAATAGTTGAATCAGCGCAAAGGGCACGGTAAATAAAACAGTTATTTTTTGATCTGCAATAAGTTTGGAATAACTGGGTGGTAATTTAGTGTAATCATCGGGAATGATTACCACGCATGCGCCTGCTACGGCCGCGGCAAAATAATCGAAAATCGATAAATCAAAATGCAGCGGCGCATGGTTGCTCAAGCGATCATTTGCTTGCAAGCCATATTCCCGGGTGGCCCAGAACGCAAAGGCTAAACCGCTACTGTGGGTATGCATGATGCCCTTGGGCGTGCCGGTGGAACCCGATGTGTATATGATATAAGCCAGATCGTCACTGATTATTTTTCGGGAAGAAACCTTGAGAGTATTGGATTCAATCTGTTGCCAGGAAACAGATTTGAGTGGTAAATTAGTCTCGCGGCTGATGCCTAGCAGGCTTTCCAGGCCGTCATACTGGGCAGTAATGGCCCCGATTTTTTTCAGCTTGGAGTTTTCCGTAATTAAATGACGGATGCCGCAATCGTTCAATACAAAGGCAATACGCTCAACTGGGGCCGACGGATCCAGTGGTACATAGGCAGCTCCGGCTTTCATTATGCCGTACATGGCGATTGGTGTCTGTAGTCGTTTGTCCATATAAATGCCGATACGATCATGGCTTTTAACACCCAATTCGAGAAGCTGGGTCGCGAGAGCAGTGGACGCAGTCGCTAGTTGAGCATAGGTCAGCGATTCATCAAGGAAGCCAATGGCAGGTGCATCGGGTTGTCGCTGAGCCCAGTCGTCGATACACTGGTGGATCAGAAAATGCATAGCGATCCATGTGATAGCAAATATTGTCGAATTAAGGTGATATTCATCGTTGCCTCATAATCCCAGTAAAGTGGCAACAATATTACGTTGAATATCTGAGGTTCCGGCGTAGATGGTGCCACCAATGGCGTCACGTAAATCTCGTTCAATACCGGATTCGGTCATATAACCCAGACCTCCGTGTACTTGAATTGCATCCAGGCTGGACTGTACGAAACATTCACCTAAATACAGTTTCAACAAAGCTGCCTCTGTCATAGCGGGTTGCCCGGTGGATTTCAACCAGGCCACTTTATAGAGCAATAAACGGGCAGTTTCCAAACGTAGCTTCATATCCACAATTCGCCCCGATACGGATTGAAATTTGCCAATGGTTTGACCGAATTGCTGTCTATTTTTAGCATAATCGGTGGCGATTTCCAGCTGGCGTTCCATAGCGCCGATCTGACTGGCCAGAATACAGCAGCGTTCCCATTCCAGAGAGCTGGTTGACAGGCTCATACCGGAACCTTCCGGACCCAATCGATTGGCTTCGGGTACTATGCAATCCTTAAATGTAATGTCACTCATGGGTACAGTGCGTAAACCCATTTTTTCTTTTACCGGGCCGCGGTGCACGCCTTTTGAGGCACAATCCACTAAAAATGCGGTAATGCCCCATTTACCCAGTTGTGGATCAATGGTCGCGAATACCAGGGCGATGTCCGCCACGGGTGCCAGCGATATAAAACGTTTGCTACCATTTAGTCTATAGCCTTCCTCACACTTTTGCGCATGAGTCTTCAGGCTATAAACGTCAGACCCGGAATGCGGCTCAGTGATGACATGGGCACCGATCTGATCTCCGCGGCACATGGCCGGCAAATAGGTTTTTTTTTGTTGCTCGCTGCCGAAATGAACAATGGGTAATTGAACTGTCCACATCTGTGCATTCAACGCAAATGTCAGGCCATTGTCCGGGCAGGCGTAGCCCATACCTTCCATGGCCAGCATGGCGGTTAGAAATTCTATGTCCCGGCCATCACTATAGGTGCCTGGTACTGACAGTCCCAGCAAACCGAAATCGGCACATTTTTGCCAATTTTCGCGACTGAACTGGCTGGCG
>CAZGQY010000233.1:0-5671 GCA_964528035.1 uncultured Methylococcaceae bacterium | reverse complement strand
CTGATCGCTACCGGGGACTAACCGCCTTCGTTTCACTCTCCATGGCGGTTAGCGGGTGATTAAAAACCAAATATCCTCATTCATCAGATAAATATCTACCTAACGATCCCCACGTAGCCAACCTCACTGTCGATAATTTTCACCTCCATTTTTATCGAAATTAAATTTTTGCGATTCACGTCACAACATTAAAACCCAATATTGGGTATAAATTGTATATCGAATATAAATAACAGGAATGATTGTTTCAGAAAAAACATATATTGCGATATCACATATAAAGATAGAACAGAAATATCGATTATTTAAACGCATCACAGGATTAAATATTTCATTTTGTTTCGAGCAACTCACATTTGGAGAACTAATCAATGAACATTCATCAACGACCGTACAGGTCATTGTCTCAAAACCTGCTGGCAGCAATGATGATTATTGTACCCGCGCTTTCACTGTGGGCACCGAATGTGCTCGCCCTTCCAAATTTCTTTTCTAGCAACGGTTGCAGTAACTGCCATACTCCAACCAGTACTTTTTTTCCGCCGATCGCTAATAATGATCAATGTTCATCTTGCCATGAACATGCCACCCAGGTTAAACCGAAATTCTCTGGCGGTACAATCAACTTTTCTGCTTCAGCTCAGTCTGTTGTGGCAACCGGCAGCCAGATGGCGGTTAATATCAATGGAGGAAACTCAAAAGGTATAAAAGGCCAGATTCGAGTTGCCATTTTGAATTCAGCCGGTACGGAACTATTCCCCGGTATGGATGCAAGAATCTCGCAGGGACCTTCTTCTCTGACAGTAACCGCACCGGCAACGGTTGGACTCACTAATTGGAAAGCGGCCAATCGAGGCTCCGGCACATCCGGCCCTCCATCTGCCGCTTGGGGCTTCTCTTCACCACCCCACGGCGAAGTCCACGCTAATTTCAGCTTCTATGCCTGTAACGATAACGATAACGATGGCTTTTTCTCGAATACCTGTCCTGCACCGGGGATAACCCTTGATTGTGATGACAATGCAGCCAGCCCAACCAATACATGTTTCGTCAACACTCCACCAATCGCCAATGCAGGAATAGACCAAACGGTCACAGCCGGCGATTTGGTCCCACTGAATGGAAGTGCTTCTTCCGATGCAGACAGCGATCCGCTGACTTACAGCTGGACATTAATCACACCTGCGGGAAGCACTGCAACCTTATCGGATGCCACTGCGGTAATGCCAACGTTTACAGCGGATGTTGCGGGTATTTACAGCGCTGACCTGATGGTCAATGACGGTACCGATAACAGTGGTGTCGACAGTGTCTTGATAACTGCCGGCCCCGGAAACACAGCACCTATCGCCAACGCAGGGCCGGATCAGCCGGTTACGGCAGGTGATGCAGTGACGTTAGACGGCAGTGGTTCCAGCGATGCAGACGGTAACACACTCTCATATAGCTGGATCCTGAACAGACCTGCTGGAAGTAGTGCGACTTTATCTGATCCAGGTGCAGTCATGCCAACTTTCCTTGCAGATGTCGCGGGCGTCTACTCAGCCGATTTGGTGGTCAACGACGGAACCGAGAACAGTCCCGCAGACAGTGTTACTATTACTGCCAGCGTTGGAAATACTGCACCGGTGGCCAACGCAGGATCTGACCAGTCTGTTACAACGGGCGATACAGTCACACTTGACGGCAGTGGCTCTAGCGATGTCGACAGTGACCCGCTCACCTACAGTTGGTCAATCACGTCCAAACCTGCGGGCAGTGCTGCCAGTTTGGCTGATCCAAGGACGGTAATGCCCACTTTCACAGCCGATGTCGCCGGGGATTATATCGCTCAGCTTATCGTCAACGATGGCATGATCGACAGTGCAGCCGATACCGTAGTGGTTCACACAGCGCACGGAAACACTGCGCCAATAGCCAATGCCGGACCGGATCAATCGGTGGCCACTGGCGATACGGTTACGCTCGACAGCAGTGGTTCAAGCGACGTGGACAGTGATCCACTCACCTACAGTTGGTCAATCACCTCCAAACCTGCGAGCAGTAGTGCCAGTTTGTCTGATACGACTGCTGCAATGCCGAGCTTTGTTGCCGATGTGGCCGGAGACTATGTGGCCCAACTCATTGTCAACGATGGTACGGTCGACAGTGCCGCAGACTCTGTCGTCATCCGTGCAGCCAACGGTAACGCCGCGCCCATCGCTAATGCCGGGCCGGATCAGTCGGTTGCAGAAGGCGATACGGTGACACTCGACAGCAGCGGTTCAAGCGATGCGGACAGTGACCCACTCACCTACAGTTGGTCAATCACCTCTAAACCTGGGGGCAGTAGCGCCAGCTTGTCTAATACGACTGCTGCAATGCCAAGCTTTGTTGCCGATGTGGCCGGGGACTATGTGGCTCAGCTGATCGTCAATGATGGTATGGTCGACAGTGCTACAGACTCTGTGGTCATCCATGCAGCGAGCGGTAATACTGTACCGGTTGCTCATGCAGGGCCGGATCAGTCGGTTGCAGAAGGCGATACGGTGACTCTGGACGGCAGTGCTTCAAGCGATGCCGACAGTGACCCGCTGACCTACAGCTGGTCGATCACTTCCAAACCTGCGGGTAGTGCCGCCAGTTTGTCTGATTCAACCGCGGCAATGCCGACCTTTGTTGCAGATGTGGCCGGAGACTATGTGGCTCAGTTCATCGTTAACGACGGTATGATCGACAGCGCCGCAGACTCTGTGGTAATCCATGCAGCAAACGGCAATACTGCACCAATCGCCAATGCAGGGCCGGATCAGTCGGTTGCAGAAGGCGATACGGTGACTCTGGACGGCAGTGCTTCAAACGATGCAGACAGTGACCCGCTGACCTACAGTTGGTCGATCACTTCCAAACCTGCGGGCAGTACCGCCGGTTTGTCTGATCCTAGCCTTGCAATGCCAAGCTTTGTTGCCGATGTGGCCGGGGACTATGTCGCTCAGCTGATTGTCAACGACGGTACGGTCGACAGTGCAGCAGATTCTGTCGTCATCCATGCAGCAAGCGGTAATACTATACCGGTTGCGAATGCAGGGCCGAACCAGTCGGTCAATCAGGGCGATACAGTCACGCTCGACAGCAGTGCTTCAAGCGATGCGGACAATGACCCACTGAGCTATCGTTGCTCATTCACGTCCAAACCCGCAGGCAGTACGGCGGTATTGTCCGATACATCTGGAGCCATGCCGACTTTTGTTGCGGATATGCCTGGAGATTATATCGTCCAGTTTATTGTCAATGATGGTCTGATTGACAGTGCTCCTGACTCTGTAGTTGTTACTGCTAAAAATATCACTCCACCACCTGCTGTCAATATTTCACTAAGATTGAAAGTAGAACCCAAAACGGTTGAGAAGGTTGGAAAACCCATAGAAATCCATGGTAAAGCCCGCCTTGATCGCAGTGAAATGGAGAAAGACGAGCGGATACCGGTACTACTTGAGGTCGGCATCGAAAAGCCCGATGGTAGTAAGATGAATCTGATGGAAAAATCCTATAACCTGAAGAAAGAACTGGAATTCGAACTGAAGTACCGAACAGGCATGAGCGGTAAGCATAAGGTCTACGCAAATATTCTTGGATCCAACGGTTCTATATTGGCCGCCAAAAGTCAGTATGTCATGGTTGTTTCCAAGGATTCCGATAATGACAATGACGATGAGCATGATGCAGACGAATCTGATAATGACGCCGACAAAGCCAAGGATGAGAAACGCGCCAGATTGGAAGCTATAAAAGCTAAAATGCTATTAATTGCAAAATTAAAGGACTCCAGTCTTAGCCGCATGGACAAAATTAGAGACCGAATTCGTTATGCGAAATCTAAAGTCAAAAGCATGTGCAAGGTGCCTGACGAAAAGAGATGTGTTCGATTACGTAAATCTCTACGTAAGCTGGCCGAAAAAAGAAAGCGAATCAACAAAAAAATAAGGAAATTAAACAGGATTAGCGAAAAATTGAGTAAATTGACATAGGTTAACCAAAGATAATCGTTTGCCATTTTCAAACGGAGATCCTTAGCATAAACCATTAATATTTTTTACAACCAAGGGCCAACCTTTAAAAAGAGGATGGCCCTTTTTTATTGCTAACCTATCTCTTAACCACCTATACTGAAACAGACAGAGAAACGAAAGATTACCGACACTAAAACCTAAAAGCTCTATACACCAGCGAATATTCCTATCAGAGAGACTATCAGAACAACCCCAATCGCTACAATGTAAACTATCTGCACTTCATCGTCGGCTTTAAAATTCCAAAAATTGGCTGGGGCTTCACCGACCTGACCGGTAAAATAGGCTGGGAGCAGCTGGGTTCTGATAATAATGTCGGTTTTAGAACACCGCTGGGTATCAATCATGCCTTTAATGGTTGGGCTGATAAATTTCTCGCAACGCCCCCGCAGGGTATCCAGGATCTTTATGGTGTCCTTTCCAGCCGATTTTATGGCGTAAAATTAATGGCCGTGTACCATCAGTTTAACTCTGCCGTTGGAGGTATTGATTATGGCCACGAAATCGACGCATTAGCGGTAAAAAAATTCGCCGGACACTATACATTACTCTTCAAATACGCCAACTATTTTGCTCGAAACTTTGCCACGGATACACAAAGAATCTGGGTGTCATTTGGTATCGACTTTTAAGCAAAACGAATCTGACGCAGTTATACAAAAATATTTCGTGAACTGCTAACTGTAACGAACTACAAACATAACCCGCAGAACCGGCAATCATCGTTATCTTCAAGCCACATTAATTTTCTGGAAGCTGACGATGCACGCAACTCATGACAATGGGGACTCGCCTTTTTTGACGGCTTAATGGACCGAAATTCTGGCGGGAAAAACCGGATTTTTGCTTAATCATGTTTGACACACCTCTTTTTGTTTTTTACGTCAAGTTGAGTGTCCGAATTAGTGTAGCCACTTCACTATCTTGCGGCAAATAGCTGCGGACCTTGGCTCGTGTTAACAGCTGGAAATCCAACAAACTTCAAAAAGATATGTATTGACTCAGCAATTTTCGTAGTCAGCGTGCAAGGCATTGATTGTTCGGGACGCGTGAATACATCCGTGTAAGCTCTGCTGCAACGTCCTTGTTGCAGAAGCCCAAATAATCAATGCCTTGCACCCTCAGCAAATTACTCACTGAGTAATTGCAAAGATATTTTATTATGAAAGCACATTCATATGTGGCGGTGGAAAGACACCGCAAACCGAATAATGCTGACTATACACTACTGACCAGCATCAATCAGCCGTCAACGGCACTCTTTACTTGATAACTGCGCAACAGGAAGCATTCATGGCGAAAACAACGCAGACGAGTAAAGCCATGAACCATCCGAAATTCAGCTGTAACCACATCAATCAGAAGGAACTCGCTGAACGATGGGACGTTTCCCAACGCACCCTCGAGCGCTGGCGGGCTATTGGCTGGGGGCCGCACTTCCTGAAGATCGGTGGCCGCGTGGTCTATCGAATGGAGGATATTTTGGCTTATGAGGAACAGCATCTGGCAGGACCTATCCAAGCAAAACCATATATCAATGATATGAACAATCGCGAGCCAAAGGTTCTTCTGCTCATTATTCGCTGAAATATCCGATTTTTCTCTTCCAGATCATGATTAAA
>CAZGQY010000232.1:4312-5675 GCA_964528035.1 uncultured Methylococcaceae bacterium | reverse complement strand
CATCAAATACATCATCACTACAACAAAACTTTGTTGTAAAATTCGCATACTTTTCTCCTTGGTGGTCGCAATGAGTATATTGATACCCGTTTGCGTTTTATTATTGTTTTCACTCCATCCAATAATTCGACTTTCCGCTTCGAAACCCGGATATTTATCCGATGATCCGATGAAAACTTCCAGTCACGGATGTTCCCTGTTGTGGTCGTTTGATCACCACATTCTGATTACTGAGGATCTTGTTATCAGCTGTAAACGTACCTATAAGCTCAAATTTCAAGATCACTGAATTAGGAATTAAATTAGAACTTCCCTTAGCCTACCCAAATAAAAAGCATTATCCATGCCAAAACTATATCTTACTGTTTTCTTCATATATTAATTTTAAATCGCAAAAATGATGTAAATTTTTTTGACAGCACTATCTATATAAACACTGATACCAATAATGCAATAAACAAACAACACCATTGGCATCAACTCTATAATAACGATCAATATTTAGGCTGGCCGTGATAAATAACAAAGAAAAAGCAGTTAAAGACAAGGCCGCACGGTTTTTCAGGCGTGCGAAGCAGCAGAGGCAAAAAGGAATCTACTCAGTGACTTCCTGGGCCACAGCGCAAATCCTTAGAAAAATTGTCGCTGAATAATTACAAACCAAGCAGGAATCCGTACCACTTAGTGGATCCTGAAATAATCACAAATGATTAATTATTCTATTTGATATCATGTTCCGAATTTATTCTGCCCGCTAAGGAGCAGATTGGAAAAAGTGGGCAACAATTAGCTGCCCACCGCGCAATCACGAGTTTTGGTTATTGATTCAACAGGGATACCGCAAATACCTTTATTGAACATGAAAATAATCAACCAGTGCGGTATGTGCAGGACTGCTACCAGCGTTCCCGGAAAATATACCCATACTGGTTACTGTGGTTATGTGGTTATATGTAGCCACCGTCGCGAAGTTAGTGCCGTCCGTTGAGTATGAATAAGTCCATTGATCACCCACTCGCCCGACTCGCAGAAACAGAGGAGATGAACCTACAATAGCCTGGTCGGCTCTGACTGTTGGAACACCAGCGACAAAAGATGCGGCAAAAATATAAGTCTGACTACCGTCGCTGTAATAATCAAATCGCAGATAATTGTTTGGATCCGTTTCAACCAGAACACCCTGTATCTGAAACGCCTGCGATACTGTTGAGTCAAACTTGACTTCGACTTCAAAATCTTCATCAATAACCGGCTGCATCACACGTGCTGAGTCATTTCCAGTGATCCAAAGATCATGACTGGTACCACCTGGTACCGATATTTCCAGTTGTGAACCGTTTGTGGATACCGTGCTGTCTCCAAC
>CAZGQY010000232.1:1935-4212 GCA_964528035.1 uncultured Methylococcaceae bacterium | reverse complement strand
CAGCGAATAATCCTATACCTGTAACAGTCGTTGAATAATTAAATGTTGCTGCAGTCAGGAAATTTATACCATCTGTTGAGTAGGCAAAAGTCCATTGGTCACCCGCTCGCCCGACTCGCAGGAACAGAGGACTTGCATTCGAAATACTCTGGTTCACTCTGACGGTTGAAGAACCAGCGACAATGGATGCAGCAAAAACATAGCTCTGATTGCCGTCACTGTGATGATCAAAGCGTATAAAGTTATTGACATCACTTTCAACCAATATTCCCTGCATCTGATGGCCCAGGGATACCGCTGAATCAAACTTGACTTCGACTTCGAAATCTTCATCAATGACAGACTGCATAACCCGTGCTGAGTCATTTCCGCTGGTCCAAATGTCGTGACTGGTGCCACCGGGTATCGAAATCTCCAGTTGCGAACCGTTTGTGGACACCGTGCTGTCTCCAACAGGATCCACTACTGTCCAGAGTCCTGTATCGAATGCGCCATTGAATTCGTCGGCAACTACGCTTGCAGGAGGAGCTCCCGGATCATCGGTGGTAAACACCAGATCGCCACTTAAGCCGGTATTTCCACTACCGTCCGTTGAACTGGCTTCATAATGATACTGAGTTGCCGATGTTAAACCGTTTAAGGTGATACTATGGTTAACGACTAAGCTGGTCTCGTTTATCGATCCATTCTCATAGGCACTACTCGTACCGTATGCTACATTGCTGTCAGCTGCCTCGTTGGTGGTCCAGCTGATGGTGGCACTGGTTTCAGCCGTCGATACCTGCATATTGCTGAGCGTCGGCGCTATGGTGTCACCACCCACTGCTGTTGTGTTAAAGATCAGATCAACCGACTGACTGGTATTGCTGCTGATATCTGTTGAGGACACGCTGTAATGGTAGGTGCTTTGAGGAGACAGTCCGGTTAATGTCAAACTGTGTTGAGTCACTGAAGCGGAATTGCTAACAAAACCATTTTCGTAAGCGCTGCTTGGTCCAAAATCAACCCGACTGTCAGAACCTTCATTTGTTTCCCAGGTTACCACTGCACTGGTAGACGATGTAGATACCTGAATATTTGAGATCACCGGAGGAGAGGCATCCGCCAGAGGCGTAACATTTACATCACCTATGCTGACATCGACATAATGAGAGACCAATAACAAAGAACCAGCAGCGGTTTCTGAGAGATCTTCACTGTAGGTATGCGCCCAAACTGAGGGTTCCGGACTTCCGGATGGCCACATTTTCAAGCTGTATTGATGCTCGCTCGAAGTCGTTTCAGCACGCATTTTCATGGTATAAGTCACAGCAGTCGGTAAATCATAGCTAGGATCCTGCCAGACCAGGTTACCGGTTTTTCCCGACAGCATTTCTAAATATGTATTGCTTCCATACCACCTGAACCAACCCAATGAACCCATTGGATACCAACCGTGTTTTGGCTGACTTGAATCCCAGTCAACATGACCGGGCCAGCGAACCAACAACCCTAATCCTGGAGCATTCCCTGGACACAAGCCTAAATAACGGCAATCTCCATCAATATCATTAACCGTCAGTTCTACAGTCGCCTCGTAGTTTTGCCATTGAACATCCCCTAGTGCTACCAATCGGTCGTAACCAATCTGCTGGGTGCGTAATTGCCCACCTTCGATTGCCCAATCACCATCGACTATTTGAACCACGTCCTGAATATCTGTAACCGCGGACCAATCAACTGAATAAGTTGCAGGCCAATTATTACCACCCGGAAAATTCACCTGTACAATTTCTGTTGAGCTGTATCCCAAGCCGTTTGTTGCAACTATTTCAACAGTATTCTGACCTGTAGATAACTGATTAAATTCTATATCCGCGTTAAAATCTCCAGCATATTGCAATCGCTTGTTATCCGGCCCCATACTCAGATTCACTGGCGCCTGACCATTTAATGAATAGCTCAATGAAGTCACACCATCCGGGTCTGAAACATTGCCCAATATGTTGATGTCGTACTGTGCCTCACCCACATTGCCAAAAGATTGTTGATTACCGTAGAAAACATTTATATCCGGCCCCGAATTTAAGGGGGTCGTTACATTCAATGCGTTTGAGGCCGCCGATTCGTTGTTCGAGTCATCTTCTGCACTCACACTGTAGTCATAGGTCGTTTCAGGCACCGCACTGGTATCGGTGTACGAGGTCGTGCCGGTCGTGCCGATTTCCACGCCATCCCGGAAAATGTGGTACAACGAGACGATCCCTTCACTGTCAACAGACGCGTTCCAACTGAAAC
>CAZGQY010000232.1:0-1835 GCA_964528035.1 uncultured Methylococcaceae bacterium | reverse complement strand
TGCCGTGACCCGATACGTCAAACACCGACGGGCCCGTCCCTTCTTCAAAGGGGTAACCTGATAACAGGTCCAGAGCGGCCTGGGCCGGGGTCGTTACGTTCAGTGGCGCTGATGCCGCCGATTCGTTGTTCGAATAATCCTCTGCGCTGACACTATAATCGTAGGTCGTATCAGGTGTTGCATTGCTGTCTGTATACGCAGTATTACTGGTCGTGCCGATTTCCACGCCATCACGGTATATGTGATACAACGAGACAAGACCTTCACTGTCGACGGACGCGTTCCAACTGAAATTAACACTCGTTGGCGTCAAACTACCCAGAGTTAATCCATCCGGGATACTCGGGGGGGTGGTGTCCGGGGCGGACGTTGTAACCGACAACACCGCACCAATCGATTCATTCCCTCGGGTATCTTCCGCAACGACTGTAAAATTATAGTTTTGGGTGGCGTTCAAACCGACGACGTCGATCTCCGTCTCGGTCGTCGTTCCATATTCCACACCGTCAATAAAAATCCGGTATAACGCAATACCCACATCATCGGTGGACGCATCCCAATCAAGAATTACCGTGGTCGAAGTTACTACGGGTGCCACCAGATTACCCGGCGTTGTCGGGGCTTGGTTGTCTCCAAATTGTGCGGGATTTTCTGTCGCCGCACTGATATCTTTATACGCTGAATACACGGTCGTCGAGGTCGCACCGTAATCCGTACTGTCCGTCAGTCCAATCGTGAAATGATGTGGCTCAGGTTGAATGAAACTCTGCAATCCGTCCCGACCAAAACCAAACACGGTCATCAGACCATTCATCTGATAATACGAATCGGTACCCACATCATCCTCGTGATGGCTCAGGTAGATTGATCGACCGACGGCAGGATCCGCAAAGTACACCCATTCCTCACCAACAAAGTCTCCCGTCCAGGCAACGTCGTAGGCTGTTTGTGTACCATCAGCCCGAACTACAAAATCACCCGTATCCAACTGCCCGCCCGGTGTACCTTCGTATAAAAACCAATAATTCTTATCCGCCTGTAACACGGTCATGTGCGCATACTCGGGATAAAAATCCCATTCCACCTGCCACAAACCGTCCGTTGTTTGGGAACGTATCGTCGTTTTCAATGGGCCATCGTTTATCAGTGTGCTGGTTGCTGATGTCGCTCCAGGGTGAAAATGTCCCTCGGGATAAACAAGATTAGGTATTCCGCGAAAATGACCCGCCGAGCCCCCTGTGGGATGATAATCAATCCAGTCATTACCCTCTGTATCCACAATACTCGAAAACCCTGCAGCAGGTTTTTGGTAGAAATAATCCGCCGTATCTGTACTGACCAGAAAGCTGTTCTGCCCTTCATCGACGACATTGTCTGTCACAATCACTCGATCAGTGAAGACCGGTGGCACATAGCCTCCGCCCTGAACATCAAAATAGATCTGGTAATAACGGACGCTCTGCGCGGGGGTATTGCCATCCACCATGAATACAATGACGCCATGCGCATTGGTCAATGCATCGTAGTCAATCGCAGCATCAAACTGATAGGGAATGTCGGCCGCTATAAGTTCGCCCGCAGCATCCACTTCAATGACTCGGATGGAATTTTCATCAAAGGGCGTTGACAGATCAGCTCCAGTTATTTGGCTGCTAAAGTCAACCGCGACTTCCGCCGGCTTTTCCGTTCGCGCAAAATCTTCACTGCCAATGACTACCGATACTCGATAGTTCCAGTTGCTGTCCCACCAAAAATTCGTGGCTTCTACGACGGACAGGCCCATCAAATACATCATCACTACAACAAAACTTTGTTGTAAAATTCGCATACTTTTC
>CAZGQY010000231.1:0-5695 GCA_964528035.1 uncultured Methylococcaceae bacterium | reverse complement strand
GATTTTGGAGACAGGGACGTCCCAAAATCTTTCACGAGGTAGCGACTCGCTTATAACTATCAATGAGTTATGTTATTTTTCATGGTTGGGAATCGAAAGATAGGTTAGCACAATCCAATCTTGGTCTTTAGGAATTGTTTGACGTATCCGTCTGCAATCGTTGGATGACTAACGACCAAGCGAAGTGAGATATTAAATAATTTTTTGAGTCGTCCACAAATCTATGGGCATGCGTTCTTTCTGAAAAAATTTGAAATTCCGGCACGAAAAAATCTAAAAAATGCACTATCTTTGCAGTAAGTTTGGGTGAGTTGATTCTTCTTTTATTACGAGTTATTGCTTTTTAAGTTAACAAAACGTAATAAATGACGACTTGAACTTTTTGCGTAAATGAATTATAAGTCGTCATTAATGTAGAAGTATATCTTATTTAAATTATATATCGCCATTAATGACGACTATGAAAATATCCGAATTCCTCACAGATGATGTGGTTCTTGCCGAAATCGGAGAGCGCATTGCGCGTTGTCGGCTTGATCTTCAATTAACTCAGGCGGCGGTTGCAGAGCAAGCGGGCGTCTCTAAGCGAACACTGGAAAGAATTGAGGCCGGAGCTTCGGCACAAATGTCGAGCATAATTCGAATACTGCGCGCATTGAACCTGCTGCTGGGTCTGGATCGTATGATCCCCGAACCCCGATCCAGACCAATGGATTTGTTAAAGCGAAAAGGAAAGGTTCGGCGACGAGCGTCGTCTCAGCGTCATTCGGATCTATCCGATGTGCCTTGGTCTTGGGATGACGAACCATGAGTAGTGTTGCCGAAGTCAGGCTCTGGGGTCGTACCATTGGTGCGGTCTCTTTGGGCGAAGACGATACGACTACCGCTTTCGAATACGATGCGAAATTTACCGCAAGTGGCATCGAGATCTCGCCCATTACAATGCCGCTTTCCAAACGTATCTATAGCTTCCCTGATTTAAACAATAAAACTTTTTACGGGCTGCCCGGTTTATTAGCCGATTCACTCCCGGACAAATTCGGTCATCTAATGATTGATGCTTGGTTAGCAACACAGGGCCGCGAGCCAAATACTTTCAATGCTGTCGAACGCCTTTGTTATATCGGTAAGAGGGGTATGGGTGCTTTGGAGTTTGAACCCGCGATTGGATCCAAAACCGAGCCGACGAAGTCAATACAAATCGACAAGTTGGTTGACCTTGCATCGGAAGTACTGAGTCATCGCAATGAGCTCCAGGCTTCATTTGCTGATCAACGCAAAGAGCAAGCACTGAGAGATATTCTGAAGGTTGGTACCTCGGCCGGTGGTGCTCGGGCCAAGGCGTTGATTGCCTGGAACCCAGCGACAAACGAAGTCCGTTCCGGACAAATTCAAGCACCCGCAGACTTTGAATATTGGCTACTTAAATTTGACGGTGTTAAAGGGAATAAAGACAAGGAACTTGAAGACCCTCTAGGATACGGCGCTATTGAATATGCCTATTACATCATGGCAAGGGACTGTGGTATTGAATTCAGCGAATGCCAATTATTCGAAGAAAATGGCAGAAGGCATTTTATGACCCGACGATTTGATCGTCTGGAGAACGGCGAAAAACTCCATATGCAATCGCTTTGCGCTCTGGCGCATTATGATTTCAACAGAGCGGGCGCCTATTCCTATGAACACGCGCAGTTGGTTATTCGGCGATTGGGTTTGGCAATGAGCGTGATTGAAGAACAGTTCCGTCGCATGACGTTCAATATTATCGCACGAAACCAGGATGACCATGTCAAGAATATTGCCTTCTTGATGGATAAATCCGGGAATTGGTCGCTTTCACCTGCATATGATATGACCTACAGTTTTAATCCCTCCGGTGCATGGACATCCAGCCACCAGATGACTATGAACGGTAAGCGAGAGTATTACACTCTGGATGATTTCAAAACCTGCGCAAAGACCGCTTCGATGAAACGCGGACGCGCGCAAGCAATCGTTGGAGAAGTACGGGACGTGGTATCCCGATGGCGTGATTACGCCGATGAAGCCAAGGTGCCGACATTGTGGCGGGATAAGATTCAGGGAACACTACTGTTGGAATTAGGGCAGTAAGATTGCGAGACTTGGATGGGGTATTGCAGAAGAACCCCCAAAAGTGAGGAATCCGAGATTAGACTGTCCAGAACGCCTGCCTCCGGTGTACTGAGGGTATTGGAGAAATCCGTCTTCTTGAAAGACATTTCTCTGTCTTTTCTAAGTTTTTACAATAGCGCCATCCGCGCTACGGTATTACTGGCAGGTATTATCAGTTAGTATCAAAACCACCATGCCCCGCGCAACAAAACCTAAATTACACGCCGTTTCAACCAATCTAATCATGGGGTTTCTGGGCGTCGGGAAAACCACCGCCATTTTAAATCTGCTGGAAAACAAACCACGCAATGAGAAATGGGCGATTTTGGTCAATGAATTCGGATCCGTAGGAATTGACGGTGCAATTTATTCAACAAAAGGCGCAATCGTTAAAGAAGTTCCGGGGGGATGCATGTGTTGTGCAGTCGGCCTGCCGATGCAGGTTGCAGTAAATCGACTGTTACGGGCGGTAAAACCCGACAGATTGCTGATAGAGCCTTCTGGCTTAGGACATCCACGCCGTATATTGGACACCTTAAGTACTGATCATTTTAAGGATGTCTTGAAAATACAAGCAAGTGTGTGCCTGGTTGATCCTCGCAAGTTCAACGACGTTCGCTATACGAACAACGAAAATTTCGTCGACCAAATTGCTCTATGCGACATATTGGTCGCTAATAAAATGGATCTGGCCGATAGCCAATCAGTGCAGCGCTTTCTTGATTGGGCGGCGGTTAGCCCTACTCCAAAATCGGTAATCGCTCAGTCAACGAACGGAAAAATAAATGCCGACTGGCTGGACATACCCAGAAACCCTCACAGAGAAGCGACCTTTCCTCATGCTCACGTAGATTCGTCAAGCTCCACGGACAAACAGGAAATCAAAGCACACAGTCACGCCACATCTTCTCGCCTGGAAAATTCCGGCGATGGATTCCATAGTTGTGGTTGGGTGTTCCCGAAAAATATAACCTTCGATTTTCGCCAGCTAAGTGACTGGCTTTCTCGCATTTCACCAGAGCGAATGAAAGGAATATTGGCCACAAACAGGGGATGGTTCCTGTTTAATTGCAGTGATGGGTTGATGACAATCACACAGGTCAATAGCAATCAAGACAATCGTGTGGAATTTATCCTTCCAAAAGCTCAGTGGGACGCTATCGAAACAGGTTTAAAATCGTGTATTCAATTATGAAGCATAATTGTTCGCGGGTATTCGGCACAGTCGATTGCACACGCAGGTTTACTGGAAGTCGAAATCACCGAGGATGTGGAAACGCAGGCGCAGCGGGAATTCCTGCAACAACACAACTGCGATTATGCACAAGGTTATTACTTCAGTAAACCGTTATCGGTTACAGAGCTTGAAGACTATCTGGATCGCCATTTCAATCTCAACCTGGCCAGCCATGAATAAGCGCCCAGCCATTCCTGTGGTCGATGATACACTGGCGAACCTCAAGGCTATGCGAGTCGCGTTGTTGTAGAGTCATGATATACTCAACTCTTATCAATAACTTCCCTTGATTCAGTCTCCGCTACATCTGATGAAAACATTTTCTAATGTAGAATTAGAACGCTTACTTGCAGACCTGGAATCAGATCTTACAGAGCGCAAGCAATCATTTAAGGGAGATACCCACAAAAAAGCCAGGCAGGCTGTCTGTGCCTTTGCTAATGACCTGCCTAACCGTCAGCATCCGGGTGTACTATTCATCGGCGCTAATGATAATGGAACGCCGTCCAACGAACCCATTACCGATAATCTGCTGCGTAGTCTTGCTTACATGAAAACCGATGGCAATATCTTGCCATTACCTGTTCTTACCGTTGAAAAACGCACTTTAAACAAGGTTGAAATGGCTGTGGTCACTGTTCAGCCTTCGGATATACCACCGGTAAAGTACAGTGGACGTATATGGATTAGAACCGGGCCTCGCAGGGCAATTGCGAACGAACAGGAAGAGCGCATTCTTATCGAGAAAAGAAGATTTAAAAATATTCCCTTCGATATTTATCCTATTCCAACCGCAAATATTTCAGATCTGTCCCGCCTTATTTTTGAAAACGAATTTTTACCTGCTGCCTTTGCTCCCGATATTCTGGATACGAATGACCGTTCTTACGAGGAACGACTAGCGTCCTGCAAAATGGTTGTATCACCCGAGGATCCAACGCCCACAATACTTGGATTGTTAGCGATCGGGAAAAATCCACAAGACTTTTTGCCGGGCGCCTATATACAGTTTCTGAGAATCGACGGAACGGAGTTATCCGATCTTGTCACAGACGAGGAAAATATTAGCGGCGCCATTGCAGAAATGCTTAGACGAGCCGAAGAAAAACTCACCGCTCATAATCGTTCAGAGATTGATATTGTTTCCCAGCCAACACATGCACATCACTTGGCTTACCCCTCTGTGGCACTTCAGCAGATTCTCTACAATGCTGTCCTTCATCGTACTTACGAAAGCACCAATGCGCCCGTTCGGATATATTGGTTTAATGATCGAATAGAAATTACCAGTCCGGGTGGACCCTTTGGAAATGTGACAAACGAAAACATTGGACAACCCGGCATTACCGACTATAGAAACCCTAATATCGCCGATGTATTAAAAACTTTTGGATATATTCAGGCCTTTGGTCGTGGTATAGCAATCGCCAGAAAAGCACTCGAAGAAAACGGCAATCCGGATCTTACGTTTGAAGCCAACCAGAGCACAGTACTTTGCGTATTGAGAAAAATGTCATGAGTGTACCTATACTGACATTTTTCAACAATAAAGGGGGAGTCGGTAAAACTTCACTCATTTACCATCTAGCCTGGACTTTCGCTAGTTCGGGTAAGCGTGTTGTTGCGGTTGATCTGGATCCGCAGTCAAATCTAACATCGGCATTTCTCGATGAGGAAAGAATTGAGCAAATATGGAATGAGCAAACAACAGGTTCAACCATTTATCATTGCGTAAAGCCATTGATGAGCGTGGGGGATATAGTCGAACCTGTACTACAAAAAATTGAAAAAGACTTATACCTCATACCCGGTACCGTCGAATTATCAGGATAAGAAGATACTATTTCGAATGAATGGCCGAACAGTATGGGCGATAATAATCTGTACCGACCGATGCGCATTCTGAGTTCATTTTGGCAGGTTATGCAGATGGCTGCCAAACAAGTTCAGGCAGAAATTGTTCTAGTGGATATTGGTCCTAATATGGGCGCAATAAACCGCTCAGTCCTCATTGCAACAAATTTTGTGGTTATTCCGCTGGGCGCTGATCTCTTTTCATTACAAGGGCTTAAAAATCTTGGCCCAATTCTGAAAAGTTGGAAAAATCTATGGCAAAAACGATTAGATAATTGGGCCGACAGTATAGAAAAAGATTCCTATCCTGACTTTCAGCTACCCCAGGGAGCAATGTTGCCGATTGGTTACCTTTGTCAACAATATGGCGTCCGGTTAGATCGCCCTGTTAAGGCCTATGACAAATGGGTCAACCGTATTCCGTCCGTTTATCGACAATTTGTATTGCAAGAACAAATCGATCATACA
>CAZGQY010000230.1:0-5831 GCA_964528035.1 uncultured Methylococcaceae bacterium | reverse complement strand
GTTGCTACGCCTTGAAGACAAACAATAATCCTGCGTCAATCTTTCGCATATTATTGAATCCTCGCTCCTAAGCATAAATTTAGCTATCCGGGTTTAATTTCTATGCTTGCATCTATGCTAAACATAGCAGAATTTTTTTTATCTTCGTTTATTTTTACTTCGCCGGACAAATCGACAGACGAACGAATATCCATAGGTAGCAGATTTGCGGTCGCTGAAGGAATGTCCTGATGTCTGGTCAACGATGCAACGAACTGATTTATCCGCAAATTGGCTTCACGGTAATCTCCATTGAAGGGATGAAGCTCTCCATAAATTCTCATGTAGATCAGAGATTTGCCATTGTTTTGCGATTGTAGGTTTGAATCAGAGCCGGGGTCGGTAAATCCTGGGTCAGTTATTGTCTGAGTGGTCGGGTTCATAATGGCAGAATCCGGATTGGATTGTGATTGATTCATGTCATCTGATTGCAGCGGTGTTTTTTGCCATTCAATTTTTCTGAGTTTAATCAGCGGATGATTAACGAGTACCATACTGACTGGATTGAGTATGTGAGCGGGTCGTGCGATACGTTTATTGATTGTTTCGTTGGCTTGCATCAGCGACCGGATCTGTATGGGGGTGTAGCCTTTGATCTTAGTTGAAGGTGGTATTGCATCGATTTGGCGGTTGATCTGGCTGATTGCGGTTTGGGTGTTCGCTATGCCATTTTTTACCTGTTGAATATCTAACCAACTTAAGGTTCCGTATAACAGAACACTAAGAAAAACAGCAATACTGGCGACCTTCATGCCTATATTTAATTGGTGATGGTGCAGAAAATAGCGTGAAGTGTCACTTTGGTAATGATTTTTCCACCGATGCTTGCGAGCGCATAAAAAGGCCGTAATATTGTCAAAATCGGCGCGATCAGGAGAAGATCGCATACCGATAATTTGTGCTAATTCATCAAAAGTGAGAATGTTGAGCTGTATCTGGCTGAGTTGTGAACTCGATTGGGTTGCCTGTTCGACGTCTAGGCTGTCAATAATCAGATAGGTGGGTAATTTCTTATTGTGGTCGATTTTGTGGGCGCGCAACAGATAGTTGCGGGTGCGGGCCATTTCGCGGAATATATCCGAATAAACATCGGCGCGAAGATTGTTCGATTCGACCCGATTAAGTACCAGTTTTCCGTTAATAAAGTAGCATTGTCTGGACTGCAACTTGCCTTTTTCACGATTTTTTGAGGTGGAAACGATGAGCGAGTGTTCATCAGGCGATAATAATTGGCATACCGTTTCGCGGATGATCGGAGTTGAAAATATCCCGAGTACGGGATTGTGATTTTGAAATAGGCAATCAAGCCAGGGCTTCAGATGTTCTGAATTACTGAGGGCGCAGATCAGTATTTGTTCATCTCTTTTTTTGGTTTTTTCGTAACCCAATTTGTGAACATAAGTAAATTCATTATCCGGTGCGATTTGTTGAATTTTACGTTCCAGTAAATTTTTGCGATCCTGACCGAAAATACGCGGCATTTTTTGAAAATTAAGCAGTTCCCCTTTAGTATTAATGACAATTCTTACAGGGTGTTGCCCAAGCTCGTGGAGAAATACACGAAAGGCCTGAGTATTCTGATCTACAATATCAAAGCGGGTTTCTTCATGGATCTTGTGTTTAAAAACCTTGAAGACTTTGATGAAACGATTCGATAAATGAAGAACGATGTCTGTAGCCATAATTATGTCTTTATTTTGCTCATCAGATCATAAATGGGTCCAAGTACAGACAACATTACCCAGCCCAAAATTAAGCCAAGTATCGTGGTCATGGCGGGTTCAATCAGGGCCTGCATTTTGTCGATTGAATCATCGACGTCACGCTTATAAAAATAGCTGACGTTGAGTATGGAGTCGCCCAGATTGCCGGTGTTCTCACCCACTCGCAGCATGCGCACGACCAATCTTGGAAACAGATGAGTAAATTCGAAGGCTTCGCTGACGCTGCTGCCATCAGCAATTTGTTGGCGCGCACTTTCAAGAGCATTTTTGATGATTCTGTTAGTGATAATATGTTGACTGATTTCCAGCGATTCCAGGACCGATACACCCGCGTTGTACAAGAGAGCGAAATGGTTAGCGAAACGGGCCAGTTGAATTTTTTCAAGAATTGGACCTAATATCCAGGTTTTTAATAGCAGCCGATCAGTCAATTCGACGAATTTTTCGCTATGAGCCCTGCCGGATTTGATTGCGACAATACATAGGATTGGTAGCAGCAGAATCAAGTACCAGTAGACTACAAAAATATTGGAAACGATGATCAATGCTTTGGTATGCAGCGGAATTTCCTGTCCCATGGAGGTGATAAACGTGAGCATTTGCGGAACCAGGTAAATCATCAAAAAGAAGACCACTGCGCACACCATAATTCCCACAAACGATGGGTAGGTCAGAGCTTTTTTTGTTTGCGAAATCAGTTCATCCTGCCATTTGAGTGAATCGACCAGGTCTTTCAGTACGGCAGGCAATTCGCCGCTATATTCGCCAGCTTTGATGATACTGGTAAACGAGGCTGGAAAAATGATGGGGTGGTCCTGCAAAGCAACGGAAAAATTTTTACCTTCTTCGATGTTGTCGGCCAGACTTGCGACGATCTGTTGAAAATAGCCTGGATCCAGGCTGTATTTTAAATCTCGCAGTGTATCGAGTACCGGTACGCCCGCGCCGATTAGTTGTTCCAGATGGAAACAGAAGTTGATCAATTCCCTTCGGCTTACCTTTTTGCGCCGAAAACGGTCGTTGGCTTTATTGGTTTGGGTGCCACTGATGAGTTCCAATTGTTGTTTTTGCAGCCGCGATTCAAGTTCCGGAAGGTTGTCTGCCAGCAATACTCCGCTGACTACTTTTCCAGAGCTATTGACTGCACGATACTTGAATTCACTCATTTCTAATGAATGAGCCTGTCTGTAAGGTCGACGACACGGCTGACTTCCTCCAGTGAAGTTAGCCCAGCAATTACTTTTCCGATGCCATCGTCGGCGAGTGAACTAAAGCCTTTGTCTTTTGCGATTTTCTGGATCTCCTGAGTGGCTGCACCTCGAGCGATGACGGTATCGATGTCAGAGTCTACCCGAATCAATTCCATAATCGACAAGCGACCGGAATAACCAGTATGGTGGCACTGTTCACAACCTGTAGGCTGGAAAATTGTTTGTGGGTTTCGCGGATCCAGTTTAAGCAGTCTGCATTCCAATTCGTCGGGTTTATAGGCTTGTTTGCAGGATTTGCACAAAATTCGCAGCAGTCTTTGAGCAATGACGCCAATGATATTACCCACCATAACATTGGCTGTAACGCCAATGTCGAACAGCCTTGGAAATACCGCCGCTGCAGAATTGGTATGTAAAGTGGAAAATACCTGATGGCCGGTCATCGATGCGCGAAAAGCCATACTGGCTGTATCCTGATCACGGATTTCACCCACCAGTATGATATCGGGGTCTTGCCGCATTAATGAACGGATTCCTTCGGCGAAATCCATTTTTGCAGCTCGGCTTATTGAACTTTGGCGGATTTGCGGCATGGGGTATTCGACCGGGTCTTCCAGAGTCATGATGTTGACGGATTCATCGTTCAAATGATTCAACATCGAATAAAGCGTTGTCGTTTTGCCACTGCCGGTTGGACCGGTTACCAGAATTATTCCTTCCGGGCGGGCCATCATTAATTCAATATTGGTGCGTATGTCTTCGCTAAGGTCCAGTTTTTTAAGCGGAACAATACCCTTTTTACGGTCAAGAATTCTCAGAACAATATTCTCACCGTGCAGAGTGGGCTGTGTGGAGACTCGAAAATCGATGCTGTGACCATGAATATCCAGTGACATATGACCGTCCTGAGGGGCTCGCATTTCGGCAATATTCATTTCGGACATGACTTTTATACGCACCACCATCGCGGACCAATATTTTTTGTGGAGACTTCGAATTCTGTGCATGACGCCATCGATACGATAGCGGATGCGTAAGAATCCCGCTTCGGGTTCGAAATGAATGTCAGAAGCGCTTTTTTTTACCGCTTCACGCAGTAATGAATCGACCAGTCTGACTAGTGGATGGGCGTATTCATTACTCTCCAGTTGTTGTTGATTGGTTTCGACCTGCGTGGATTCCAGTTCTGCCAGAATACCTTCCATAGACAATTCGTAATCGTATATTCGGTCGATGGCGAATTCCAGATCAGCATCACCGGCCAATACGGGGTCAATGGTTATGTCTGAACTGACTTGTGCTGATATTCGATCAATTGTTATGACGTCTGCAGTGTCCTGCATCGCAACAGTTAAGTGGTGAATGTCAGCGTTGTAATGAGTGGGTAATACTTTAAGCTGCCGGGCCAGTTCCTGAGGGATAAATGCCAGTGCTGCAGGGTCGGGTACGAAGGATTTAACGTCGATGCTTTGTTGCCCCATCGACTGGCCGAGTTCGTTTCGTATGACATCATCGGTAACGAATCCTAAATCGACCAGAACCTTGCCGAGAAATTTACCGGATAATTTTTGTTCGGTCAGCGCGATTTGCAATTCGTCTGGCGCAATAATTCCGTCATCGATCAGTTGGTCACCGATGCGTTTACGGGGTTTGCTCATGATTCCTGTGTAGTCTGTTTACGTATAATCTGGTTAATACGCAACTGAGTTGATTGTTTGTCGAACTGGGTCTTTGAACCTGAAGCGAGTCGCAGTGCGGTTTTGTAATAGTGGATTGCGTTGAGTCGATCGCCCTGATGGTCAAAGCTGACGGCCAGATTGAATGCGTAATCGGGTTGCGATTTATCCAGCTTGAACGCAGTTGTGTAAGAAGCCTGGGCATCAGCCCACTGCGATTGACTTGCGTATAAATTGGCCAGACTAAAATGCAGTCCGGCGGAATCGGGGTGTTGGGACAACAGTATCTTGAGTTGGCTTTCGCTTTCTTGTGGTGAATATTGTTGATTCAGCTCTGATAGTGCTGATTTTGCGTAAAGATTGTCAGGGTCGGATTGCAGTGCACGCTGAAAATAATCTTTGGCCGTTGAAGGGGACGCGGTCAATTTCTCTATTTCTCCCAGTCCAAGTAAAGCATCGACATTTTCTGGCGTTATAGCCAGTACCTTTTGATAGTAAATTCTGGCAATTTCATAATCGGAGTGTTTCAGATGCCGGTAAGCGAGGCTCAGGTTCCTATGGTTTGATTCCGGAACGCGAGCTTTTTTAATTATGATACTGGGTTCATCGAAAAGGTATTCATCGGTATTTGTTGCACTGTGGGATGATAATTCCGCGACTGGTATACTCTTGTGATTATTTCTTTGGGAATCTTGTTTGTTGGGGTTCGAAGATGAAGGTGCCAAAGGTTTGGGTGGATCTGTTTTTGCCAACAATTTGTCG
The DNA here is from genome assembly GCA_964528035.1 of uncultured Methylococcaceae bacterium. GTDB lineage: Bacteria > Pseudomonadota > Gammaproteobacteria > Methylococcales > UBA1147 > CAZGQY01. Next base: position 419 of record CAZGQY010000230.1, on the reverse strand, counting down.
GCTTGTTTCGGACTGGGTTCGGTGATCGCGAAGATTGAATTCTCGATTGACTTGACGGCTGGATTAGCCATATCCGGAAGTGGAGCAGGGAATAATACTGTTGCTACAGGGGTTGTGGTGGTGTAGTAATAATAAAAACAAGCGCTGAAAAAGCTGACAATACAAAGATATTTGTACCAGGGATTGTTGCGGTTAGACAAAGTTTTGTGGCTGCTTAGAATCTGTTGGGCGTGTAATCTGACGTCCTCGTTCGGATTTAAATTATGGGATACTTCGGGACTGGGCTCATCAACAACAGCAGAGGAAATTGCCTGCTCTCTGGATTCTTCTAAAACTTCCGGACTAATCTCTTTTGATTCTACAATTTCTGGTTCTGGTTCTGGTTCTGGTTCTGGTTCTGGTTCTGGTTCTGGTTCTGG
>CAZGQY010000229.1:0-5979 GCA_964528035.1 uncultured Methylococcaceae bacterium | reverse complement strand
CGACGCCCGCGAAAGCGCGAGCCACACGCTGCACCGCTGTGATTTGCTCAATGGCTTCTTTGGCGGCTTCAGCCATCGTCCAGGATAAGGCTTCGGTCACCATAAACGCAGTAAACATCTGACTCTGACCGACATTGTTCATCGCCATGATATTCAGTGACCGAGCCGCCCACGACGCCTGCGTGATCACTGCTGCATCCGCGCCGTTTTGCACAAGCATTCGGTCTGCAGTCGACTGGCCGGTGTTGATGACCATGCCGACCAATAATACAAAGCCCGCGATTCCCAGAATCATCAGTGGCAGTACCTGTCCCCGCTGATCCCGGTGCAATCGGCAAAGCAATTCCGCGATCATAGTAAAGTCACCTCGGCGGTGGCGGTTTTATAATAATGTCCGTCCTGTTCACGCTGTTGTGTTCCGGGAATTAACCGCCCCACCGGCAATAACATATGCAGATCAAAGGAAACTTTTGCAGTCACCACAGGCAATACCGCTGCCGCTGCTTTCATAACCCGGGAAAATGCCCCGTCAGCGTTCTGCCCCCCCTGCTGCACCGCAGGCAAATAGGCCAGGGGCGGGGTCGTGACATTAATTTTTGAATTTCCCGAGTCAAAAGCATAGCGGGCTTTTCTCAGCAGGGCACGAGCCGGAGTCGAGCGAAACGAAAAGCCGGCAACTTTAAGCACATTATCGGCTCGGTTTTGCGGATTTCCAGAAGCCGCAACCAGGGTCGCCAGAATCGACTCGGGAACTTCACAATTGCCGCGGCAGCGCAAATAAGGGTTGGAGGAAGAAGCGGCGATCAAGGCAAAGCGTGCCGCACGTTCATAAACCGCCTGTTGTTGACGGCACAAATTGGGACGCGATTGCAGATAAAGCAGACAGACAAATTTATCGTTGTATACCCGGGCGCTGCGCGCAGCAGTGTAGGCCGCATAATGAACGATCAGCGCGCCATTGGCGAGTATCGCAAACTGGACAATCAGCAGCACAATCACAATAAAGATCGGCAATGTCAGTACCATGTCCACGGCCCCGGCCGCTCCGCTTGTGTCGCCCGCCACAGCCCGACATTGTCTGCAGGCCCGACAGCGCAGCCAATACAACAGCGATAGCGCAAGCAAAACACTGAGACCCATCCACAATCCCGCGGTATTCCAGAATGTCGGCGAATGCAGCAACAGATCAACAAATTCTGCATCGAAACGGGAGGTCATTGGATTCATTGGCGGCTGTCTCCTAAAATCACACTCTGAGCAACAATACCGGGCCGGGCAGATAGAGCGCCCACAAGGTACCCAGCGCGATCGCCACCGCAAAAGGAAACTCACTGTCCATCGCCGGAACCTGTTTTGCCAGACCCGGATAAAACATTGCCAGAATCAACCCCCTCATACCGCGCAGCGTGGACAAAAACTGACCGCGCCAGATCAATAACGACACTCCCAGCGCAGCGCCCATGAGAATGGATAGAAACAACACGTCCAGAATCCCGGGATAACCGACCAACGCGCCCATAGCCGCCAGTAACTTGACATCACCGCCACCCATGGTGCCCATCGCAAACAGCAGCAGCGCCGGAATAAAACCAATGCCAAAACCCGCCAGAGACGATTGGATGGACAAAGAAGACTCGGGCGCCACGCCCAGACCAAAACCCCATAAGATCCCCGGGTAAGTTAAATAGTTCGGTATGATCCGCCTGCGCCAGTCTGTGATTGCACATAAAATCACGATACTGGCGGCCACCGCAAGATGAACCGGGAGTGCAATAATATTCAATGCGCTATTTCCCTTCGACTCTCGGATATTCGAATCAATGCGGCGCCTGCCTGTCTAAAAAGGGTTATCCGGTTTAGGGTCATTGCCCAGTAATTCTCCTGTGATTTTTTTCCATACCTCTACTAACTTATCCTTGAAGAAAGTCAAAAGAATGACCAGTGGAACGACAATAAACGCAATCACTAATATAGGGCCGATCGGCATTTCACCGCTTTCATTGCGGTGTATACGCTCTAACAGATTTTTAGTTTTTTTAAACATTATATTTTCTCCTAAATATCAAAATGGATTATTAGCACCGCAGGATGCCTTTACACAAGGCCATTCTGAAAAAGCTTCGGTCCAGCTCCGGATAATCGCGTCACGAAAAGCCAACACCCCATACACCAACAAAACCCCTATAAACAGCATAAAAACAAACCTTCTATACCACCGAAACCACTTAGACCTAGTCAAGTTCACATCACTTGCCTCCACCCCACACGCGCCCGCTTAAGCGAATAGTTTCAGCCATAGCGGAATACGACAATTGTTGCCGGAAGCTGGCTGGCTTACCACTCCATATCAGTGTGTCGGCCGCTTTTCTTGCAGCATGCTCATATCGATACAGATCTTCCACGAGATACTCACCTTTTTCATTCAAATCCAACACTTCGCTAATCGCGATGACTCGCCGCCGACCGTCGTGAAAGCGCGATATTTGTACAATCACATCGATCGCCGAAGCCAGCTGGGCCCGCAAGGCAAACAGCGGGATATCGACACCGGCCATTAAAGCCATGGTCTCCAGCCGGTTCAAGGCCCCACTTGGGGTATTGGCGTGACAGGTCGACAGTGAACCGCTGTGGCCGGATGTCATGGCCTGAATCATATCCAGTGCTTCACCGCCACGACACTCGCCGACTATGATGCGATCAGGCCGCATTCTCAGCGAGGCGCGGAACAAACCGGCAATATCAATTCCACCCAGCCCCTGCCGATCCGGCGCCTGCACTTCAAACGACACCACATGGGGTTGTTGCAACTGCAACTCCGATGAATCTTCCAGAACGATAATCCGTTCGTCCTCGGGAATCATGGTCGACAAAACATTCAATAAGGTGGTTTTACCCGAGCCTGTACCTCCGGAAACAATGATATTTTTCGCCATACCCACACAAATGCCGAGAAACTCGGCCGCTTCACCATTTAAAGTCCCCGATTCGACCAACGCATCCAGATCCAGTTTATTGCGGGAAAACTTACGAATGGCAACACACAGACCATTACGCGCAGCCGGCGCCTGTACAATATGCACCCGTGAACCATCGGGCAGGCGGGCTTCGATACTTGGTGTACCGGGTTCCAGGCGTTTACCCACAAACTGAGCCACATTACGCATCGCCGATTCCAAAGCATCCTCGCTGTCAAAACGGGCATCCATGCGCAACAGCTGACCACCCTGTTCGATATATATATCGTTATAGCCGTTGATCATTATTTCAGAAACCGACGGATCTTCCAACGCTGCGTAAATCGGCGCCAGTAGATGCCTGAGACTTTGCTCATAAAGTATCGCCTGTGTCATTTGGCGGGCACCTACGGCAGAGGAAACGAAACAATCATCGATTGATTCAGATAAACTATCCGGATTAGCCAGATCATGACCTGAATAAAGAGATACGCGGGCAACACCACATAAGTCAGATTGAGTATATAGCTTACAACATCCTGCATGATTCACCTCTACTCTGATTGACTCGCTCCAGTTTGAAAACATCAGGGCTACCGACACCATTAATCGCTGCCCCAGTTTCACGGTAACTACTCATACTCACGCCCCAAATCCGCCATCTCTGCGTTGTAAAATGATCATTTAGCCGTGTAAACTCACATTTTACGCCTTGATCTGACGAATTTGGGGCGCAATTCTGAGCAATTACACCTATTTCTAACATAGAGTGAGTAGTTAGGTTTCACGATCAGAAATCTTTTCAATTTGTGGTGTATTCTCAGTCATCCGATTCAATGCCCACAAACTCTGTTTTGCTGCAGACGGGCACAGGTCTCCAGAGTCAGCGATGCTGATGAAACCTTTGCTTCCGGCCGCGTCAAGGCTTTACTGATTTGCGCCACGCCGCCTGCACCCAGCACCTTGAAAAAACTTTTCCGGCTGTTGTCGTCCATTCGATTTTGAGCGTTGTTGTTAAAATTGAGCGGCGTGCGGGTTAAAAGGACATAATAATGGGTATCGCCGTAGGGCGGATTAACCGTCAAGCCCCAGGCGGCATTCCTGGGCGGCAATTGAAACTGACCGCTGGAGACGCGATTATCCGCCACATGCCGGTTGGGATATATAACCTGAGCGGTGTCGTCCGGAGCCACCTCGACAACATTAAGATAACCGTCTTCGGGAATCTGCATTTGCAGCTGGATAAAATCGCCACGACCGTAACCGGGCCGCGAAGCGCTGATTTGAACCATTCCAGACTGTACCGGTTGAGGCCGCGATGCGGGTAATTGCACGGCAACGGGTGCTTGTGTCGGCCTGGCTACTTGTCTCTGTGTTGGTATGGGCGGTGCTATGGACGCCTGTGACTGCGTGGGTGTGGATGCAGGTATTGACAGCTGTGGCAATGCCGTCAGTGTTTCCAGTGTTTGCCGAATCGGACCTTGCCCCACCTCCGGCAAGTTTAATTTTATCGGTGTTTGACTCAAAACCTGACTGCCATCCAGTTGCGGAGTAAAACGCTGTAATTCACCGGTATTGTCGCTGACAAATTGGCTGGCGACCGACAACAACTGGGCCGGAGTCGCTTCGCCACCGGCGCGGGCTGCATCGTTTACCGCTTCATAAAGCCCCAGGGTAAACAGGCTGCCCTGCGGTGTTGCCAGCGAGGCCTGTTCATCCGAAGCAGCCGCCAGGGTAATATAATTTGCAGCGTCAACCAGCTCCGCCATACCACCGCCCTGAACCAGGGAAATAACCGGGTTATCCCGATTGAAAACATTTTTTATCAAGCCTTGGGTCTGATCGATATTTTTGCCGGTCAGGCCAAGACTGCGCGTTGCCGTGGCGCTGTGACAAGCATCAACAATCACCAGAATATTCCGGCTTCGAATTTTGTCCAGCCACATTTTGAATTCATCATCAAGCAGCACATTCTCCAGTGCAACCGGGTGATCCGCCGCGGCCATTTTGAAATCATAGGGTAACAGCACTTCATCCTTGTGATCGGTCGTTTCGTCACCGTCCAGATCCTTGATTCGAGAACCGTGGCCACTAAAATAAATCAATACACGGTCGTTCTCTCCGGCTTCGGCAATTATTTGCCTGAAGCCCTGGCGAATCGCCTCAAGACTGGCCTGATCGTCACTTAATTCAGAGACCTCCTGATCCCGATAGCCCATCTTGCGCACGATATCCCGCATATTGGCAAGATCCGCGTCGATACCCGGCAAATCCGGTACCTGATGACCGCTTATAGCAGAATCCGCCTGATCGTTGATCGCATAATCACCAACCCCGATTAACAAGGCCCGGTTTGTGGCACTCGCCGCGGTTACGACAGACACTAACAACAAGCCCATAATGACCTTATAATAATTAGCCGGAATCCGCTGTATCATTTTCAGTATCATTTCGAGTCTCCCCCTGTGCGCTTAATTGACTCATATATGGACAACGGATTAAGCCCACTAATCTGTAAAAACTTCCAGCACGCTGCCCAAAAACTGACTCACATAGGGCGGATAAGCGCAACGCCATCGGCAATAGGCCATCCGCTATCAAATCAATAAACCCCAACACCAAACGCCACCGCGTCAATGGCCAACGCACCTGAACCCCTTGAAAGCTAAACAGCCCAATCCATTTGCCGGGCGTGTTACTTAAAACGGCATCTCTGTGATCCATCCCTCGACGGACCTTACGCCCCTAAACCAGAGTTATACCAGTTATCATAACAAGCATCAAAAATAACGGCTCCGTTGATTCGTGCCTTTTTGAATTGACAAAGAAATCCCTACGAGCACCAAATGCGCCAATCATTACCCATTGTTGTTAGAATTCCACGCAGCGGAAGACGCAGGCTTATCCCATTATGATCATGAATAACCGCAACCAAAATCCCGGTTTCAGCGTCAATCCTGTCCAACACGTCCCACAAAACCGGTCGGGGCTCAACCTTTCAACGGCCTAACAGGCTGCTCCGCGC
>CAZGQY010000228.1:0-6024 GCA_964528035.1 uncultured Methylococcaceae bacterium | reverse complement strand
CATTATTTCCTCCAAATCGCGGTAGTATTCCGTATTTACAGTACCATCGAACGCACCCGAGGATCATTTCACCTTTAAAATGCCGCCATTTGAAATCTGACATTGATCAAAATATCCTTAAAATATTAAGTCTGGCTAAATTTGGGGCTTTTTGCAACAGAGTCCGAAATTGAGCTATTATTTAGAGAAATCAAGGGGTAGGGGTAAAATCGATTGCAAAGAAGATCCTTAACAGTTGGTACCCTCTCCGGGGTCCGAACCCCAGACCCAACAACGAATTGTGTTTTTTGTATTTTAATTCAAGTTGATGTTGGTAATATCGTATCGGTTAGTGGTTTTTGGTTCTTCGGTCCCCTCGATTCATGGGATCTTGGGCTGTTTATCGATAACCGTGAACGCTTAAGTTATATTTTAGTGTGGAGAAAAAATAGATGGTTGAGAAGGTGAATGATCCAAAACCCGCGGTCTTGACCGGACTTAAACGAAAGATTTCACGACGAGAATTTGTTTCAAAATCTATTTCCCTTTCAGCAGGGTTAACGGCTCTTTCTTCCGCACCTATTGTTTTTGCTAAACAGCGGTTTCGAATACGAGTCTTGGGCACACACGTTACCCTACAGGAAGAGCTTCGTCTCCAAGCCGAAAAAGACCTCGGAATAGAAATAATTTTTGAACCTGGAGGAAGTGCTCAAGTACTTCACAAAGCATCAACACGACCCGAAACTTTTGACCTTTATGAGCAGTGGTCTAATAGCATTAACGTGCTTTGGGCTGCCGGAGCAATTCAATCCATCGAAACAAAAAGGTTGCATTACTGGGACGAAATCAACAATTTAACAAAGACAGGAAAACTGACGCAGGAAGCAAAAGTTGGTCGAGGGGATGCCCCATATAAACTTCTCTTTGTTCAAAGGAATGGAAAACTTAGTGCCAATCCCACTTCCAAAATCAGTTTTTTGCCTTATGTGCACAATGTCGATTCGATAGGGTACAACACCGCTGTTATTCCAAAGGGAATTCCTTACGAAACTGAATCATGGGGTTGGCTTTTTGATGAGAAATATCGGGGAAATGTCGCATTGGTGAATGCCCCGACCATAGGGATTTTCGATGCAGCCCTAGCGGCTGAAGCTCAGGGATTGATGAAGTTTAAAGATATGGGCAATATGACCCGAGAAGAAATCGATACACTTTTCAGGATTTTGATCGAGTTAAAGCAAAATGGACACTTTCGTGGTGTTTGGACATCGGTGCCCCAATCGGTTGAATTCATGATGAGAGATGGTGTCGCGGTAGAAAGTATGTTTTCACCTGGAGTAGCAGCGCTCAACGGTAAAGGTATTCGCTGTGTTTACGCCGCGCCAAAAGAAGGCTACCGGGCTTGGCATGGCGTCATGTGTCTTTCATCCAAAACCACGGGGGCGGTAAAAGATGCTGCCTACGCATATATGAATTGGTGGTTATCAGGATGGCCAGGTGCATTTATTGCCCGCCAAGGTTATTACATCTCAACACCTCATTTGAGCGAGAAGTACTTGTCGGAAGACGAGTGGAATTACTGGTATGCCGGCAAACCCACCAAAACCGTATTGAAAAATACATTCGGTGAAGAAGCTATTCAAGCGGGAGAAATGAGAACGGGGGGAGGGTATGAAAACCGATTTAGCCGCGTTGCAGTTTGGAATACGGTTATGGACAATTACGAATATAGCCTGCTTAAGTGGGGAGAATTCTTAGCTTCGTAGGATGTATGGAATATGAACATAAATCGTTTCATCAGCAAATTTAAGATTTCGACAAGAATCTATTTCGGATTTACAACCGTGATTATCTCACTCATTATTGTTGCGGGTATGGGTTATTGGTCTATGGAAGTTACCCGAAATAATTTTGAAACCTTCAAAAAAATTAACGACAAGGCTTCACTTATTTCAAAATTGGACAAAGAAGTAGAATCTCTAAAAAGACATGTTCAGGTATTTACTCTGACCGGGCAACCCGGGGAAGCAGGCCGGGTGAGAGGTAGCGTTCAAAAGTTTGGAGAAGGCCTTAATGCGGCAACGTTAATACTGGAGTCAAAAAAAGAAGTCGATCTTTTAGCTCGGATGGGGAAACACTTTACTACTTATACTGATACTTTTCAGTTTGCTGTTGACGAACGCTCTCGAAGGGATCAACTTGTCCAAAAAGACCTTAATACAATCAGTGCGAGAATTCTCCAACAAGACAACTTGGGTTCTCAGCTCGGTCTGAAACTCAATAATCTGATTCAAAAATCAAATAGAGATTTATACCAATATTTGTCAGATCCTGACTATCGCTTGATTTCAAATAGTGTTGATAAAATTGACTCTATATGGACACGAAATAAATTGGTCCCCGAAAATACAAAATCCCTTATTCAAGATTATAAAAGATTACTGATTCAAGTTGGCCAAGCTACACGTGGATACCTATTTCTTATTCACGTAGTTATGTCAGGGGAAGCCCTTGAACTAAGTAATGTTTCGTCTCAACTTAAAAAACTCTTAACTAAAGATGTGGAACCATTGTCGAGTCAAATCATCCGAACCGCCAATAGCTTCCAAATATATGGGCTGTTTTTCTCAGTCGCTATTGTGTTTTTAGGATTAATTATTGCTCTCGTTATTTCTAGGAGTATTACCGTTCCTCTCACCGCAATGACTAACGTATTGAACCAGCTATCACAGGGGGGGAAAGAAGCTGAAATACCGGGTATAGAGAATGATGACGAGATCGGTACAATGGCAAAAGCAGCAAACGTTTTCAAACAAAAGAATGCGGAAACGAAACGGCTTTTAGCCGCAATTGAGGAACACGAAAAAGAATTAGAAGGATCCCACGATGAACTTGACCAGTTTGTTTATACCGTTTCTCATGACTTGAAATCTCCCATAGTAACGAGCATGGGATTTATCGGTATGATGAAAGATCTGGCTGCATCCGGTAAGACTCAAGAAGCGCTTTCAAAAATTGAAATTTTGGAGCGATCCAATAAGCGTATGAGCCAGCTGATTCAGGACCTTCTTGATCTGAGTAGGGTTGGGCGAGTAGAGATGGACATTGTTCCTCTAAGAACGGATGAACTGATTCGAAATCTACTTTCTAATTGGCGGAATCAAATGGCGAAAAGAAATATTAATGCGTCTATTGAGGGCCGACTCCCTGAATTCGAGGGAAATCAGTCTAGAGTTCTTCAGGTCTTTGAAAACCTGATAAGTAATGCGGTCAAATATTTGCCTGATGACGGAAATGGAGAAATTTTTATTGGGGGAACAAGCAACGAGGAAATTGTTCGAATTTTTGTAAAAGACAATGGGTCAGGTATTCCCGAAAAATATCATGAAAAAGTATTCGGTCTGTTTCAACGTTTGCAGACTTCGGCTCAAGGTACTGGAATTGGCCTTTCAATAGTTCAGAAGGTTATGAAATTTCATCAAGGGAAGGTTTGGATTGACTCTAAAGGTGATGGTAGCGGATGTACGTTTTGGTTAGAATTTCCGGTCAAGCAACCCTCTAAATGTTTGGAGAACTAGATGGATAAAAGACTAAATATTATTTTGGTAGAAGATGACGATGACCACGCCGAATTGACGACATACAATTTGAATAAGAAAGATGTGGCGCGGGAAATTAAACGGGCTAAAGATGGTGAGGAGGCGCTTGAGCTTTTTTATAGCTTTGAAAAAGGTAATGGTGAGAATTTTCCGGATATTATCCTCATGGATCTAAACATTCCAAAAATTGATGGTATCGAATTACTTAAGGCGCTTAAAAAAAGTCGAAAATTGAGAATTATACCGGTTATTGTATTAACGACCTCAAATTCAGTTCGCGATAAACAGCGGGCTTATGACAATTATGCTAATAGCTATATCGTTAAATCCATGGACTACGACGAATTTTCGCAAACGGTAGAGGATCTAGGCGTTTATTGGGGGCGGCGGAATCAATTTGTTTCTAGTCGGGAACAGGCATGAGTAACGATCTATTTCTCGTAGAAGACGATGATGACCACGCGGAAATTGCAATTTCCTCTCTTCATAGTGCCAAAGTATTTTACAATGTAGTTCGAAAGAAATCGTTAGAAGAGGCTGTCTCTGCCTACGACAACGAGGTTTTTGAAATAGTCCTGTTAGATTTATCCTTGCCAGACAGTAGTGGAATCGAAACAGTTGAGCGTTTTTACGAAGCACATCCGGACGCTACTATTGTAGTTCTAACGTCATTAAATGACCAAGAGGTTGCTATCCGCGCGCTTAAGTCAGGCGCACTAGATTACATACCCAAGGACGAACTAACATCATTACTAATTACAAGATCTATCAGGTATGCAAAGGAACGAAAAAGAGCCCTTACTGAACTCAACAACAAAATCGATGAACTTGCTAAGAAAGAAGAAGAGCTATCTCAATCAAACAAAGAACTTGAGCAATTCGCCTATACCGCTTCGCATGATTTACAGGCGCCATTAAGGCATATTTCAGTTTATATCGATGTGCTAAAGAAGGAATTACCCCCTGAGCGCTTAAATGATGAGCTAAAAAATGCGATGGGCTTTATTAGTTCTAGTGCGGACAAAATGAAAATACTCATTAATGACCTATTAGAATTTTCAAAAGTGGGTAAAACTTCACTGACCATTGAACACTGCAATGTGCATGACCTCACAACTGAGGTTCTTGAAATTCTTGATGAGGAGATTAAGGAATGTTCAGCTGAGATCACGGTTGGAGAACTCTCGGAAATATCGTGCGATAAAGGTAGACTTTCGCAAGTATTTCAAAATTTAATATCAAATTCAATAAAATACCGAAACCCTGAAACGAACCCTAAAATCGATATAAATTGTCGTTCAATTGGGGCCGACTGGCAATTCCGAATCGATGATAATGGAATAGGGATTTCAGAGAAATACCACGAAAGGATATTTCATATTTTTAAGCGTTTACATACTAGTACCGCGTATCCAGGAACAGGAATTGGTCTTTCCATTTGTAAAAAGATTATCGAGTTACACGGTGGCAGGATTTGGGTCGAAAACAATAATGCCCAGGGATCTTCATTTTTCTTTACAATTCGGGGTGATCTTGCATAAGGGACAATGCTCAAGAGAAAAATTGGGGTCAGGTCTACCATTACACCTATTTACAAAAAAGGCTAAAATTACCCTGTAAAAATAACTATCATCGGTAATAAAGTATGGCAAGCTCCCATTTCTCACAACTTTCGTAGCGAGGGATCGCAAACGAGCGAAAACGGGTCAAGTTTATTTAACTATATACTAATGTCATTCGAATACTTAAATATGACTTTTAACTGACCAACTAACCAAGCTTCATTCAAAGTTCATTCTGATATTTTGTATTGAGGATGATGCGCTTCCGGTATTATCGAAACCCAAGGCCTCAACTCACTTTTTTTAGATTTTTGCTGCCGTATTTTTTTGCAACGTAGAGAACTAAGATTTCTGCTGAATTTGGGTTAGATCTTGCGTCTGGGTCATATAATATGTAGTAAAAAGAACATGACCCCTTATCTTCTTATCTTACCACTTTTCAGAAATGATTTACGCATTTTTTATGCTCAAATAATATTTATCTGATTTAATAGCTGCTTAGAATGTCTTACTTTAAACTCGAATACGGCCTTAGCCAAAAGACTGTGCGATATAACCTCTATTCCATGCGCAATATCAGAGCGGTATCACACCAATGCCGATGGCTCAAACTGCAAATTTTACGGTTATAAAAATTTTGCATTTTTATCCGTACGACACCTCTCGTTCAGCCAGCGTCATGCCACCATCGATACGCCAGACGATTGCCGGATCGCACATCCCTCCATTTCTACCGGAATATCACATTTTGCAGGACTTTTATTTCGCCGAGAATAGGTATCAATGTCCGTTCTTAGTTTGTACACTAATACAAGTTCGTCGATCAGTTTGCCACGGCGAAACGGTTCTAAACTTCTTGACACGAGGATTTCATTCGTGGTGGT
>CAZGQY010000227.1:0-6054 GCA_964528035.1 uncultured Methylococcaceae bacterium | reverse complement strand
AGACGGACAATAAGACAAGTCAAGATTCGTATATTATTGAATCCTCGCTCCTTACCTAAGAATAAATATTTTTTAATAGTTTCCAATAATAGACAATATTACCATTACTATCATGATCGCTTTGATCCAACGAGTTACCCAGGCCGAAGTTTCTGTCTCCGGAAATACAATCGCCAGGATTGGCCAGGGAATCCTGGTATTCATTGCAATAGAAAATAACGACACAGAAACGCAATCGCTTCGCCTCGCGAAACGACTGTTGAACTACCGCATATTCGCAGACTCCCAGGACAAAATGAATCTTAGTGTCCAGGAGATCACGGGCGACCTTTTAATCGTCCCTCAATTTACCCTTGCAGCAGACACTCGAAAAGGTTCTCGGCCCAGTTTCAGTCGAGCAGCATCTGTAGATATAAGCAAAAACCTGTTCAATCATTTTGTATCTTATTTGAAAACAGTATATAAGCCAGTCGAATGCGGAGTATTTGCAGCGGACATGCAAGTTTCCTTAGTCAACGACGGCCCTGCAACTTTTCTTCTTAAGCTTCGGGCACCCTCTTAATAGCCAGCTACCAAAGTGCAATAATTCAGATTCAATTTTAATCAGGTACAAATTCAGCAACAAGTTATTCAGGTCTAATTTTCACTTATTCCGGAGAAAGGTCTAATATTGAGTAGACAACCGTATAAAACCACAATTTCGCACTATAGCGAAAGAACAGTATTTCTGAACCTTAAACACCCAATCCATAATCACACTTGATACACAATCAACTTTGACTATGTTCTATTTAATCGTAAATACAATTTGTTTCGGTGCAGTCGCCCTGGGAGTAGTGGGTCTGATATATGGCTGGGTTATTCATTCAACCCGACCCATTATACTGCGTACACTAGATGTGGAAATCGTCCGCGCAGAACGTGCCGAGCGTAGCGTTGGCTTTATGTTGTTACAACTGAATATACCCATTTCAGGGAAACTACTCTCGATCCTTCCTGGCCAGACACTGGCTATACAAACCTTTGGTAAAACACTGAGGAATACAGACCTGATAAAAAAATTCGGCTATACCGTATATTCTGTTTTACTTACAGAAATGCCCGATGAATCAGGCGTTGCGATGATCAAAAAAAGGGTTCTTGAAGAAGCCAAAAGCCAAGGATGGCAAAACCTGAAAATTGGTATCGCCACATTCCCGGCAAACGGCGATACGGGAAAAGACTTGTATAAAGCCGCCAAAACAGACGGCAATATTACATCAATCCGTTTTTTCAATCACTAATAATTTGCTCGACTTCATGACAATCCCAGCAAACTTTCTGAGAATAAACCAAACCAAAATTCAGCCTGTATTATTGGTCGCTTTGATTCGCAATACGTCTTTAACCCTTCAGACTTTCTAAACTCAACACCCCGAACCACATCTATATTCGCTATTATTTATTTGAACAACTAAGCCCAACTGGTCATTGATATTCACTAATCACCTACAATAGAGACACGATTACGATATTTACAATGATAAGGATAATACCGATTTTTCTTCATATTATTGATAAATAACAACTTCTCGGCTTTACAGGCAGAGGCTATTGTGGGAGACTCCTCATTATGCATTTTCAATAATATCAGGGGTAAAATCGATGGAGCTTTTCAAAGATCTCGCACAGCAATTCATTGCAGATACCGATAATGACGGCAATATCGACGTCACAGAAGTAATCGCTTCAATGTCAACTTTGTTGTCTGGAACGAGTGAAGGCAGCCAATCGGATTTTAGCTCAATTGTTTCTAGTCTTGAAGGATCCGGCTTGTCGGATATCGCAGCATCCTGGTTAGGGAACGGCGATAATATGCCAATATCATCTGAACAGGTAGGCTCTTTATTCGAGTCGGACAAACTTGAATCGTTTGGAACGGCCCTGGGGCTTGATCCTGGTACTGTACAAAAAGGTCTTGCCCTGGTTGTACCTCAATTGATCGATCAGTTAAGTCCCAATGGACAACTGATCGATCCAAGTAATATAGATCTTGGTGATCTTGCCGCCGGACTCAAAAAGTTTTTTTAACTATAAATTTAATTTCTTTGTACGCATCGGCGTTTACAGCACCCACACCGTCCATATAAAAATATTTGAATCACTAAACAAGAGGAAAGAAATATGGGATTATTTGATTTTGCAAGCAATCTTGGGCGTAATTTATTTAATACTGATGATGATGCGGCGGAACGAATCATGGCGCATATCGAAGAAAATAACCCAGGCATTGATAATCTGGATGTAACTTTTCAAGGTGGATTCGTAAATATTTCTGGTGATTGCGATGATCCCGCCGCTCTCGAAAAAGCAATACTAATGGCTGGAAATGTAAAGGGAGTAACAAAAGTAACGAGTGACATTGTGTGGCCAAATGAACCGGACGAAGGAGAATTCACCGGACTGGACAATGTGGAATATTACGTTATTGAAAGCGGAGATACCTTGTCAGCGATTGCCAAACGATACTACGGTAATGCCATGGATTACCCGAAGATTTTTGAAGCTAATCGTGAGGTCATACAAGACCCTGACCTGATTTTTGTTGGTCAGAAAATAAGAATCCCCCTCGAGTAATACTCATTATTGGGTACAATTGAAAATTTAGTACTCTAGTACTCCAGGGAGAAACGAATTAAGGCCCGTGCTCCGATTGGATTTATCAATCAATTAATCAATCGCAAAGCTCGTTGTTGAGTGTACACATCGCTTCATGAGTACTAAGAAATACTTTGCCTGGATTCAGATCCTCAATAAACGTTGTTTTCTTAATCTGATCCATTATCGGTCCTTTGACTTCAGCCAGGTGCATCCTGATGCCGACATAATTCAATCGCTGAATCAGGGTATCAAGAAATTCTAGCGCACTGGAATCTATGGCATTCACCGCGCTGCATATCAGAACCAGATGGTGCGCATTAGGATTATCGGCGATCACTTGCAGTATGTAATCTTCAAGAAAAGATGTGTTCGCAAAATACAAATTCTCATCGACGCGCAAAGCGATGACATGAGAACATGTTTGCACCTGGTGTCGTTCAATATTTCGATAATGCTCTGTATTTTCTACTCTACCGACGATCGCAATATGGGGTTCGCTACTTCTGTGCAGATGAAACCCTATAGACATCAATGCACCAATCAAAATACCCCACTCGATACCTAAAAACAACACCCCCAAAAATGTAGCGATCTGACAAGCACTTTCACTTTTATCGTAGGCCCAGACGTGTTGAAAGGACTTAATATCTAACAGTCCACTGACCGCAACAATTATAATCGCCGCAAGTACACTTTTTGGCAAATAGTAAAGTAGCGGAGTTAAATACAGCAATGCGAACGCAATAAATAACGCTGTTATCACCGAGGAAAGCTGAGTATTTGCTCCTGAGCTAAAATTCACCATAGAGCGTCCCAAACCACCGGCGACAGGATAACCACCGGAAAATGCCGACCCGAAATTGGCACAACCCAGAGCTAACAATTCCTGATTCGCGGAAATCTTCTGCCTGCGTCGTCCAGCTAATGCTTTTGCAACCGAAACGCTTTCCAAAAAACCGACAATGGCAATCACGAACGCAATCGGAAAGACCTGTTTCCACAACAACCAGTCCAACTCAGGAATGGTAAATTCGGGTAACCCCGAAGGAATGTGACCAACAATAGCCACATTTTCAGCAACGTCCAACTGATTCATTGAAACAACAATCACACCAAAGCAAACACACAATAGAGGGCCTGACTTGGATACAATCGAGTACACTACAGGCGCTAATATACGACGAAGAATTTTGTCAGTAATCGATAACTTAAGAACAACCATTATACCAATGCTGATCAACCCTATTGCGCCGGTCATAAATGACTGATCCTGAATGAGGATAAGAACATCGGATAAAAAACCCGATATGGATTCACTATCAGGAAGATCAATCCCAATAAGATGCTTAACCTGACTCGCCGCAATGATCAATGCTGCCGCACTGGTAAACCCGGATAATACCGGATGACTAATAAAATTGACGATATAACCGAAACGAAATGCATGCATAATGATCAGCATTCCACCCGAAATTAAAGCAAGACCCATTGCAACCGATAATATCTGAATTTCATCGTCAAGCTGGAGTTGCGCAATGGCAGAGGCAACCATCAACGACATTAACCCGACCGGACCCACCGCAAGCGTCTTACTGGTACCAAATATTGCATACAGTAAAATCGGACCAATGCAGGAATACAATCCAATCTGAGGCGGCAACCCGGCCAACATTGCATAAGCCATTGCCTGGGGCAATAAAACAATAGTGACAATTACTCCAGCGAGCAGATCACCTGAAAAAAATGATCGTTTATAGCCTTTCAACCAATCCAGGACAGGAAAGCGTTGTGGCCCCAGTTTGATATTAATTTAAAATTTCCATTGGTTAATTGATTATCCTTCGTAGCTATTCAAGATACCCTATCTTTAAAACCTATTTCGTAACTGCTCGCCCCTCAATGGGTGATCTGTTCCGGAAGACACCGTAAATACATCCTTGTAGGATTGGATGCGGCTTCCCTGCCACATACACTTCCTCCACAGATCCCCCATAGAGGGCTGTTTCGATTTGGGGGCAAGTAGTTACCCTCTTTCGGTGCTTTTCAGGGAGATAATAAAACCTATCGTCAAATCATTGATGATACATTCGCAGACCACACAATCGGCAAATAGGAATGCTTCTTAAAGGAACTTCAGATTAAGTATAGATTAGTGCTGAATCACAAGCCAGCCCGACATAAAAGACTTATCCGATAGTAGTGTCTAATTATAGAAATAACCGATCTCAAAACTACTTTCCCGTAAAACTTCCCCCAGTTTTTCGAAAGCTTATACCTGGCTACAGATTGCTAACGGAACCCAATGTATTCACCTGATCAAAATCCCGATCATAATGAATATCCAGACATATGCCTGAGCATGAAAACCTAAAATTATGGATGATATTAACCGATTGAAAAGCGCAAACAGCAGCTCACGTGATACCATCCGTCAACATACCCGGTATCCGTCAGAAATTACAGAATCCATGAATGAAAATGAAACCCTTTTAAAATTTCCCTGTGAATTCCCAATAAAGGCAATGGGACTCAATAGCAATGACTTTGAACTCCGTGTTGTGGATATTGTCCGTAGGCACACGCCCAACCTTTCTGGAAACTGTGTTAATAGTCGGCAAAGTAAAACCGGGAAATATGTTTCTGTGACAATCACTATTAACGCGCAGAACAAACAACAACTCGATCTTATCTATCAGGATCTGAGTGATTGTACCGAGGTTCTGACAGCACTTTGAAACCGGATCGTCGCGGTACAATCATGCAAAACAATAGCCAATAATCCTCAATTCAATGAGACCCGCATCCATTCAAATTCGTATAATGGGGATCAGAGACTATGCAAGCACATTGCAGCAAATGCAAAGCTTTACAGAATCGCGAAATGCCGATACAAGCGACGAAATCTGGATATTGGAACACCCGCCGGTTTACACTCAGGGACTCAATGGCAAACCGGAACATATCTTAAACGCTGGTCAAATTCCTGTCATAAAAACAGATCGCGGCGGACAGGCAACCTATCACGGTCCGGGACAATTGATAATTTATCCATTGCTCGACATCAAGCGACACAATATTGGCATTCGACGTTTGGTCAGTACACTGGAAAATGCGACGATCGATACTCTAAGTCAGTATGGAATTAAAGCTCATTCAAAAAAAGAAGCCCCTGGTGTATACACGGACGGGGGGAAAATCGCTTCGGTCGGACTTCGTATTAAACGGGGATGCAGCTATCATGGCATGAGCTTGAATGTAAACATGGATTTGAAGCCCTTTGATGGCATAAATATTTGTGGCTTTGCCAATCTTAAGGCAACACAGGTGGTCGATCTTGATGGGCCGGCAAACAGTCAGGACATTGCTTTGCCCCTGGTGAGACATCTGCTTGACGCACTTGAATATCAGTGGGAT
>CAZGQY010000226.1:0-6086 GCA_964528035.1 uncultured Methylococcaceae bacterium | reverse complement strand
TTTTTCGGTGACTGAGCGTTATTTTGAGGGATCGTAATCGGCGGCAGCCCGAGCAGGGAGTCCGCCGCTAAAGGGGAGGTGTACGCGATCAAAGTAACAATTAAAACTTTTAGCACCTGCTTGATTTCCTCTCGTAACGGTGAAGATACATATACCACCGCACGTAAATTTCCGAATTGAATCCGTTGGTCCATTTGTTTAATGATCACTAAATTAATTCCTGCTCACTCGAATTGCGCATGATCAGACGATGCAATTCACTAAACAGACATTCATTCGAATAAGATGACTACGCCGTAGAATTAACTTATCGGCCTGTTAACCCATCTTTCGATATTATTATTCATAACCCATATAATTCAATCACTTAAAATTTTATATGGCACTACAAATTGATGATAATATAATATATAAGCATATATTTCAGTAATTTATGGGGTATAATTATAAACAACATTAACTAAATTTTGCAAAAGAGATAATTTGTAGTGCCATAACAGCCATTAATAATATCGTATTTAATTGTTTTACAATAATATATTCCCACTGAAATCGAAAGATGGGTTAAATTTTCGCTTATTAAATATCAAAATAGCATAACTATATATGTTATATTTATACCTTTTTCTCATATAGCCAGTCTTACATATACCGAATGCAACCTAAAGAATCGATTAGCCAGGCTAACACTTGGCGAATAATACGGTGTGACGGTTGTGGTAACAAACGATGATCTGTTCCAGCATTTGCGCAAGACGTGTGCTGGATTGGGCGTTTACGCCCCGGAGTTAAATGGATAACTGAATTGTGATTGGTTTTTTTATTGCCGGTCGGGAGGGATGGGAACTACTCGTTTTGAAGTTCTTCAGGTTCTTGTTTCCGGTTTGTAGCTCGATAAAAACCGGCCAGGTTAGGGTACTGCGAAGATTAGTACGTGCATGTACGCTAGGATCGAGCTTAGTCAGCACGAATATTTACCTCTACTATTTCAACTGCACCTAATCCGACAATCAGAACTATTCTGATTTTTACCCGATTCTCATTGTTCATAAGAAGTAAAACGAAGCAGGAAAATCTTACCCGAACCAAAAACGGCTCTGTTGCAAAAACATCGAAAAGCCAGAGAAATGTCTTTGATAGGATTGATTAAGAAATGTCTTTGATAGGATTGATTATGCGGTGTAGATCTCGAACTGTCTTTCAATAAGACGGATTTCTCCTGGTAGTCCTTGCCCGTTTATCCACGCAAGCATCTGTCCTTTTCCAAACATACGCATGACTTCAAACCCTTTGATGGTAGCATACGCCGTCTTCAGGGATTTGAACCCGCGCATAATGCTGAACCCAACGGTAGATCGTTGTGTGATAGACTTCCATTCCCCGCTCCAGCATTATTTCCTCCAAATCGCGGTAGTATTCCGTATTTACAGTACCATCGAACGCAACCGAGGATCATTTCACCTTTAAAATACCGCCATTTGAAATCTGACATTGACCAAAATATCCTTAAAATATTAAGTCTGGGTAAATTTGGGGTTTTTTGCAACAGAGCCGCAATTATTACCTGTTCACTCGCTGGTAAAAGGCATGTATTATATGAGAGGTATAAACCTTTTATCATTGATCGATTTGGGTTTAATCAAGATTTGGCAGCATCCTTTCTAGCTGTAGGCGCTCTGTTCTCGAACGGCCTCTTTAGTCTGATGCCAAAAGCAAGTCATTTCGGTAGTGCTGAACTTATACGAAGGAGTCGTTATGTTGCGTTTTACCTTTTCGATGATTTCGCGAACAAAGCAGATTCTGCTTTTGTTTCTCTGTGTAGTCTTAATCTTAGTGACCTATTTGGCGATTCGCTTGATTCCTGAATATCCGGTTACTTATTCGAAGATTGATGAACACTTTAAATATGGATCAATTGGTACTGAGCCTGTAAACGGCTTGCCTTACTGGATATGGAAGGTATTGCCGGTGTTGTATGCTGATAAGATGCCTGCCAATGGTTATGCCGGATTGGGGCTCATGTCTGAGGATAACCAGGATCTGCCAATTGGAGTTTCAAAACGTACCGTTTACGGAATCGATCGGGTTTGGTTGAATTGCGCGGTGTGTCACTCAGGTACCTATCGAGAGACACCTGAATCGGAGCGAATGTTGGTGTTAGCGATGCCCGCACACCGTCTTAAACTATATCAACTCATACAATTTTTGATTAACGCTGCGCGCGATAATCGGTTTACCAGTGATCGTATGATACCCAGGATCGAAGAAATAAGTGATGGGGAATTTGGATTTTTGGAAACGCTGACTTATCGCTATTTGATCATACCATTCACGCGGGCTGCGATTCTGCAATTGGGGGATAATCTTGCTCACATGCGAAGACAGGAGAGATGGGGAACAGGACGTGTTGATACCTTCAATGCATACAAGACGAATCAACTTGGATTTCCGACGGAGGCGATAACTCAAAAAGAATTAGTTGGCCCCGCAGACTTACCTTCCATATGGGGGCAACGGCCGAGACAAGGCATGGAGCTGCATTGGGATGGCAATAATAATAAAGTAGAGGAAAGAAACCTTAGTGCAGCAATGGGTGCGGGTGTAACCCCTGTCAGTATTGATTTGGATAATGTTCGCCGGGTAATGGATTGGCTGTGGGATATGAAAGCGCCTGTTTATCCTAAAAAAGGCCGTATTGAGAAAGCAAAAGCCAACAATGGAAAAATTGCCTATCAGCAATATTGTTCGGACTGTCATGGCGAAACAGAAGCGGGGGTATACAAATTTGACAGTCAACGTTTCACTCGTCTGGGAAAAGTAGAGCCAATCGAGTATATAGGTACTGATCCGGGGCGACTCGATTCTTACACGGAAGTCCTGGCGATGAACCAAAATAGTTTTTTTTCCGGCTATCCATCGTTGCGATTCAAGAATTTTCGTAAGACTTATGGTTATGCCAGCATGCCACTGGATGGAATCTGGTTGCGTGGCCCTTATCTGCATAACGGTTCTGTGCCAACTATCAGGGATTTACTGGAACCCTCATCGCAGCGGCCAAAAAAGTTTTATCGGGGATATGACGTGATCGATTGGCAGAAAATCGGTTTTATATCCAATGTAGCAAAAGAGAAAGGTGAAAAGTTCTATCTGTTTGACACGGATGCGCCTGGAAATTCCAACAAAGGTCATGAGGGCGAGGCTTATGGTACTGACTTAAGCCCGGATCTGAAAGACGCAATTGTTGAGTATATGAAAGAGTTTTAGGAGTGATAGACAATGAATAGTGAAGCTCGCCTTAAACGGTTACGATTTTTTCATAGTGTTGTGATGGGTGTTGGCATTGCTGCCAATATGATCTTTGTATTCGCGCTGTTTTTTGTACCGGAATGGTTAATGAGCCTGTTGCATATACCGCCGGATAATTCAATCTGGGTGCGATTTGTCGCAAACTTGTTATTGTTATTGAGCATTTTTTATCTTCCGGCGGTCTGGGATTTGCAGCGTTATCGTGCCATAGCCTGGCTTGCAGTGTTTCCCTCCCGAGCCTTTGGTACAATTTTTTTCACTGTAGCTGTTTTTGTCTTCCATAAATCCTTGGGATTTTTGGTTTTTGCAGCCGATATTATATTTTTAATTGGTCAAGGGTTTTTATTGATTCTGATTACGCGCGAAGAAAAAAGACTCGGTATTGATATTGGCTTGTGCGATAAAAAAAGTCAGGGAATCTGCAAAACCTTTTGCAAGCCATGGATGCATGCCTTGTTGGTTATTTTTGTTGCTTCTTCGATTCTGATGGGAGTGACGTTATGGTATAAGCTCTTTCGAGTCGTTGATCAGGCGGAGTTTGCCAATACTGAGGAATTATTCAAATACGGTTCAATTGGTAGCGAAAACACCAGTGGCTTGCCTTATTGGGTATGGTTAGTGTTGCCCAGGATATTTCCTGAATATTTGCCTGCGGTAGGGGCTTATCCTTCTTTAGGTCTATCCTGGGAGCAGGGTAAGCCTTTGCCTGTAGGAATATCAAAAAAAACGGTTGGCTTTCCCAGGGTGACATTCAATTGTGCGTTTTGTCATGTTTCGCGTTACCGCCTGCGAACAAACGAGAATCCGACGCTTGTTCCTGGTGGCCCGGCACATACCGTAAATGTGTTGGCTTATCAGAGGTTTTTGGCCAAAGCCGGTGGTGATGAGCGATTCAATTCTGTCAGGATATTGCGGGAAATAGAATTAATGTATGAGCTTTCTTTGGTGGATAAGTTTCTCTATGCCGCCGTCATCATTCCAATGACCAAATTGGCGCTCATTCAATTTGGGCAATCGTTCAGCTGGATGGATTTACCTGTTCATGGCAATGATTCAAGACCTGATTGGGGTCGTGGCAGGATAGATCCTTTTAATCCGGTGAAATTTGGCATTCTGGAAATAAATACAGACAATACCATTGGTAACTCGGGTATGGTGCCGATTTGGAATATGCAGGCCAGGAAAGGATATGCCCTTCATTGGGATGGTCTGAATACCAATCTTCGTGACGTGGTTGAGAGTTCTGCCATCGGTGATGGCATGGATCACCAATCTTATAATGATGGTACTAAACAAACGCTGGAGAAAATTGAGGACTGGTTGTTGCGTCTGCCTGCTCCAAAGTCGCCTTATGTGCAAGGCAACGTTGATCCGGCTTATAATTTGGATCAGGACATGGTTGCCGCAGGGAATACTGTTTTTGACGCTTACTGCGCCAATTGTCACGCCGCCGAAGGTAAATTAACCGGTACTGTGATTCCATTACAGGAGGTGGGAACAGATCGACACCGTCTGGATATGTGGACAGCGGAATCAGCAAAACGTTATAACGCGTACCAGGCAGATTATGAGTGGGGTTTCAAAGGTTTTCGCAAGACAGGTGGTTATGTTTCAGTGTTACTTGATGGAATTTGGTTAAGAGCCCCTTATTTACACAATGCATCGGTGCCAAATTTATGGGAGCTATTAAAAAAACCGCAGGAACGCAGCAGTGTTTTCTATCGAGGCTACGACCTTTACGATGCGGTAAATGTGGGCTTCGTGAGTCAGGGTGAGGCAGCGGAAAAGGTCGGATCAAGGCATGATGTTTCCGAGCCTGGCAACAGTAACAGAGGTCACTTGTATGGAACTGATCTGGCTTTCGATGATAAACGGGCATTACTGGAATATTTAAAGACATTGTAGGGTTGTGCTACGCTGTTGTCGGAGAACTGGCGTTCAGCTAATATCCAAGATAATTTAGGCATGCTGGAATAAGCGAATTTAGTTTAAAAAGGTCATAATGCATTATAAACAACTGGGTCGAACCGACCTTAATGTCAGTTCAATCTGTCTCGGTACCATGACTTTCGGTGAGCAGAACAGTGAAGCGGAAGGCTTCGCTCAACTGGATCGAGCAGTTGGCTGCGGTGTCAATTTTATTGATACTGCGGAAATGTACCCGGTACCACCCAACGCTGAAACTTTTGGACGAACCGAATCGGTGATTGGCAATTGGTTACAAAAGACAGGTAAGCGTCAGGAACTTATTGTAGCCAGCAAGGTAATTGGTAAAGGCGATTGGCTGCCGTATGTTCGAGGCGGTCATTCATCACCGGATCGAGACAACATTATCTCGGCATTAGAAGGCAGTTTGCGTCGGCTCAAAACAGATTATATTGATCTTTATCAAATTCATTGGCCGGATCGTAGCACCAATTTCTTTGGTCATTTGGGTTATACTCCGGTAGAGAATGAAGAATCGGTCTCTATCGAAGCGACTTTGCAGGTTTTGGCCGATATTGTTCGTAGTGGAAAAGTGCGATACATCGGTATTTCCAATGAGACTCCATGGGGCCTTATGGAGTATTTGCGAGTCAGTCGGGATTATGATTACCCGCGTATAGTATCGATTCAGAATCCGTATAATTTGTTGAATCGGACTTTCGAGGTTGGACTGGCTGAAATTGCTGATCGGGAAAAAGTCGGTTTGCTGGCCTATTCTCCATTGGGGTTTGGTACCTTGACTGGAAAATATATTGATGATAATCCACCCGATTCACGTTTGGTTCTGTTTCCTG
>CAZGQY010000225.1:0-6138 GCA_964528035.1 uncultured Methylococcaceae bacterium | reverse complement strand
ATGGTTACAATATCTGCAACCTCACTGACTTTGGGAAAATCCCTCGAATCTGACACTTACGGATGGGACAATGAATACGGTCAGAAAACCGTTGATATCAACACCTTTAAAACATCAAAGCACCTGGTCTCTAATCAGGAGTTCCTCGAATTTGTCAATGATAGTGGGTACCTGACCGAAAGCTACTGGACTGATGAAGGCATTGCCTGGCTGCGATATACAAAAGCGAAAATGCCGCGATTCTGGTATCAGGAAAAGAATGAATATTATCAACGCAACTTACTGGAACAAATAAAATTACCCTTAAACTGGCCGGTAGAAGTCAATTATTTGGAAGCCAAAGCATTTTGTAATTGGAAATCCAGGCAATCCGGTGGTTCATTTCGACTACCAACCGAGGCCGAATGGAGTGCATTAAGAGAAATGATCGATATTGATCAACCCCACTGGGATCAAGCACCGGGCAATACCAATCTCGAATACTACGCATCGTCCTGCCCGGTGGATCACTTCGCTGTAAATGGAATCTACGATATCGTCGGCAATGTCTGGCAATGGACAGAAACGGCAATCGACGGTTACCCTGGATTTAAAGTTCATGAATTATATGACGATTTTTCCACTCCAACCTTCGACGGCAAACATAACCTCTTCAAGGGTGGATCCTGGATATCCACCGGCAATGAAACAACCAAACACAGCCGTTACGCATTCAGACGACATTTCTTCCAACACGCAGGATTTCGCTATGTGGAAACCGAAACTAATGATCTGCCTGAAGACACGATAAATTTCTACGAAACTGACGAACTGGTTTCCCGCTATCTACATTTTCACTATGGAGCCAACTATTTTGATGTCGAAAACTACGCTTTGGCCCTAACGAAAATTGCACTGCAATATTTACCCGAAATACCCAGACACAGAGCATTGGACCTTGGCTGTTCCGTAGGTCGCGCAACATTCGAGCTGGCTCGCTATTTTGATCATGTAGACGGTATCGATTTTTCAGCACGCTTCATCCAACATGGTTTTCGAATGCTGGAAAATGGCAAGGTTCGCTATACCATCCCGACTGAAGGAGACCTCGTCACTTATGAAGAAGCCAACCTTGAAACCTTTGGTTACGAACATATCACACACAAGGTAAATTTCGCCCAGGGCGACGCCTGCAACTTAAAATCCCTGTACTCTAACTACGATGTTATTTTTTGCGCCAACCTGATTGACCGGCTCTACGACCCTCGCATGTTTTTGCGAACCATCCCTGAACGACTGACAGAACGAGGTTATCTGATCATCAGCTCCCCCTACACCTGGCTGGAGGAACACACCGAAAAATCAAAATGGCTCGGTGGAACCAAAGTAAACGGAGAAAACTTCACAACCCTGGACGGATTAAAAAAAGCTTTGACGCCACAATTCGAATTGGTCACCACACAAGATATTCCGTTCGTCATTCGAGAAACACAACGTAAATTTCAATATGGCGTTGCAGAAATGAGTATATGGAAACGTGTTGCATCTCGTTGAGGGTAAACACGATAAGACGCCAGGTGTAATAAATTGCTATGGAGACCACAACGCACTCTAATACCTACTGACTATAACCAATCAGAGTCTGGCTTATTTACGAATTTCAATGTAGGATCTAATCCCATAAAGGTTCTCTATAATCTGTAGCATGTAGCACTTTACATTAACAACTGATCGTAAGGAATATCGTTGATTTAAAGACCCCAAAAAACTGGGGGTGGTATTAGAAGGGTCTAATAAATCAGTACCACCCAGTTAAGTGGATTTCTCCATCTTCAGTAATTGTTTCGGGCTTGATTCTACACAACATTTGCTACCTTTATGCAATTTAACCCAATGTACTCTCAAAATTGACAGCTTTGCATATTTAATATTAGACTTTTAATATGCAAAGCTATGTCCATCGAAACAAAGAACCAGCGATTGAAAAATATTTACAATCATTCCCTTGTGTTATCCTTTTAGGAGCAAGACAAGTTGGGAAATCAACTCTAGCAAAAAATCTGCTGAAAGATAAAGATTCTTCAATTTACCTGGATCTTGAGGATCCAAGAGATTTTGCGAAACTGCAAGATCCCATATCCTATCTAGAGGCAAATAACGAATCTTTGATTTGCATAGATGAAATTCAAAGATCCCCTGAAATTTTCACGCATCATTTCTCTTCGCACCACTCGCCAATATTAATAAAACCAGCAAGCTAACCCATAAAACACTCGGCACCAGGAAGTGCCATTGTTGATAAAATGTTGGCAATGGGACTTTATTATACGGCACTGTATAAATCCCAAACCATTCCTGATGCATTGGCGATTGTTCGAGTATTTTTCCGGATGCGAGCGCAACTGTAGATATACCCGTATTGGTTGCCCGCAACACAGGCCGGCGAAATTCTACTGCTCTGGCCAAAGTCATTATCATATGCTGATAAGGTTCCTGCCAGGTTCCATACCACGAATCATTGGTCACGTTAACAATAAACTGTGCCCCCAGATTAGCCAATCCTCGAGAGAATTCGGGAAATAAACTTTCGTAGCAAATTTGTGGCCCGATTTTAAAGCCATTCCAGGCTAATAATACAGTCGGCCCCGGACCTCGCGCATACTCACCTATGGGTGGCAGCCATTGACGAATTTGTGGAAACCAGTCTTCTCCCGGAATATACTCACCAAAGGCCAGCAGATGAGTCTTACTGTAATGGGGATCAACCACATTTCCACTGCGATCTAATAAAAACAGAGAATTGGTAATTCGATTGGAAGGCTGATCCACGCCATAACCTCCCGTAATTAAAGCCAAACGACGACTGGCCAGAAATTGCTTGAGCGCTACAGGCAAACCGTCAGCATAAGAAGCTTCACCCAGCAACGACGGAAATGCCGCCTCCGGCCACAAAGCAAAATCAACATCGATTGCACTACTGGAATTCAATCCCCGCTGCGTTAATAATAATTGGTCTAATAAAATTTTATCGCGAAACCCAAGACCCAGTTCCGCTGCACTCTTTTCTTCATTGCCAATATTTCCCTGCACCATTAATACTTTAAACGTGGCGTCGGGCTGAAGCAGTTGAGTCTCGATTCCTACACCGACAACATTTAAAACCACAAAGATTAGAACTACAGCCAGTGCTAGAATTTTTCCTTTAGGTTGCCGACGATGCTTCCAGATAAAATACGATGACAAGCTCGCCAACACAGTAGCCGCACTGAGCCCGCTAAAACCAATATATTCGGCTAACTGATAAACAGGTACGCCAGAGCCGTACCATGAATAGCCAAAGTTCCAGTCAAACAGAGTTACTGAATAGGCTTCGCACAGAACCGTAATCATCGCCATTAAACTAATCGACAATCGCTCGGACATAGCAAACTTTTTCTGCGCGAAAAACCACAATGCCCCAGCAACTGGCACAAATAAATGCGCCAACATTGCAAAAAACAACATCCCCACTGCCGCTAATATCCAGGGCAAATGTGCAAATTCATGCAACAAATAGGTCACCCAGTTAAAACCAATCAGAGTAAAAACAAAAGAGGTTATACAGCCGCCCAGGATAACTTGCTTTAAATTCGTCTGCCTGTACCAAAAAGTCCATAAAGGGACAAAACAGAACAATGATGCCCACGGTGGAAACGGTATATAGCTGGTGCCAATTAGAACACCCGACAAAATTGGAAGAACCCACATATTAATTTTTAAAAACTACATTTCTGGTGTAAACACTCAGCAACTATTTTTTCAGGGCACAACCCGCAAAACTCTCTGAATCAATACTTTGTTAGGAGCGAGGTTTTCTACAAAACCTGACTATTGCTTCCATTTATTTTCAGAAACCAATGAATCCAAATCTCTACGGTTATCCCAGCCTTCTGTCTGTAACATGGGTTGATCATAAAATTCTTCTACATGACCCAAACAAAGCACTGCAATCGGCGTACTACCCTCAGGTAGCGCTAACAAAGCTGTCAATTCTAGCGGATCGAATAATGAAACCCAGCCCAAACCAATGCCCTCCACTCGAGCTGCAAGCCACATGTTCTGAATTGCACACGCTGCTGAGGCGAGATCCATTTCCGGCAATGTTCGACGTCCGAATATATACTTTTCACGCCCATCCATTAACGCGACGACCAATAACTCACCACATTGCATAATGCCTTCAACTTTAAGCTTCATAAATTCACTCCGCCGTTCAGCAAGCGCATCAGCCGTATTCAGTCGTTCTTTATCCACAACTTCGTAGATCTCTTTCCTTAAACCCGGATCAGTAATGCGAATAAATCGCCAGGGTTGCATAAAACCAACACTCGGAGCCAGATGTGCTGCTTGAAGCAGTCGCTTTAAAGTTTCAGTATCTATTGGATCAGATAAAAAATGGCGCATGTCTCGGCGCTCTGCAATGGCGCGGTAAACTGCGGCGACTTCATCCGGACTAAACTTGTTCAACGGGTTTTCCAACATTCACAAGCCAAACGATACCGCTTATCATGGCAAGCTGGAGAACGATATGCAAGCGTTGACTGCCAGAGAATAGAAAGTACCTTGCAAACACACATTTTTCGACCAGGCATCTAAATCACAATTGAACCGTTTCAAATATAACCGTATAGTCCCCAACCTGGAATAACGAGACCATAGAACATAAATTACAAGTCACGTGCATATGCATAGACCGCAAATCACCTGTTAAATAAAACTTTAAAACAATCAGATGTAAAAAGACTTACAGTGAAATTTTTTAGGCTGCAAAACATTCAATATTTTTCAACCTATGCACAAAACTCGCTGAGTCGACAGACAAAGTAAAAAATAATCCCCGGCATTGGCACACTGAAAAATATCCACAACCAACCACAGCGCCAAGAGTGACCAGTACTTTATACTGCGGAGTATTCGAGTGAATCTATTTAAAAAATTCAGAGCAAAATGGAAAACCATGCGAGGTATCAGCTTGCTAAAAAGGACAGAAAAAGCAGCGCTTCCAAAAGCGATCGGCTATTATAATGCCGCGTTCAGCCGTTTTGCAGATGCAGTAGCGATAAATCCGGAAATGGCCGAAGCCTATCAAAGTTGGGGACATGGCTTATATAACCTGGCCCGAAGACAATCAGGTAAAGAGCAATTGCGTACCTATCGCAGCGCCTGCGAAATCTACCAACTGGCCCACCAATATGAGCCGGATGATTTCGATAGTTTAAAATTCTGGGCCTTATCATTACGTCGACAGGCTCAAACTAAACGTGAAAAAAACCCGGATCCACTTTATAAAATGGCTTATGAGAAATTTGCTATGGCAGTACAGATTAAAGACGATACCAATGACTGCTACCACCATTGGGGACTCACTCTTTACCAGCAGGCACGTAAAAAAAACGCTAAAGAAGCACTCACAATTCTAAAGCAAGCCTGCGAAAAATTCGCGGCCTCAGAATCGGTCAAAAATAATCAGGTTCATACCCTAAATGATTGGGGCGCATCGTTGATCGCACTCGCCAACCTAACGGAGCGGGATGAAGCAAATACACTACTTGATCAAGCAAGAGAGAAATGC
This sequence comes from uncultured Methylococcaceae bacterium, assembly GCA_964528035.1. Lineage (GTDB taxonomy): Bacteria > Pseudomonadota > Gammaproteobacteria > Methylococcales > UBA1147 > CAZGQY01. Next base: position 548 of record CAZGQY010000225.1, on the reverse strand, counting down.
TTGACTGCAGAAAAAATAACGCCAGGCTTTGCATCCTATAATCTCGCATGTATCGCTAGCATGAGTAATGATATTGATCTGTGCCGCCAATACCTGGAAACCGCCCACAAGCATTTCAAAATTCAATCTCCCGGCCAGATGGAAAACGACCCGGATCTAAAAAATGTCCGTAAACTGGACTGGTTTAAGTCGCTGGCCATCAAAGTTCGCGATGATTTCTAGGAACGCTGAAGCTCAACAATATCAACAATGACAAAAGAATAAAGCTAACTGCTCACCCCTCTATGGGTGACCTGTTCCGGAAGACGCCGTAAATACATCCATGCAGGCTTGGATGCGCCTTCCCTTCCGCATACACTTCCTCCACAAATCACCCATAGAGGGCTGGTTCAGCAGGGAGAACAGTAGTTACGAATAAAAATTAGTATTCTGACAATTTAGTCCTGTTGAACAAAGCCGGTGGTTAAAAAATGTTCATATGCCAAGTGCAGAAACTAAGGAGCGAGGTTTTAATAATATGCGAAAGATTGACGCAGGATTATTGTTTG
>CAZGQY010000224.1:0-6183 GCA_964528035.1 uncultured Methylococcaceae bacterium | reverse complement strand
TTGTCGAAAAACCGTCAGGTATACAACCATTTGTGCGCCCTATTCGAGATAGATAAGTTTATTTACGAACAATCAATAACTTGACTATACCTACCCTACCTACGGGGCAGACACTTATTTTTTAATACATTTCGTGGCTATGCACACCCCAATCACTCACTGGTCACAAATATTTCCGCCATTTTCATAAAAAATCCGCGTTTATCAGGCTGAAGGCCTGAATATATTTCCATTATTCTTCGCATATCTTCAGGAAAAGCAGCGCAAACAGGATCCGATTCCACATGTTGTTCGTCCATCCAGTCTTTCGGTTTATTTTCCAATTGTTCACAACATCGTGCAATTCGATCCGGAATTTTCAAAAAAGGATTGGATAGGTATTGGCTGGCTTTCTTACTCGAAAGGCCAATGGCTTGCAAAAAATTTGTCGCTTCACCTGGTTGGGTTTTTGCGTTTTCATATACGTAAACAAAATTTTGATGTCGTATCGCCTGAATATCCCGACCTGTTGATCGAATTGGACCAATCCCAAACATGATCCAGCATGGAGAAGATCCGGTAACATTCGCAATTAACTTCACATCATCCGGGGAAGGCAAGGATATACCGGCTTCATAATTTCCCAATCGTCCGGCCCCCCACTCAGGAATTTTTTTTAATAATAAAGCCGCGGTACCAAACCCTGCCATCTTTCTGGCTTGTTTGATTCTCTGGCCAATCTTTACAGCACTCGGATTTTTCTTTTCAGGCATATAGATCCTCCGCTACTTTGTACCCTTAGCACAATATACAAGTATTCTGATTTTTTTTATTGTTATTATGTATTTTTAGAGTATACTTGGCACCGATTTAGTGGAGATACACATTAGCAAATCTCTATACATATCGCAGCAGAAGTCATTTGATCACGTTCAAAATATGTTATCAAATAACATCATTACACTCTGGCATATAGCCCTTATTTTATAACAACCAATAAAAATGATGAGTCATCATCACGACTTTTGAAGGAGGTGCATCATGAAAAAGATCAGCCAGGAATATTCCTTTCGAAATCACTAGTAAACGTCGCAAAGGCTACCCCTCAGAAACCAACGTGAAACGGGGTAACAGAATTGTTCATGGCGATAAAGAGCTATTCGAAAAGTTAGGACGCAACGATCTATGCGTATGTGGATCCGGTCGTCGGTTTTAAAAAATGTTGCTTACGGTCCAAGCATCACGACGGCTCACAACGGCAACATTACTATCGAGAATAACAAATATTTAGTCATGCCGATAAAAACTATTATTACCAAAGGTAAAGTACGGGTAAAGATATTTACCGACGATATTGAGCATGAGGCCTATCAGCAGTTGCTTAACATTTCGCAGCTCCCTTTTATCCATAGTCACATTGCGGCAATGCCCGATGTGCACTATGGCAAGGGAGCAACAGTCGGATCAGTCATTCCCTGTAAAGGCGCTATTATTCCTGCAGCAGTGGGAGTTGATATCGGTTGTGGTATGAACGCCCTGCGCCTGTCAATAAACGCGATAGATCTGCCAGATAATTTACGCCAGCTCCGGTCTATCATTGAAGAAGCCATTCCTGTTGGATTCGATCAACACAAGACAGACAAGGCACGTGCATCAACAGTTCGTGCTTTGTCTGTTGGTTTGGATCACCTATTGAGAAAACATCCAAAGTTGTTAAAAATGCAGAAAAAACCCTATCAGACCTGGGTACGTCAATTGGGTACATTAGGCGGTGGCAATCATTTTATCGAATTATGCCTGGATGAAAATAACGCTGTCTGGATAATGCTTCATTCCGGTAGCCGAGGTATCGGTAATTTTATCGGGCAATATTTCATTCGGCTTGCACAAAAGGACATGCAACGACATATCCATAGCCTGCCAGACAAAGACCTTGCCTATTTTAGTGAAGGTGCAAAACACTTTGATGACTATATCGAAGCAGTAAATTGGGCTCAGAATTATGCCATGGAGAACCGTCGCGAAATGATGCGGCTGTTAATCAATGCCCTAAAAAAGAAGCTACCAAAATTTGGCATCACCAAAGAAGCGATCAATTGTCACCATAATTATGTTGCTATTGAAAATCATTTTGGCGAAAACGTATACATTACTCGAAAAGGTGCCATTCGGGCAGGCCAGGATGAACTTGGCATAATCCCTGGGAGTATGGGCGCGAAATCGTTTATCGTCCGAGGTAAAGGAAATTTACAATCGTTTAGTTCATGTTCTCATGGAGCTGGGCGCCGCATGAGCCGGGGTAAAGCGAAAAGACATTTCACGGCCAAAGATCTTGAAGCCCAAACCAAAGGCATAGAATGTCGTAAAGACAAAGGTGTATTAGATGAAATACCAGGCGCCTATAAAGACATTGATCAAGTAATGGAAAACCAAAGAGATCTGGTCGGTATTGAACACACTCTCCAGCAGATCGTTTGCGTCAAAGGCTAAGATTTTTCTTTGAACCACTCTTGTAATAGCAAACGACTCTAAGCCTGTACTGAGAAGCTGATAAGACAACCGGGCACGAAACCCAACAAATCCGCTTCGAATTTATACCTAAACGTTGCTTGACAATATTTCGACCATCTTCCGCCTTGTCACGGGCGTAACACAGAGCCACGAAGATTTCGATCGGCGGCAATCCCACCGTTAAGTTCTTAGATGACCGCGGGCAAAACATCGCGCTCGGTTTGCACATCGCCAGGCGAGGCCACTACGATTCGAACAAGCTTTACTTGATCCGACATCTATTAGTCTCCATGGGAAAGTCCCTAATAACATCCAAAATTATCTTGATAGACGGAGAATAACTCAAATCATCCACCCAAATATTTTGAACCCCCACACGCTCATAAAATCCCAATTAAATACCCAACACCGGTAAAAATTACCGAGCCTGTTTTCGATCCGGTTTTCAAGACCGTTGACAGCAGGGATGCTGTCACCAAGGCTACATGGACGTATTCACGCCGTGTCTTAAAAAGTGGATAGGAAACAGGCCATGACTCATTAACAACTACCAAACACAAGAACCCCATAGCCAACACAGACCAGGATACTGAGCAAAGGTGCGCAAAGATCGAAGTTCCATAGTAGTAGAACGACACGATATCGGGTCATTCATCGAAACCACCGTACTCAATATCTACAAAGCATCCGCTCCAGCCTGCGCTATCTGACCATCTTCCGATGACTTAACACCACTAATTCCAATCGCACCCACAATATCCCCGTCACTGATCAGTGGAACACCACCCTCGATGGGTAACATACCCGGCATTGCCAGATAGCCCTGGCGGCCCTCTGCAACTGTTTCCTCCCAAAACCGCGTCGGGCGGCGGAACATCAATGCGACTTTAGCTTTGGTAATCGCCACATCGATACTGCCCAATTGCACTTTTTCACGCTGTAAATACATCAGGTGGCCCCCATCATCAACCACAGCAATAACCACATTCCATTTATTTTTTATCGCTTCGGCTTCGGCTGCAGCCACCACACGCTTTACGTCATCAAGGCTAATAATCTTTTTTGTATCCACAATTTATCCTCACTTAATTGTTGTTCAAAAGTTAGAAAGTAGTAAAAGACAGAACGACCTAATAACATGTCAATCTCTCTGCTTATAAAATCGGTCGCAATATTAGCCATAGAGCATAAGTAAAGAATGGAATATTTAGATGCTCACGAACCTTTATTGGTGGAAAGATTCTACCATGAACACTACGATATTCTGAGACTACAAATAGCCCCCGTATAAAACTTTAACTGAAGGGTTATCTCGCACGGATGCCTCGCAGGCCTTATAATGTATCCCTTTTGTTCAAGAGAGTTGTTGAGTGCCCGATTCGCCCCAATCTAATCAAGATTTTGACCCGGTTAAACTCGCTAAGCTGGGTCAATTGGGTGCTGTTTACTGCGAATTGGTTGAGCAGAACCATATTAATTTCGATTCGGCACAGATTCCTGCGCTAAAACAGTTACAACAACTTCTTCACCGGGTTGAAACTGGTACGACGGTAGAAAAACCATCGTTCTTCAAAAAACTGTTTTCACCGCCTCCATCGAAAACCAAAGGGCTTTATATTTTTGGCGAGGTTGGCCGGGGGAAATCCATGTTGATGGATTTATTTTACGACCATTGCTCGCTTAGCGATAAGCGCAGAGTACATTTTCACGCATTTATGCTTGAAGTACATGCCTTCATGCACCAATGGCGGGAAGGAAACGAAGGCGACCCCATTAAACCATTGAGCCGACATATACGTGAATCCGCATCGTTGCTTTGTTTCGATGAATTTCATGTTACAGATATTGCCGATGCAATGATTCTGGGCCGGTTATTCAGCGAACTGTTCAATTCGGGATTGATTATGGTCGCTACATCTAATCGACATCCTGATGATCTCTACAAGAATGGATTGCAACGCCAAAGATTCGTTCCTTTTATCGAATTGCTGAAACAGGATGCACATATCGTGGAACTGACCGCCGCCCAGGACTATCGACTATTGCATATGCGGGCTTTGTCAACCATGTATTTTACACCGTTGGGCCAGGAAGCATCTGAATTTGCTGAAAATAGCTTTGCTGAATTAACTCAATTCGCCAAACCCCTGCCGGGTATTCTAAAAGTCAACGGACGACATATTGAATTACCCAGCGTCCATGGCGATATCGTCATGGCTGGATTTTCTGACCTGTGTGAAAAAGCTCTGGGTGCCGCAGACTATCTGGAGCTTGCTTACGACTATAGTGCTCTGATTTTATACGACATTCCAAAATTAAACGCTGACAAACTCAATGAAGCAAAACGATTTGTTACCTTGATTGATGCATTATACGAACACAAAGTGAAACTGATCTGTACCGCGGAAGTCAGTCCCGAGCAGCTCTACACCGAAGGCAAAGGTTCCTTTGAGTTCGAAAGAACGGTATCACGACTGATTGAGATGCAAAGCGAACGGTATTGGTATGTACCACATCAACTGGATTAATACCGTAATTAAACTTCGAAGAGGTGGTTTCTCGTAACGCAGGATATTAGTCCGTTAAATAAAACATAACTGTAGTAACCACACGAACATCTTTTTCTATTTTTTTGGTATCCCCATACTCCTCCCCCGCATCCCGAATATTAAAGCCACCTTGCCTGGCACTCCTGATACCCCCAACACTGACCCCCGCGCTTTCGGCGAATTCATTGGCAGCGATACGGGCATTTTTTGTAGCTTCACGCAACATATCAGGCTTAATATCATTCAATCGGGTAAAACGATATGAGGGCGCTTCGTTACTAATGTTAATACCCTGGGCGATTAACTTATTCACATTCGCCCTTACCTTGGATACAAGTCTGACATTGTTGGTTTCCACGTTAATGGAACCAACAAGCTGATGCTGCTGATCCACAAGATTCTGGTTATCGTCTCGATATTCCCTGTAATGATAATCTATAATTCCTATTTCAATTTCACTTTCTTCAATACCATTTTCTTTTAACAGATTTATTATGATTTTTTGATGCTGTTCGGATATTCGATATAGCTCGGCGATTTGCTCACGTTTTTTTCCGGCAACTCGGAAAATAAGTTTCCAGTTCGCCCGATCCGCCTCCACTCTCCGTTCAGCGAGTCCTTTAACTTCAGCGGTGTTAAGCGCTACTTTGGCGTTATACATTGTCTGGCCGACAAAGTAACCGCCCAGAGCGAGACCAATCGCCAGGAATATGCCGAGGAAAAACACTCCTATAGATGATTCGTTTTTCATGTTAAATCATTCCGTATTCAATAAAAAAATAAAAATCTCCTAAGAGTATACAGAAAACTATAATTAATCTAATGCAAGTCGAAACAGCTAACTACCCACTGTAGTTATAAAACGAGGGACTAATAATTAGATTTTCAGGCTTCTGCAACAGGAATGTTACAGCAGTACTTACAAACAAAAATTTGCTCACCCGGAAATATCAACGACTTCAACCAAGACAACCGAACTAGTACTCCGTCATTGTTGTATTGACGAGTATATCAGCCGATAAGCAGCCATCTGCGTTGTTGCACTCGCTTGAATGAGTGCGACTAGTCCTGCGCTCGTGCGCCTAGCAGCTGACCACTTCTCGACATAACCTACCCCCCAACACAACTGTGATGGAGTACTAGT
>CAZGQY010000223.1:0-6194 GCA_964528035.1 uncultured Methylococcaceae bacterium | reverse complement strand
ACAGATACAGATACAGATACAGATACAGATACAGATACAGATACAGATACAGATCAACAAAGCGATGAGCCCACAAACGTGGATCCGGAAGGCGATAGTACCAGTAATGATTCCACAGAAGATGAAGAACCGGATTGGGACGATGCATTTTTAGAAAGCGAACAGAATAGTGGCGAAGATGTTGATGTGAGTGACAATGAAGCATCACAGGATGCTGAGCCAAACTGGGATGATGCTTTGCAGGAAGCCGGAAACGCAGAGGCCGATTCTGAAGATAGCGGTGTAACTCTATTCTAGGGTTTTAAGGAGAGGAGTAAAAAAATCCCACCAAAGCCTCCCGCGGCCCAGACTATGGAGGATTGTGGAGAAGAGGCGGGTAACTGATGGGACAGACCAAGAAGGATCGCGGCGCAAATCATAAACGAACCGCCGACTATTGCGTAGATCGATTTTTGTTGGTTGCGTTGCAGTTGTAACTGAATTTCTTCCAGTTGTTTGGATTTCCACTGTAATTCCAACTCTCCATCGACTGCCTTTTTTAGGGTCTGATGTGCGAGTCCGGGTATTTCAGGCAATTGATCGGCGAATTCAGGAAGATGTTTACGTACTTTCTTAAGTGTCGCTTTGGGGCCAACCTGTTGTTTAAACCAGTTTTCCAGGTAAGGTTTTGCGGTTTGCCACAAATCCAGGCTGGGATATAGTTCTCGGCCCAGTCCTTCGATATTTAACAAAGTTTTCTGAAACAAGACCAATTGTGGTTGTACTTCTGCATTAAACCTTCGAGCTGCTTGAAAAAGGCGTAGCAACAGTTGCCCATAAGAAATTTCACTGATGGGTTTTTCAAAAATCGGTTCGCATACCGCTCGTATTCCAGACTCCAGTTCATCGACACGCGTCGATTTGGGCACCCATCCGGATTCTACGTGTAGTTCGGCCACGCGACGGTAGTCTCGGTTAAAAAATGCCAGAAGGTTATTCGCCAGATAGTGCTGATCCGCAGTAGTCAGCGATCCGACTATTCCAAAATCGATGGCAATATAGGTTGAATTCGGCGTAACAAAAATATTTCCCGGGTGCATGTCAGCATGAAAGAAGTTGTCGCGCAGAACCTGTGTGAAAAAAATTTCGACACCGCGTTCAGCTAGACTTTTAAAATCGATATTTTCGCGTCTAAGTTGTTCTATATTGCCTATAGGGGTGCCATAAATTCTTTCCATTACCAGGACTTTCTGGCGGCTCCAGTCCCAGTGTATCCTGGGAATGTATAAGATATCTGAATTTTCGAAATTGCGTCGTAGTTCCGATGCATTTGCGCCTTCCCGAATCAAATCGAGCTCGTCAAGAATGGTTTTTTCAAATTCTGCGACAACATCGACTGGACGCAGACGTTTTCCGAGTGTCCAATGTTTTTCTGCTAGCTTGGCGATTTCATACATGATGGCGACATCATTATGAATAGTCTTTTCGATATCGGGGCGTATTACTTTGATAACGACATCCTGACCATCGAGCAATTTCGCAGTATGGACTTGTGCGACAGACGCCGATGCCAGAGGGGTTTCGTCAAAATTGTTGAAACTTTCATGGATGGGTTTGCCAAGAGAGTGCTCGATTATTTTCCTTGCTTCAACTCCGCTGAACGGTGGTACGTCGTCCTGCAGTTTCGCAAGTTCATGAGCGATATCTTCGGCAAGCAGATCCGGTCGGGTTGACAGGGCCTGTCCAAATTTAACGAAAATAGGTCCCAGGTCTTCCAGAGCCCGTCGGATACGGACTGCTCTGGGTGCGTGTTTTTTCCGCAGCCAGAAGTTTGGAGACAGATAAGCAAAAAACCGTAAAGGTCGGAACAGAGGTGTGCTGAGTACTAACTTATCGAGCCCATGAAAAACCAGGATCCAATTTATTTGCAGCAATCGTATAAGAAGCTTCGGCGAAATCAAAAGAGGGCTCCGGGTTAATCAACCGTTTGTTATTAGTATTGGAATGTGCGATCAATCGTCAAGCGGTGTTTCGAATAATTCTAGCAGACGCTGGCAGCGGGCATTCAGGCGGTCAGTGTCCGAACGAAGAGTGTCAATATCGGAAAGAAGTCTGTTTGTTTCGAATCGGGACGGTAAATCCTGCGATTCTTCCTTTAGAAATTCAGCAACATTCAATTGCAAAGAATCTACTGATTCTTCACCCCAGTTTTTTGTACTACGTAGAAGATTACTGATTTCGTGGCTTAGTGTATCACCACTAAATCGGGCAAGTTGTTGTTCCCAATTGATATCCAGTTTCTCAAAAATTGATTGAATGCCCCGACCAGTAGTGACATCCCCTTCGATTTTAATTTCACCGGAAAAAAGAGAATTCATTGGTTTGTTGCTCAGACCCATTGCCGCGAAGGCCAGGGGTGTACCGCTCAATTGGGTGTCCGGGGTTCCTGTGTAGGATTCAAGAATCTGTATTCCTGATTCATTAGGACAGAGAAAAAAAGTCCAATCTACAATTTGCAAATGAATGCCGATAACTTTACCCGCCAGGTCATTTAGATACTCGTTTGCTTTGGGATCCAGATTAATCAAATGGCTCAGTGCAGATTCCAGTTTGGAAAGAAACAGTACGCGGACTAACATGCGGTGTAATAAATATGATGGTGTGCCACTAATATTTGTAACCCCGGTGTATTGCCACAATACCTTGTGATAAATTGAAAAAATCACAGCCTTCAAAACCGGCTGTTTCCATCATGCCTTTTAGTTTTTCCTGATCCGGATGCATTCGGATTGACTCGGCGAGATAGCGGTAGCTTTCTGAATCGTTGGCAATAAGTTTTCCAATTGTCGGTAATAGTTTAAACGAGTAAGTATCATAAACTTTTTTTACCAATGCATCCTTGGGATGGGAAAATTCCAGTACGATTAATCGGCCACCGGGTTTTAGAACCTGATACATTGATTCAAGTGCTTTTTGTTTGTCGGTCACGTTTCGCAGGCCAAAGGCAATGCATACACAATCAAAAGTCCCTTGCTGAAATGGAAGACACTCGGCATTAACTTGAGAGTAGTGGATGTTCGAGACAAGCCCCTTATCAATCAGCCGGTCGCGTCCAACTTCCAGCATCGATTTATTGATGTCTGCCAGCACAATTTTTCCGTTGGAGCCCACCCGCTTTTCAAATAACAGTGTCAGATCTCCGGTGCCACCTGCAAGATCGAGAATGGTGTCACCATGGCGTACGTTGCTCAAAGAAATAGCCATTCTTTTCCACACGCGATGAATGCCGAGAGACATCAGGTCATTCATTATGTCGTATTTATTGGCAACAGAATCGAATACATCTTTAACCAGGCCTGCTTTTTTATCTGCAGCAACCTGCGTATAGCCAAAATGGGTGGTTTTTTCTTGATTCATTATGATTCCAAAAGCAACAATACTCTATCTGTCGCGGCAATTGTTTGTTGATATGTATCTACTCAGTTAATTTGTTGTTTAGGGCACAAGTCATGATTTATCAGGATGGGTAAAGACTTCAGGGGACACACCATTGCAACGCGTTCACGTTGCAAAAGTCTTATTATTAACAACCTGTACTCATCGTCATCGTTGTGCTAAGTAGCGACCTCGTTTGTCAAAAAGCCATCATGCCTACGGTGGACTGAATATTATTGTATATGTAACCAGCGGGGAGGTCGGCCGGGAATGGCCAGTCTCCAAGGGTTTAGTCCTTCTGCGCGGCTTGTAGTAATATAGTGCCACACTAAAGAATGTAGCGGCTTAAATCTTCATCTGAGGCAAGATCCGATAAATGTTTCTCCACGTATTCCTGGTCAATGGATACTGTTGTACCATTCTTTTCCGATGCCTCGAAGGATAATGAATCAAGAAGACGTTCAAGAACAGTATGAAGTCGTCGAGCCCCTATGTTTTCAGTTGTTTCGTTAACTTGCCAGGCTATTTTTGCAATCATTGAAATACCGTCATCACTGAATTGAACGGTTACGCCTTCGGTGGCAAGTAAAGCCTGATATTGTTCCGTAAGAGACGCATCAGGTTCGGTGAGAATGCGTATGAAATCGTCGACGGACAGTGCTTCGAGTTCCACTCGTATCGGAAATCGGCCTTGTAGCTCAGGAATCAAATCAGATGGCTTGGATAAATGAAACGCACCGGATGCAATGAAGAGTACATGGTCTGTTTTGATCATTCCATACTTGGTGCTGATCGTGCATCCTTCCACCAGAGGTAACAGGTCTCTTTGCACACCCTCTCTGGATACATCAGGGCCGCCATAGTCGGAACGTTTGCAGACTTTGTCGAGTTCGTCCAGAAATACAATCCCATTTTGTTCGACCGCCTCAACCGCGCGTATCTTCACATCATCTTCATTGATCATGCGCGCAGCCTCTTCATCGGTCAATACGGAAATCGCGTCTTTAATTCGCAATTTTCGGGTGCGTGTTCGTCCGGTGGAGATATTTTGAAACATACTTTGCAATTGGTTTGTCATTTCCTCCATTCCAGGCGGGGCCATAATTTCGACTCCAACAGGTGAACTGCTGACCTCGATCTCAATTTCATTTTCATCCAGGTCACCTTCGCGCAATTTTTTTCGAAATTTTTGCCGGGTGGATGATTCAGACTCGGTCCAATCACTGGATCCTTCAGCTTTGGGCAGTAATATATCCAAAATGGTGTCTTCCGCAGCATCTTCAGCGCGCCTCTGCACCTTTTCCATTTCAGTTTCGCGTGCCATTTTTACGGCTGAGTCGACAAGGTCTCGGATAATTGATTCGACATCGCGGCCGACGTATCCCACTTCTGTGAATTTAGTGGCTTCTATTTTTATGAAGGGGGCATTTGCAAGGCGAGCCAGGCGACGAGCGATTTCTGTTTTTCCTACTCCGGTGGGGCCAATCATGAGTATATTTTTTGGAGTGATTTCTTCACGCAGAGATTCATCAACCATTGTGCGTCGCCACCGATTTCGCAGTGCAATAGCAACAGAGCGCTTAGCATCTGCCTGGCCAATAATGTGTTTGTCCAATTCGTGGACAATTTCCTTTGGGGTCATTTCAGTCATCGTTACTTTTTATTTGAATCCAGTTCTTCGATAGTGAGATTGTGGTTGGTATAAATACAAATGTCCGCAGCGATATTTAATGATTTCTCGACAATTTCCCGAGCGGTAAGTTCTGTATTTTCCAACAATGCAGTTGCTGCGGATTGGGCAAAGGGACCCCCAGAGCCAATTGCAATCAGGTCGTTTACAGGTTCTATAACATCACCTGTACCAGAGATTATCAGTGAAGATTTTTCATCTGCAATAGCCAGTAAAGCTTCCAGCCGGCGGAGTGCGCGATCAGTTCGCCAATCTTTCGCCAATTCTACTGCGGCGCGTACAAGATTACCGCGATGCTGTTCCAATTTTCCTTCAAAGTGTTCGAATAATGTAAATGCATCAGCCGTTGCGCCAGCGAAGCCGGCAATGACACGTTCGTGATATAACCGCCTGACTTTTCGGGCATTGCCTTTCATAATGGTATTGCCCATGGATACCTGACCGTCCCCGCCGATGATTACTTTGTCGTTTCGGCGTACAGAGACAATTGTTGTGCCTTTAAATGTTGCCACCAAGTAGATTTCTCCATAAAAAGCGTAGATTCTACACCATTTGAGAGCATTCCTAAACTTGTTGGGTGTCGTACTGTGGTTAGCCGATGCCGCGTTAGGGTCGAATAGATTTAGTTAATATTCAGATGTTTGTGGTACTCTGAGAAAATCGAAATAATTTTTCAGGTGGAGTATGGAATATTTGGACGGTATTACAGGCACGATTGCACTCACGATGGGTGTCGCGTGGGCGAGTGGTATAAATTTGTACGCAACCTTGCTGACTCTCGGGTTTCTGGCCAACACGGGCAACATTACTCTGCCCTCTGAACTGCAGTTGCTTGCTGATCCAATGGTTATTCTTGCAGCTGGATTTATGTATATCGTTGAGTTTTTTGCTGATAAGATCCCTGGCGTCGATACAGGTTGGGACGCGATTCATACTTTTATCAGAATTCCTGCCGGTGCCCTGTTGGCAGCTGGAACGGTTGGTGAAATAGGGCCAGCGGCTCAGGTTGCGGCAGCTTTAGTGGGTGGCAGCGTCGCAGCGAGTACTCATGCAACTAAAGCCGGGTCCCGGGTGTTGATTAATAAGTCAC
>CAZGQY010000222.1:0-6204 GCA_964528035.1 uncultured Methylococcaceae bacterium | reverse complement strand
TCTTTGTATGACCGACCATTTTTGTGTTTTGTTGCTTTTGCTCTTAAATTCTATTGGGAATTCCCTTTAAATACAATTCTGCGCTTTTAAATTGTTTTTGCGTGTAGGGTGAGTTTTGTTCTGCTACTGACTTATAATCATAAACAACCTGTGTTCGAATAGGAAAAAAGGGGTCAATCATATTTATCTATATTTATCACTTAAAATAGCCCACCTTCATTGCATAAACCCACAAGAAGTGACTACGAAGGTCCATTTATGTTTAGATGACCAATTTCGATACTGATTCCTTCATATCCCTCGTTCGATCTCAATAAAGGTGGCTCCCTGTTTGCGTATATAGCTATTTAGAGTTTCATAGGATACCCTTGCTCTCGACTAGTTCTTCCTTGCCTGCTCCCGAGAATTGAGAATTAATCGGGTAACCGACAAAATTTAGGGTCAGTAAAAGGGTATTGGGTCGGATATTAGTAGCCCCTGTACTTGATTATATTCATAGTGTTTTACCTGCCTGTTGCAGAAACTATCCAGCGTCTTTTATTCAATACCGCAGAGCCTGCTTCTCCAGTTGAAACCTACCTCAAGCAGAGACACTACTATTAATCATAGGGGACAGAACCTAATCACCAGGATAAATAACGTTCCAGTCTTTCTTCATATCCACCACCGTCCAGCCACCCTGTAGCGCCGAATCAAGCACCTTGTCCAGTTTACCGATGTGAGAATCTCTATCGTAAGCATATTCTCGTTGCTCGTCAGTATGATGAACCAACACCATAAGTCGTTTACCTTCACCCGCCTCAGCCCATTGCAACATTTCTAAATCACCATCGGAATTACCGAATGCTGCTATCGGACGATGCCCTATATGGTGATTAATCGCCACCGGTTTGCCTGCTTTATCATTGATAAAATTAATTTCAGGCAACCTTAGCAAAACCGGTTTTCCATTGCGCGTTACCAATTTTGTTTTGATACTGCTGCCTACAACCTGTTCTGGTGGAATGCCATAAACCTTCTCCACCCATGGACGCATGAACTCGATACCGCCACCGGAAACAATATAGGTCTTGAATCCATTCGCACGCAGATAAATCAACAACTCCAGCATCGGTTGAAAAACCAGTTCGTTATAGGGACGATTAAACTTTGGGTGTCTTGCTGTAGCCAACCAATCCCTGACGATTTGAGAAAATTCGTCAGTGGTACTGCCCGCGTGAGTCGCCATAATCAACTGCAGTAAACCTTTTTCACCGCTGGCAGCCAACGCTTCCATATCATTCTCCAGCACGGCTTTGAAAGGCTGTGTTGAATTCCATTCCGGATGTTGAGTGGCCAGCGCCTTCACCCGATCAATGGCAAACAATAATTGAAAATAGACAGGACGTTCTGACCAAAGGGTGCCATCATTATCGAAAGTAGCAATACGTTCAGCCGGTGGCACATAATCAGAGCTGGATTTATCCGTCACAGCAGTCACAAATGAGAGAATGTTCTGCTTGGTGGAGCCTTCATTCCAGGAAGGTAACGGGTCTGCATCAGTTCTGGTATTACTAACAAAACAACTGGACAGTAAGACTATGCTCAGCAGTAATACAAACAAAGATCTATAGTTCACAGGCATTTCCTTGTTAAAAAAGTGATCACTTAGCGTGATTTTTACTGTGGGTACAAACTGCTGGTTGTTCGAGTTTCTACAACACGGATGTTGCAGCAGAGCTTAGAGGAACGTATTTTCGCGCCCCGAATAATCAATGGTTTGTACCCTAACCACAAAACACTATGAGTAAATACAAAACAAAAAAGCCAGACACCAAAATCTTTGGCGCCTGGCTCTTAATTCAGTTCAATTTCAAACAGAACATTCGGTTGATTTACTGTGCCCCGCCCTGACTGCTTAAACTTTCCATAACCTTATCCAAACTAAAACTGGCTGCTTTTTGGCGAGGCGGATAATCCTTAAAGGTTGCCAGAAATTTCCCCACATAGGCCTGCGCCGGGACTAGAAGATAAATACGATCGATTAGCCAGTCATAATAGGTATTGGATGTCTTCTGAGAACGCTCGTAGGGATCACGGCGCAAATTAAATATCAAAGGTACACGCAAAGGCACAAACGGCTCCGCCCATGCCTGTAGTGTTGCTTCAACTCTCTGCTCCATAAAAATCACTTTCCAATCGTTATAGCGCAGAGCAGTCAAATCGCCATCATCTGAAAAATAGAAGATTTCCTTACGCGGATCCTCTTCTGTTTTGCCGGTGAGCAGTGGCAAAATATTGTAGCCATCCAAATGCACTTTGTAATTTCTGCCAATGGCCTGATAACCCTTCAGCAGCTTTTCCTTAACTTCTGTATTGCCAGCAGCAGCCAGGAAAGTCGGTAGCCAGTCCATATGATGAACGATATCGTTAGATACAGAATCTGCTTTGATTTTACCCGGCCAGCGTACCATGGCGGGTACCCGCCAACCACCCTCCCAGTTGGTGTTTTTTTCTCCACGGAAAGGTGTCATCGCTGCATCTGGCCAGGTATTCATATGCGGGCCATTGTCAGTGGAATAAAACACAATGGTATTATCGGCAATTCCCAATTCGTCCAGTTTTTTCAGGAACAAACCAATATGGCGATCATGCTCTACCATACCGTCGCTGTATTCATCCTGCCCGGAAATACCACGCAACTCTTTTTTAACATGGGTACGAAAATGCATACGAGTTCCGCTCCACCAGACAAACCAGGGCTTATCTGCTTTGTGTTGGCGCTCTATAAAATCCAGCGCTGCAGCGGAAGTTTCGTCGTCCACCGTTTCCATACGTTTTTTTGTCAGAGGACCAGTGTCTTTGATTTTTCCGCCAGCAAAGGATTTAATCACGCCTCGAGGGCCAAATTTCTTCCTGAATGCGGGGTCTTTCGGATAATCCTCATTTTCGGGTTCCTCTTCTGCATTGAGGTGATACAGATTACCGAAAAATTCATCGAAGCCATGGTTAGTCGGCAGCATTTCATCGCGGTCACCCAAATGGTTTTTACCAAATTGGCCGGTCGCATAGCCCTCATTCTTAAGTAAGCCGGCAATGGTCGGATCCTTTTCGTTCATGCCCTCTTTGGCACCCGGCAAGCCGACTTTACTCAATCCGGTACGGAATACACTCTGCCCCATGATGAAAGAGGATCGTCCCGCAGTACAACTTTGTTCGCCATAGTAGTCAGTAAACATCATTCCTTCGCTGGCGATACGGTCTATATTCGGTGTTTTATAACCCATCAATCCTCGTGTATAAGCACTGATGTTGGATTGACCGATATCATCGCCCCAAATAACAAGAATATTCGGTTTTGCCTGCTTGGCGAAGACCTGAGCCGACGTAATTCCATAGGCTGCGACCAATAACAATAGAAATAATGTCCTAATTTTCATGTTGATCCCCTTACATGAATTGAATTTTTATGACCAATTTACCATACCGGTGACTAAGCCATCATCTGATCCGTGCGGAAAACCATTTGCGAATTGAGTGCCTTCCGTGGGAACCTACGATAGCATTTCTGTTATTAGACTGGAAGCCTGAAGATTCAATATACAGCACCTAAGATGGTCTTAATTTCACAAGATGCTCCGCCAATATTCGCCGATAGCTCGAATGTTCCACTTCGGTATGGTGTCTTACAGAATTAACATAGCGAATGCCTCCACTCAAATTCGGCTGCGAACCTGATTTAAGAATATTAAAACGATCCGCCACTTCGTGATTGTCACGCTGCGCACCAATATAGGCAGAGATTAAAGCGGCCTGGTCATCCATCAATCGCCATACTCCACTGTCCGGCTGAATCATGCCCGTTATAAACAGATTATTGTATTCAGGATGGAATATATGCAGGTAAAAGTTTGGCGCTCCCTCGGGGCCATTTAAATGTGAACTGTGCAAATACGGAAATGAAAGCTTGTATCCGGTTGCAAAGATAACAACATCGATTTCTTCCTGCGAATGATCGTTAAAGAGTACCTTGCATCCATCAAAGCCACTTACATCGCTTTTAGCGACAACACGCCCCTGACGAATATCCTCCAATACTTCAGCGTTAACGATAGGATGCGATTCCAAAATTCGGTGCTCGGGCTTTGGAAATCCCAGTTTTACAGGATTGCCCAGCACTAATTTAACTATCATTTGATTCAACCATTGACGTGCCCATAGCGGCGTACCCATTTTGATCGAAAACTCTCCAAACTGATCAGTCGGTATTCCAAACACATAACGAGGAATAAAATGATAGCCGCGACGAACACTCAAGAAAGTTGATTTGGCTTGCCGCCCCACTTCTGCAGCGATATCGCACCCTGAGTTCCCCCCACCGATAACCAAAACTTTTTTGCCGGATAACTGCTGCGCAGTTTTATACTCAACCGAGTGCAAAGTCTTGCCGGAAAACTCTCCGGGAATATCAGGATAATTCGGGTCCCAGGTAATTCCACTGGCCACCACCAACCCACCGTATTGCCGCTTAGACCCATCGGCCAACTCTACCTCCCAATCTTCACCATTTCGAGTTGTTTGGGTTATTTCTGTATTAAAGCGGATATGACGTCGCAGATCAAAATGTTCAGCATAAGATTTAAAATAATCCAATACAGCTCGCTGACCGGGATAATCGGGTAAATCAGCAGGCATGGGAAAATCCTGAAACTGTGTCATCGGTTTTGAAGAAATTAACCGAGCCGACTCATAGACAGCACTATAAGGCCGCTTAAACCCCCAAAGCCCGCCAACGTCTTCGTGACGATCAAAAACATCGAAGGGTATTCCTCGTTGCTGAAAGTTCTTTGCGACTGCCAGACCTGCGGCACCTGCACCGATAATGCAGTATCGTTTAGAACCGTTTGGGTTATCCACAGATATCACTCCAAATAAAATTGATCAAAGCTTTCTAAGCCAAAGAA
The DNA here is from genome assembly GCA_964528035.1 of uncultured Methylococcaceae bacterium. GTDB lineage: Bacteria > Pseudomonadota > Gammaproteobacteria > Methylococcales > UBA1147 > CAZGQY01. The sequence continues at coordinate 1,261 of CAZGQY010000222.1, read as the reverse complement.
ATAAACCAGACTCAAGCCATACAATGCAGAATAAATGGACTATTAGTTTGCCTCGATATCTCTGTTCCGAGTAGACAAATCTTTGCCGGTCAAACATTATAACCACTAATTACTGTCATCTTACAGAATCATCAACTTCACAGATCTTAGCCAGCTATACAAATTAGGAGGACTCTCACCTTGACCGAATCGAATCAAAGTGTAATGCACAGCCGTTACTTTCTTGGATTAGGCCCCAGTGGCTTTCACCAGGTGCACTATACCGAATGGGGTGATCAAAAGAACCCCAGGGTATTAGTCTGTGTACATGGACTGACAAGAAACTGTCGGGACTTTGATTTCCTGGCTGCAGCCCTAGAGAAAGACTACCGAGTCATTTGTCCCGACATACCTGGCCGCGGCCGCAGTGAATGGTTAGCAAACACAGAGGACTACAACCTGGCGGTATATCTTACTGACATGGCCATTTTGTTCGCTCAGTTACAAGCAGAATCTATCGACTGGCTGGGCACATCTATGGGCGGCATCATCGGCATGCTGATCGCAGCCCAACCCAATAATCCGATTCGAAGAATGCTGATTAATGACATCGGTCCATCGGTCTCCAAAGTTTCACTTGATCGAATTGCCCGGTATGTTGGAACCGATCCACAGTTTCCCGACTTACAACAATTCGAGCAATATTTAAGAAATGTTCATGCTCCTTTTGGGCCATTGACCGATTCGCAGTGGAGCCATCTGGCCAGTCACAGTGCCAAACCCGGATCAGATTCAGGCTATTCTATGCACTACGATCCAGGTATCGCTGAACGATATAAAAACGAGCGTCTCACCACTATGAACTTGTGGGATCTTTGGGATAATATTAAATGTCCGGTATTAACCTTTAGGGGAAAGGATTCTGATTTACTATCTGCTGACACCGCTGCCGAAATGAGTAGTCGTGGACCTAAATCAACAACTCTAGAATTTTCCGGGATTGGTCATGCACCTGCACTCATGTCCGAAGACCAGATTGACGCAGTTAGGAACTGGTTCAATAAATGATGTACGCATTAGTACATTCTGAAGCCGTCCAATATAAGAGGGATTGCTGCCAGGTTTCTGGGGAAAACCTACGACTACTATTTCCGACCGTTTCTGCTCGATATGTTCGGCAATAGTCATGGCATTGAGGACAGACCAAATAAAATCAGTTTTAATCGGAACTACTTGCCCCCTAATCGAAACAGCCCTCTATGGGGGATCTGTGGAGGAAGTG
>CAZGQY010000221.1:0-6231 GCA_964528035.1 uncultured Methylococcaceae bacterium | reverse complement strand
CAACCACCACGAATGAAATCCTCGTGTCAAGAAGTTTAGAACCGTTTCGCCGTGGTGGAAAATGTGCGGACATTGATATTATACCCGAATCTGTGTTAGGAAAGAGTGGATTAACGTTTGTCGTCCGTGTGTTTACTGTCGGAGTGTGGGCTTTGGGTCGAGTGGATGAGCTATTTGCGAGAAGCAGGAAACCGTCGTCTCCGAATAATCCATCCTTGTTAGGAGAGGTGATTCCACCGGGTGCACTGACTATTGCCTGTTCATTGGCCTTGAGCAGGATATTAGTCGAAAATGATATAAATAAAGATGTGAGAAATAGTTGTCCATCTCAAGGATTTTATGAAGCGAATAAAAAATTGGAGTCGGTGATTTTTAAATGGACGGGGCAATCTACCCGTAGTCAGACTGCGTTTCTAGAATGTAGTACTAGTGAACAAGTACACAATATCCAGAAAGTGCTGATAGAGTCACTACGACAATTTCGATATCCCGTATTGAATCAGCTCAACGTATTGAAAATCCTTATTGATAGCTCGATACATTTAACAAATGCTCCCTTACACGTTAATACAAATGCCTGGCTACAGGAAATGCATGATTTGTATATTAATTATAACTCGCCGTTCCATTTCACACCGAATGGTATGGGTTTAACCTATGCTATGTTAATTCTCAGACGAATGTCCGACGAAGAGTCAGATATCAATTACTCGGCCAACATCGATTTTGATTTAAAGTACGAATCTTTGAAATTTTTACAGGAAAGTCGAGAAATGTATACGATGGGCCGCTCGTACTACATGAACATTAAGAATTTGTATTATTTGCACGACGATTTTAATGACAGACAAATCCATAGAAACCATGCCATGCAAATGGCCGGCTCTCAAGTAGCAAAAATATACGAAAAAATATTGAGAAAAAAGGAAATATAAACGCGAAATTATTAATTAATGTTAATGTGTCATCATATTTTCAGTTTTCTCGTTATGATGACTTGGTGTTGGAATCTGAACGGATTCGCGGTATATGAAAAGGCACACCGTCACAAAAAGATCTGCGATGGAATTGGGTTTTTATATCTGTGGGATTATCCTGCACAATGAGTTCATATAGCAACAAAACAGTTGCGCAACAGATAGTGACATAAATAATTTGCCGCAGGGTGATCCTGGAGCTTGCGCATCCAACAGGTTGATGTTCGTTAGCCTGTCTATCAATCCAGCAGACCTATACCTTTGGGTCTTGGCCCGATTGACAGATCAAAGACAAAAGCTTTGATCTTGTTTTGAAAAATTCAAAACGAAGAGGAATGATTCTCAATAGAAACCGAAATTTAGCCAAACTTTCATCGCTATCCTATTCTCCCACCAGCGATCACTTACCTTTTGATTTTACCACTTCGAGTATGCAAAATGTGTTTGACTGGCTGTATGGATTGAGGAACTTTATAAGTGGACAATCGATCACGGCAAAACTTGATTATTTTTTCTACATCCAGGGTTACATTGTCTTTTATTAGCACTTCAGCACTTACTATTTCTCCCATTAATACGTGTTTTTGAGCAAAAACTCGAGAATCGATAATATCATCGTGGTTATTGAGAATTGTTTCTACTTCTTCGGGAAAAACCTTGTTTCCAGAAACATTAATCATGGTTTTTTCGCGCCCGCAAATATAGATTCTGCCAATCTCATTGCGGTAGGCAAGATCACCGGTCATAAACCATCCATTTTTCATGACCTGCTCTGCTGTTCTCCAGGGCTTTAGATATGCGTTGAACATTCCTGGACCTCGAATGGCAAGTTTTCCAGTTTCACCAACAATTGCAGGTTCACCTTCTTCAGTAAGAATCGAAACGCTAAAACCAGGGGCTGGAAAACCAACGCTTCGTGAATCCGAATCTGCAGATAGACGATCCAGTAAAGGCAAACCGATCTCAATAATCCCATAAGCCTGAACGACTGGAATTTTAAACCGTTGCCTAAAAGCTTCAGCAATATTATGGGGAATTCCTGAAGATGTTGAAATAGCCACTTTAAGTGTCTCTATGGGTTTTTCGGATAAATCTGCCGCCAATAAGCGATAATGCATCGGCGAGCCATATATCATCGTTGCTTTATATTTATTTGCATCGTTAATCATTGTCTGAGCGAGAATATCTTTACAGACGATAATCTGCACGCCATAACGAATATAAACCAGAATAGTAACCAGAAAATGAAAAGCCATGGGTAATACCCATAGTACGGTGTCGTCTGGCGTAAAATTTAACAGGGCTTGAGTTGCGTTCACCCGTTCTTGAATTCGGCTGTGAGATAAAACAACACCTTTACTTGATCCTGTGGTACCCGAGGTATAACGAATGAAAGCGGGGTCGGATAAATCGGTAATCCGTTTGTCGCGTGCAATAGTTGTCCAGGCAAAGCGCAAAGTTTGCTGTGAATATTTAATGGGCGTATTCGTATTCTCTACTGGCATGATTCCAGTGCGGTCATCAATCACAGCATGTATGCCGGTGTCGATCAAAATATGTTGTATTTCTGCTTTTTTAAGTTGATGAGAAAGAGGTAAAACGACGGCACCACAACCTAGGCCGGCAAACATCGCAGCAACAAATGCTCGACCGTTACGACCCATGACACCCAGCCCCATTCCGTGGCTTAAACCGGATCTTAGCAAATGTGTTTTTAGCAACTCTGTCTGTTGATACAATTCCAGATAGCTGATCGAGCCATATTCATCAACTATAGCGGTACGTTGTGGCCAGGAATGAGCAGCGAATTCCAGCATTTGGTAGATAGCCACTGCTACAGGCCTTGGGAATAAACCTGTTTATTTCTGATTTTATCGACAGCTGTTTTCCAGTTGCCTTTTTGAACAAGCTCTGAGGCGAGCATCCCCGCTGCATAGCCGGTGCTCAAACAAGTGCCGATTACCCGTGAAGAAGCAATAGCAAATTCAGTTGCAGACATTGCCTTTCCTGCAAAAAATAAATTATCAATAGCTTCCGAAACCAGGGTTCCGGCAGGAATCAAATAAAAATCGTCCGCTTTAAAATAGCGCATTTCCGGTTTATGCTGCACACCCCAGTACTCAATTGGCCAGACGCCTATTGCCACACCATCTTCGGGTTTAGTACAGTTCAGACAATCGTCCTCCTTTAATATTTGAATACCCAAAGAACGTGGTCCGGAGCGAATGCCAATCTGTGTTGCCATCATGGTAATTGTTAAGTCCTTAAGTGTCGGTTCAGCACCGTGCAGATATTCAACTATTTTGGTACTTCGTGTCCGTGCTTCCAATTCATACTCAGTCAAATTTGAGAATTGGGCATTGAAAGGTTCCGGCATACTTAATTTCAGCAATCCAAAACCATGATTTACGCTACCAGGAACGATTGATAGCCTTTCGCAATGCGGATCCAGATCGCCACTATGTATGCCGCGTTTTATCCACCGTATCAGGTTCAATGCCAGGGAGCGTGGCTCCATTTCAGGTAAACCACTGACCTGAAAAACAAGAGCGCCGGATTGATAGTGCTGTTGTTTTATCATCGCCAAATTAGCTAACATTGATATTTGCGCGCTGCCACTGCAATCAACCACAGCCGATGGCTGCAAACAAAAAATTTTTTCTGGCGAAATAATTGTCAATTCAACAAGCTGTTTTTCATGTACTTTCACATCGCTGACATACATATGTAAGAGCAGTTGCACTCCCGCACGTTTAAGTTGTTGTACTGCTTGATTATGGAAAGCACAGGGTTGATAAGGTAGAAAATGCAAGCCTTCAGCATAGGTCACAGGTCTGGTATGGCTTTTTGCCATTACAGCTTCAGCAAATTCACGTGAGAACCCTTGTGCAGCATATCGAGCTTTGCTCGTACTGCGATAATAAAGGCCACAAATGGTCCCAACCATTGCTGATGTTGCCAGCCCTCCGGTAAAACCGTATTTTTCAAGCAAAATTACTTTAAGTCCGGATTCAGCCGCTGCAATTGCGGCGGCGATACCCGCTGAACCTGCACCGATAATAGCAATATCGCACTGCATAGGCTTAGTTGCCCGATTTACCCAGTAACGCAGAACGTATTTGAAGCATCAACTGATCAACTTCTTGCACACTAATTATGTCCTCCGTATAAGCAAATGTCATTTGCAAACAACCACGAAAACGGCTGAATATAAAAGTCATCCCGGGTGGATAAAGGTTTGGTGGATAATGTGTAGCACTATTCATTGTTTGCCCAAATAACTGTTCGAAATCGGGTAATTCTCCGGTGTCTGAAAAAGAAAAACTGGCCATCAATCCTTCGGTAGGTGCTTTTAGCATTAAACGATAAATAATTCCGGGGACTCGACGTAAAAAATCCATCATGATCAGATAATGTCCAGGATTTTCAGAGCGTATCAAATTTTTCATTTGTTCTGTTAATCCAACCGTACAGTCCTGCAAGTTAGATAAATTCTGTTTTGGAATACGATAAAAGAGAAAGCTTACCTGATTGCCAATGATCGGACCACGCGCACCTTTAAGGCGACGATCCAGAGGAACAGGAACCAATACATCTCCATTCAGGGGGCCACGCTGCTTTTTTATAGCGGCAATCGCACTAGCAGTGGCCGCTAGATATAAAGCACTGAGCAAAAAACCGGCACCGTGCTGTCTGGCGGTATCACTGATCAGGCCGCTTTGTTGTTGTGTAAAGGACAATATACGATAGCTTTGTGTTGGCTTGATCGTTCCTGTTTTAAACAGGGAAAGTAACGGTAATTGCGAAGTGTCATAGAGAAATTGCTTCATTTCCCTGGCAATTTGCGCTCGTTCTTTTAAAGGCCGGTTAAAAGAGAGATGTTTTACCCATTCCTGCTGGTTTAATGCGTGCTTAGAGGTTAATAAATGAACAAATGATTCACCGCCATGTGCGTCCATTAACGCATGGTGCCAGCTAAAAACCAAATAAGAACCTGCATCGGCAACCTGGATTAAATCAATTTTGAAGGGAGACTCATTTTTTATGGCGATTACTTTAGCAAGCAGTTCAGAGGGTAGTTTGTCATCTGCTTCAATTTGATATTGCTTGATTTCAGGAAGTTCTGCATTAGAATCGACGACCCATTTGGCTAGTGAAAAGGGAAAACCCTTGCGAAGGCGTAGGCGGGTTATCCAGCGATACGCTGGATTATCTGCCAGATTAAATTCTAAAACGGCAAGTTCCAGTTGTTCCTGTAATGCAACTACAAAGGTACAGACATTACCCTGGCCGCTGGAACGTAGCATGATGTTATCCAGTTGCAGGAGAAAATTATCGGCACCATTGAGAATGATTTGAGCTGGAAATTTCGAATTCGGAATGGGTGGGGCGCACTGATCAGGCATCAGTTCTATTTAATACTGTCGCACAGTAATGACTCAAAGTATAAACACTGGCAATATTCTCGGGTGTTAAGGCTTCTGTTGGCAAGACCAGACTAAAGCGGCGTTCAATAAACAGAATCATTTCCATCAATGAAAAAGAATCTACGCCAAGAGCCAGCAAATCGCTATTCAAATTGAAATCAATTTCCGCTGCAAAGATATTGTCGTGCAGAAAACAACACAATTCTGACGCGATTTGTTCAGCAGTAAAGGGCTCGTTGTTGGACGAAGTGTTCATCAGTGACATCCTAAATATTCGATTTTCAAGCACATGATATATCTATATATTATAGGCATCTGGATGTCGGCCTTTTATAAGAAAAGGCAATAAATACAGGCTGCAATGCCGGATTGTTGCTGCACCACTGAATATTCGACTCATATGCTGACTAGCCCATGTAAACATTCAGTGATTCAGATAGTTGCCTTCCAAGGGCTGTCCAGCTTTAATGCTGGTTATCAGGCGGCCATTGTTCAATCAGGTTTTATTGAATTTATTTTTTGGTACATTGTAAGAATAAGCAGGAAAGTCGCTGGAATTATCGCCAAAAGGAAATTCGAATATTTCCCTTGCATTATAGGTAATACAGGCGCTAGCTAAATAGACATTATAAGCAGCAATGTCCTTGATCCTGGCTCTCCTCCTAAAATGGCAATGTTTTTAATAGAACGCATGGGTTTGGATCCTTATTTTGTTAGTGAATATACCCAATACTAAATAATCCGGCACTATCGCTGATTTCCTGACGTTTGGCTAGTACTCCGTCACACTTGTATTGACGATTATTTAAAGTAATATATTAAGTTTT
>CAZGQY010000220.1:0-6293 GCA_964528035.1 uncultured Methylococcaceae bacterium | reverse complement strand
ACAGGCTCCGTGAGGCTTGTGACGCGAAACGTATGACCAGCGCTTGTTTTGGTTTTTCCGTCTGACTTCGAAAATTATCTATTAATTTGCCAAATGGCACTTCGGCAGGACAAATTTTTTCGCAGGCGCGGCATAGCAGACAGTTGTCCAGGTGTTGGGTCAATTGTTGCGAGGGATCTAAATCACCGGTTGACCAACCCTGGATCAAAGACAAGCGCCCTCTGGGCGATTCATTTTCGTTAAGAGTTTTGTTGTAAGTCGGGCAGTGTGGTAGACAAAGCCCACATTTGACACACAAGTCGGCGTCAGCGAACTGTTTACTTGCTTTCAAGACTGAAGGTTTGGATTGAGTTCGAAAGTCATCATAGTGCAGAAACAGTTTTTTAATCAGCCTTATTTATATCTAATTAGCGATTCTCGTGGCCTGGATCTAAGCCGTTGACAATTTAGGCGCGTGAATGGATTTCTGTCAGTTTTAAATCAACATATCTGTACTCAGCTAAAAAGACAAAGCCTTCTTATACCCTCTGTCAATGGCAGCGGCGAGTCGCTTCAATAGTCAATGTTGTTTATCGGCGTCCAATAAAGCCTGCAGTTCAATTGCCTGAGGTCGATGGATAAGCATTGCCAGTGCCGATAAGCCAATAAAAATATAAAAAGTAGGAATATCATCGCCAATAATTAAAAGAATCAGACCCAATAGAGCAATAATTTCTGCGAGCGCGAGGGCCAGGCATATACCCATAAGATAACGATGGAATCCGGATATTTTGGGGTTACCTGGTCGCCGGGTTTTCGAATACGGCTTGATCATTCTGTTTTTCAAGCCACGGATAACCGGAAAAAGAATGATAACAAGGCAATAGAATCCAGTTCTTATAGCGATTACAGGAGCTTCGACAGGAATGCGAAGCTGCTCGTGAAAATAATGACAAATCCATAAATAGACAATTAATGAAACTAAAGATCCAGCCCATATTAGCCACAAAATTGCCATTGTGGGTGTTTTTTTCTGTGTCAAGATTGTTTGTCCTTGAGGCGGCATGATGATGCCACAACCAAAAAGGCCAAATAATCGTACAGAGCATGAATAAATATCGGTATCAGTAAGTTCCTGGATTCACTGACGTCCAGCATTTGACCCAGATATATCCCAATGAGACCAGCGAGTAATGCGTACATGGGAGTAATCCAATGCAACAGACCAAAAATAAGGTTAGAACCCAGTAAACCGCCCAGGTATCCCCATTTGAGTTCCAGCCACGGTTGAAAAAAACCTCTGAATAAAATTTCTTCGGAGATTCCAGCCAGAGCTGCCAGAAATACCAAATGATACCAGCGACTTGAAGCAAGAAAAGGTCCCAGAATGACAATCAGACTGCGTTTTATTTCATATAATGGCCCAATGGGATATCTATAAAATACTAAAAACAACAAAAATAAAGGAATCGTTCCCAAAATGCCCCAAATTAGAGCGGATTCATTAAAGGCAAAATCCGCTAATGGATTCAAGTCTGCAAACCAACCTAAAATAAAGGCTACGCCGATCAAGCTTCCCTCGAAACAATAGCCCAGTTTCAGGAAAGCTATTTCGGTATCAGGGCTTTGAAGTCTTGACATGGTTATTTGTTCGCGATTAAGAGTAGCGGGGCACAGAATAAAATTTATTGTGAATTGTATCCTTAATCCATGTCCACTATCCAGGTGGTCGCGGCCGACAATGGAGATTCCTGGCGAGGGTTTGGGTTGATCAGTCTGGCTGAATACATTGCCCAACAAACAATTTATTAACAAAAGTTAAATTAATTCAATAAAGTGCGGTAAAATGCGTCAGTTTTTAAATGATTGCACTGGTTTTTTTTCTGCAGTTTGCATTTAGGTGTCCTATGCCCGGTATTGTTGTATCCACATTATATAAATTTGTTTCTCTGGATGATTTTGAGTCGCTTAGAAAGCCAATTTTAGATTTAATGGAAGAAGTTCAGGTCATGGGTACAGTGTTGCTTGCCAGCGAGGGTATTAACGGCACAATAGCAGGTGATCGACAAGGGGTTGATGCTGTGCTGGCCTGGTTGCGTTCTGACCCACGCTTTGTAGGTATTGAGAGCAAAGAATCTTATGAGCAGGAACCGCCTTTTTATCGCAGAAAAGTTAAATTAAAGAAAGAAATCGTTACTATGGGTATCGAGGGTATAGATCCCAATCAAATCGTTGGAACTTATGTTCAACCCAGGGACTGGAATGCGTTGATTACTGACCCAGACGTTCTGTTAATCGATACACGCAACGATTATGAAGTCAAAATCGGTGCCTTTAAAGGTGCGACTAACCCTGAAACAGAAAGTTTTCGTGAATTCCCGGACTATGTTGAAGACCATCTGGATCCAGGCAAACATAAGAAAGTCGCGATGTATTGTACCGGTGGTATTCGTTGCGAAAAATCGACTGCGTTTTTAAAAGAGCAAGGATTTGAAGATGTTTATCACTTACAAGGTGGTATTTTAAAATATCTACAGGATATCCCAGTGGAGGAGTCTTTATGGCAGGGCGAATGTTTTGTATTTGATAACCGGGTGGCGATTAACCATAGCATGGAAAAAGGCCAATACGACCAATGTTATGCCTGTCGCTATCCGATTACCGAAGAAGACAAAAATAGCGAAAAATATGCCCATGGCGTGAGTTGTCCTAATTGCTACGATAAAGTTTCTAAAAAACAAGTTCAACGATTTCAGGAGCGCGAAAAACAGGTCCAAGTTGCCAGGCTTAGGGGCGAAGAGCACATCGGCTCGTCAGCGCGAGAGATATCGGCAAAACGACGAGCAATGAAATACCAGCGTAAAGATCGACAAAGGCAGCGCAAACAGGCATCTTAAAACCAAAACTTAAATAAGGAGCGAGTATTCAATAATATACGAATCTTGACTTGTCTTATTGTCCGTCTTCTGCGTTGTAGCAACAGTTGCGTAGCCCTGCTATGCGCCTGTTGCTACGCCTTGAAGACAAACAATAACCCTGCGTCAATCTTTCGCATATTATTAAAACCTCGCTCCTAAGAAAATTTTTTCTGCTTGATCCGTGGGTACAAGTACATGAATGAAGAAAGAATAATAGAGTTGGAGACAAGATTGACCTATCAGGAGGAGTATATTCGATCATTGAACGATACCGTCGTAACACTACAGCAACAACTCAATGATGTGATTACTTTGTGCGAGAGCTTAGGGGAAAAACTAAAATATCTGGACACAAGTCAACAGACTGATGACAGCATTGATCAGGTGCCACCACACTATTAGTTATTCTTGATGCGAGTCTCTCCGATATAGCCAGATTTCGTTACACTCGATCCAGCCCACACAAATATTACTGCAATCCGGTTCGAATCCAATGAAAGTTGGATATACGTTTCCTAAAAGAGAAGTCTGGCCTGGCTTTAGGTCTAAATTCACTAAAGATATTCAAACGATGTCGAAATTTATCTTGAATACTACCTTGATAAAAGAAGGTCTTGATGCAATTGCATTAAATGACAATGAAGTTGCCCGTGCGATTGATCAAGTCGGCTATCCTCAACCGAGAATCAGGGCGAGCGGATTTGAAGCATTTATAGCGATTGTAATTGGTCAACAATTGTCGAATAAAGCGGCGGCTACAATTCTTGGTCGGGTTCGAAGTTTACTTCCGGAATTTACAGCAGCTAATCTATTGGCTTTACCTGATGGTGCCCTGCGTACTGCCGGATTGTCTGCTCGTAAAGTGGAATATGCGACTGATTTGGCGTGCGCGATTATAGATCGGCGTTTTTGCCCAGATAAATTCAACAGTATGGATGATGCGACCGTTATCGAGAATATTGTTGCTTTGCGTGGTTTTGGTCAATGGAGTGCTGAGATTTATCTGATGTTTTCTTTGCAACGACAGGATATTTTTCCTGCGGATGATCTTGCTTTGCAAAAAAGCCTGCAAAAGTTAAAAGGGCTCGAGAAATGTCCAACAGCCAGCACAGCCCGTAAGCTGGTAAAACACTGGACCCCGTGGCGAAGCGTTGGAAGTCTGTTTCTTTGGCATTATTATCAAAACGCGGCAAACTGAAAGGTAGGGAATAAGCAGTCTTTTCAATAAGCCTTCAATATCCAATACTAAAGTGTACTGCTATGTTTGACGCGTTCGGATTGGACCAATTGACAGGTTTTTACGACAACATGTGCAAGCTTATCTCAGTAATAATCCGATTCCGATCCATTGCATCGCTCCCTCTACTGATTTGCGGCCAAACGAGGAATTGAGCGGCTAGAAGGGCCGCCGGATTTGGTGGTTTTTGAATTCGCTAATTAGTCTGTTCCACTCGCACCCTATCCACCAAACTTGCTGAGAAGATGCAAATAATTTTGATTCGCAGTGGTCAGAGGGGAAAATAGGGTAAAAATTTTATCATGAGTTCGGAAACTGTAAGCTGAATGGCATATATTTCAAGAGTGCACCGACCGATAAACCGCAGACCAACAGCTATAAATTTTGGCGGCTGGATATAACTTGGACCGCGGAGGAACAGACACAGACTAAAGGATAAAATACCGATACTGAGAACGAAGGTGGCGAAATGGATCTGAGAAAACAAGAATTCATTTTGTTCCTGCCAGATGTAGACGATCGCAGCAATAACGCAGGCCAGCAAACGCATTGAGCCTATTTTCTTCATCATCACCCATTCCGGTGGCGCTGAGCTTTGGCCTGCATCCACCCTATCGTTAACTGGTCGGTAGCCAACATACATGCGTTGGGTCAGACCAAACAGGGCCCACAGCCACCCCTCCGCACCATAATCGACCATCTTCGCTGCTATCGGTAGCACCGCGAAAACTACACAGACAACAAGTGCGAAGGCGACCCAGCCGTGATGTTGGATACGAGTTTGTAGAATGGGACGTGTAATGCGGATAAATGCGAAACTCAAAAGAATGTTTGGTGTCACCCAGTTCCAATCGTTGTTCCAACTATCAAGTAGTGTCAGGATGACAGCAAGCCAGATCCACTGGAGCGGAACGGTCCGGGTCTGTGCGTAGCCTATAAGGAAGAAGAAGGACGGAGCCGCCAGGCGTCCGAAAACGCTCCACCATTGGTCGTCTTCAATGAAGAAATAGCCGATATGGTCAACTGCGACCAGTATAATTGCGAAGACTTTCAGCCAATCGGTGTTATCAACGACGAGTCTGAGCATTGCATTCGTCATTGCTGTGGATGACAAGAGCGGCGCAACATTCAGTTCCCTCAATCATGTGGGCATTAAACTGCTTTGATCCACCGTGCTCAGCGGGTGCATGAACGACTCGCACATTTGGTTTCAATTCGAATTCGAATGCGTCGAGACCATAGGGCAATCCTTCCCCAATGGATTTTAGTGCCGCCTCCTTGAGACTCCAAAATTGAAAGAATTTCCATAAGCGCTTCTGACCGCGGATACTTTCAACAGCCTTTGCTTCGGCGCGTGCAAAAAACTGATGAGCAAGTTCGACGGCCTCCAAATTTCTTGTCTGAACTTCGAGGTCGACTCCAACTCCGTGGCCTGATGACCACGCCCCAAGAAAACCGAGTTGGCAAGAGGAGAAGCTAAACCGGAAATTCGGTAAATCGGAAAGATAAGGCCGCCCGTTTTCTGTTTCTTCGAAAACAATCTGTGATAAAGGCTGCGAGGAGCCTAGAACAGCTGCACCGCAGAAGCGACGAAATGCTCGTCGCTGTTTAAACAGAGCCTTGTCATATTCACTGGCAATACGGTCTACTTTCTGTAATTCGAAATTAGACAGGATTGACGCACAATACGTCGATACATCGGGATCACGCGAAACCGGTGCATACAGCACGGAAACCGTACGACGGACAGATGCAGGTGTCAAATCGCGTGAGTTGCTGACGAAATGGTCGTTGACGCGGCTACTATTGTCTCTGATCATCTGGGATTTCCTTCCCGTTGGTCGCGTATAGTAACGTCGGGTAACAACAAAATCCAATTATCGTCATCCCCGGTATGCATGGATAACGCTATTTATAATTCATCTTCCAGCTGGCGTATGAAGTATCGAAAGTGGACTTAATGGGCATTTGGGGCATTAGAATAATAGCCTTTTCTTTTTAAGGCTTTATTTAGTAATCTACAACGGACTGCACACTACAATAGTTATGGAAATGTGAAAGAAACTGAGTAATACTGGTCGCTGAAAAAGCTCCTTGGAGCCCCTTTAGGAGCGAGGATTCAATAATATACGAATCTTGACTTGTCTTATTGTCCGTCT
>CAZGQY010000219.1:2657-6339 GCA_964528035.1 uncultured Methylococcaceae bacterium | reverse complement strand
ACAACGCAGAAGACGGACAATAAGACAAGTCAAGATTCGTATATTATTGAATCCTCGCTCCTTAAACAATAATTACACAAAGTCATCACCTATCCGTGATTTTTACTCGCGCTTTAACGTATTCACGACAAATGCTGTCACCGCAACGAGATTCGCCAGTAAGGCACCAGACGCAAGTGAAACAATGGCAACCGTAGAATCCGTAGACATTGCCGCGCCCGTAGAATAGAGGCTAAAGAACCCAATAGCGGTGGCTAACATTAACTGCAGGATGGCAACCAGACCGGAGGCTATCATCAAATTGGCAATTTCGGACTGATCCCTAAATTTCAACCAAATAGCAGTGCCATTTAAAGCGGTCGTAAAAAGCAGACCAAAAAAATGATGATCGCCGGGTTGATCGATTTCACCAAGTACGAACCCGTAGTTTGATGTTAGGGTAAGTATGATAAAAAACCCGTAGACGACCTGGGTTGTGCTAATCAACATTTTCCATCTCTAGTTTTTGCTATTACATTTAAGCCTTATAGACTATGCTACGCTATCACAAAAACCGCTGAATTAATCAGGAAAATTTTGAAGTACCGCCGTCATACCAGTTTCAGAAGCGGTATCGAATATTTGCCATAAGGTTATGACTAAACAAATCACGACCGGTATCATTCACCACGTATTGCCCCAGATAACCTAGATCTGCTCCCCAGTGTACATTGAAGTAATAGGTCAATCCGGCGATCACCCGATTTTCCGTGAAGCCACTGCTGCCAAATGTACTTCTATTTAAATAGAAAAGTACCTCATCGCCAGCGTAAAAGCTTAGTTGGTCGCTTACAAATGACAACGGATAACGGTACTGAATCCACTCCCTCATCCGCAATCCAGTACTGCCATTGGACTGATTAATACGCTGTTCAAACCGCGTGCGACTCATCCACTTACCGTCGAGGAATGGCATTTTAATCAGTACATCCTGATAGGGCCTGTTCTCTTGAAAAGATGACTTTGCGAGCGGATCGATCCAGGCGTGTGTATAGCCGAGCCAAACACTCGTATATTGGTTAATTTGGTAACCCAATTGGGCCCACAGAAGGTTCTCTGAGAAACGAGTTCCCCTAGCGCTATCGTCTCTGGTTCTGACCTGATCCATGAGCAGCCAGCGGAAGCTTTTGAGATCAGGCGACAAAGCCCCAAGATCCCCCGTTAACATGAGAGAATTCCAGCTCCCAAATAGGTTCTTTGTGGAATCAGCATTCACGGTATTCGTATTCAGAAAAACCAATAGAACGAAAGAAAGCATTGCAGACCAGCGCCGACAAATACCAGTCTGGTTTCGAATGAACGCTCGATCATTTACAAAAATCAAACGATCGGGATGGTTCTCTTGTTTATGAAGCAAGCACTTACCTCTATCTTAATCTATAATCGTTCTTCGGCTATTACACCGACGAATCAATTTAAGCGAAATTTATGCCACTATCCTGCAACGCTAACAAACCTGCGCCGATAGCGGGTAATATACGCTGATAGCCTTATTACAAAACGAAGCCTAGCTATAAAACGGTTTATATGAACCATATTTAATGGTTAATCTAAACCATGTCCCCGCCTAGGAGCGAGGTTTTAATAATATGCGAAAGATTGACGCAGGATAATTGTTTGTCTTCAAGGCGTAGCAACAGGCGCATAGCAGGGCTACGCAACTGTTGCTACAACGCAGAAGACGGACAATAAGACAAGTCAGGATTCGTATATTATTGAATCCTCCTTCCCTAGTGGTTTATGCAACAATTGCAATCACATTTGTATCCATATTCAGCCTCCATAAAACAGGGCAAGGCTAGGACATGGGATAGCCCCTTCGGTTATGATATTTTGAGAAATACAAGGCATTCGAATATTCTGGAAACCCAAACAGAGCGGATTGAACAGGATCGAGAAAAATTGGAATCACTCAATGCCTATATTGATACTCGGGCTGTGCGCCTGACATCCCGCATTCGGCGGATGCTGTTTTTGCCAGGCAATCAGAATAAATCGCAGGAACTTTATCTTTACTATCGGACTCAATGCAAAGTGATTAATAAAGTGCTTGATGAATTATCGTCATTGGAAAAGTCCTCATTAGTTGAGATTTTCGATGATAAACAAGCTATACAGGACGTTATATCGATTTACCAACATTTAAAAAACGATGCCGAGCAACATATAAAAGAAGAGCTTAGAACCAACCAGGCGCTACTGGATGATATGAATGAGCAAGCCTTAGTAGCATTGCTGTGTACATTCCGCAAAGATACCCTACAAGATCTGCATGATAATGAAATCATTACCAGTAAGCTATATGTATTGCTCAATAAAGAATTAATCGATTAACGACTGCTTGTATGTGCAACGAAATCCTTCAATCAATCAACATCGGATTGGACCGTAGAACATCCTTCTATGGGTTTATTAAACGCCTGATAAACAAACGCCGCAAAGGCGAATACACCAATTGCGAAGACGATATCGCCAGGAACACGTGCCCACACCAGCCCTTCCATCCAGGGACTGCCCAATATTCTGACCGCGTTCTATATCATCACGCGAATAAACGATAACACTCCCCGCTGTTGCAATATTCTCGGGAATTGGAGGGGCTTTAAGATAAATTTGTCTACCGAAAAATAGTAAAAAGGTAAATGATACGATTAAGCTGAGCGACAATATCTGCCAAAGCCTGTTAACGGTAAATGTTGTTTTATACGTTTTCATTCTGGGACCATTTCAAATCATTGTATCGTAGAGCACCCCCTGTTAATGTTGACCTGACTAGGATCAATTTTGCTGAACTTATTTTCCTCGGTTAGAAAACCGCTTGTGGAAACCTATCTCGGCGCGGGCATTTTGCCCTTTGGTGAGGTATATGGGCTAGCTTGCTGACCGATTTTTATTGTTTTCCACATCGGGGTCTAAGCTAATCCATAATTCAGTAAAATTGGGGCCAACAATCTCATCTGCAACCTCAGTCCGTCCGATATGCGAGTCGAAATTGCGCCTATCGGGCATGGCCCGAAACGCTTTACTCAATCTTACTGTAATACGGTGCATCGATTCCGGTGAAGTACCGGGCTTTTTGACCCAATGCATCAAAAATCATGCAGATCAACTGAATTAACAACGGTTAAAAATCGAAACTCATGGCATCGCACCAACAGACTGATTATAAAGCGCGATGTTACGCTGTCGGGTAATCGAATGAAGTTTAGCGTTTAATATTGCCCGCTGGGTTGTGGACTGTATCTTCAAAAAATCAATCAGGTCGATTTCGCCGACCGAGAACTTCAACTCGGTTATTTTCATATTATGCTCGACGACCTGCTTCAGTTCATTGGCAATGTCCAATTCGGCTTGGTTGACCTGTAAGTTCTGTTCAGCTTCCTGGTGCATGCGATTCAAATCTCTGGAAATCTGAGTTCGCTGCGCAATCAATTTATTCAAGGCTACATGGGCGGCAGCAATTTTAGGCGCCAGATGCGCGTTACCACCGAACGGTATTTCAAGCATGATATTAAAGCTTTCCGTGCGGTTACTACGGGAATCACCGTGATCGCTGTTAACCCCCATCCATAGTACGTTTTGACCCGATCCAGTCAGTCGTATAGCGTCTATTTCAGCTCGTTTTCTATCGATCAGACTATTG
>CAZGQY010000219.1:0-2647 GCA_964528035.1 uncultured Methylococcaceae bacterium | reverse complement strand
CCTGTAACCCCGGATGGTTTTGCTCTATCTTGCTCAGACCGAACAGGCTTTCGTTAAAGTGCCCAGGGATAATATTGGATTGCGTAATGCTGATATACAATTTTCGCGCACGCATGACTTCTGCCTCGGCTTGCACCAAACTCAACCGTTTTTGCAACAATTCGCCTTGCGCCAACAGTAAATCGGATTTCGACATCTCTCCCAACTTGTAGCGTTTTTCAATCTCCGTGACTAAAAGTTGGCTCGTCTTGTAATCCGAGAGCGCCTGCTCGTCGCGAAGATTCATTAGTGACATATTCCATAACGCAGTTCTTAACAAACCCGTGACGGTAAGTTTGGTTAGATCTTTTTGGCTTTGCGCGCTCCTTTGAGCTTGTTGCGCCAGTGCTTTTTCCGCGTCGCGCTGTCCAAAGTTCCAAAGCGGAGCCCCAATCACCGCATCTCCGATATGCAAGGTTCCACTGGAGGCTTCCTGATACGCCAGTACCAGGGTTGGCGAACCGGCAAACCAGCTTTCACTGCGTTGTGCGATGGCCTTTGCTTCTTCTTCCAGCGTGTTAAGCCAGGTGCTATCGGGATAGAGTTGCAGGGTCGCATCCACCAAATCGGGAAAGCTCAATTCAGTATCAACCTCAATAGGATTGAGGTTAGCCAAAATGACCGGAGAATCGGCGAATCCGGGTGGCAGGGCCAAAGCATACATAGCTAGAAAAATCAGCCGTAGTTTACGAATAAACATACACAACTCCACTATGCAGATAACACATTAATTTTGTCCAAATTTCTGTA
The DNA here is from genome assembly GCA_964528035.1 of uncultured Methylococcaceae bacterium. Classification (GTDB taxonomy): domain Bacteria; phylum Pseudomonadota; class Gammaproteobacteria; order Methylococcales; family UBA1147; genus CAZGQY01. The sequence goes on along the minus strand of CAZGQY010000219.1, from coordinate 1,858 downwards.
GGAAGCGGGTTAATCGGATTCCGCGCAGTTCCAGACTCAGCCAAGAAAATCTGTAGGAAAGCGAGGCCAGCAGTACCCAGGTTAAAGTGCAGTCCAGATTCATTAATCTACTGAATGTGGATGCATCAACGCATACAATACAGGGGTCACAATCAAGGAAAGCAGCACAGATATTGCCAGAGATCCAATCACCGCGATCGCCAGAGGCTCCAGCATGTCGGCACCCGCTCCGACCCCATAAGCAAGCGGTAACATACCCAGTGCCGCGGCTAGAGAGGTCATGAGGACAGGGCGCAGACGCCGTTTTCCTGCAAGCACCAGGGCTTCATGTAAGAATTTTCCTTCGCTACGATAATGATCTACGAAATCCAACATCAGGATGCCATTTTTTGCAACAATACCGACGCCGATTATCGCGCCAAGCAGTGAAACGATATTAAGCGACGTGTCGGTCATCATCAGACCGAGCACCGCGCCAAACAACGCCAAAATTGAACCACCAAGAATGGCGAGTGGCGCACGGTAACCACGGAACTCAACCACGAGAACGATATAGACCAGCAGCAGAGCCGCAATCAGCACCAGCAACAAGTTACGGTACGATTCCTGTTGCTGTTTGAACAAGCCGCCAAACTCGATGGTTCCGGGAGCTAACGACAGTGTATCCTTTAACCGTTCCTGAATATCCCGTATGGTGCCGCTCAGATCGTTGCCCTCGATCCGTGCGCTGACAGCGATGTTCTCCCGAAGGTTTTCACGCCGCATTTCAAGTTGCCCCGGTGTCTCCTGAATATCCGCTACCTGGGAGAGCTGGATCAGACGCCCATCCGGCGCACGAATGGCGGAGGACCCAAGCGTGCTGATACGGGTCGTTTCCCGTGGGTCGAACAGTATCCGGATGTTAATGATCCGGTCTCCCGCCAAAACCGATGAAGCGGTAGTACCCAACATCATGGTGTTGACCGCCGCCGCAATATCCGCCGCGGTGAGGCCAAAACGGCGTGCGTCCAGGTGCCTGACCCGGATAGCTAATGAAGGACCCGCTATGACAAGTCCGTCAAAAGTATCTACTACACCGGATACTTCATCCAGTACGTCCTTGATTTGCGGGCCTATCCGCTGGAGAAAGTCGGTATTTGTCGAAAACACATTTACTTCCACTGGCGACGGTGACCAGGTGAGGTCGCCAATCAGGTCGCTGAGGATACCCGGGAACTCCCATTCAATACCTGGAACCGACTGAATAAATTTGCGTCGTAATTCGGCAATCACGGCTTCCGTCTCGCGATTCCGGACCGTGTGAAGTTTAACCAAAATATCACCGGTATTAGGTTCGGCGATACCCTCCGCAAGACGCGCACCGGTACGCCGTGAATAACTTTCCACCTCGGGGGTTTCAATGAGTATGGCTTCGGCAATCTTTAATTGCCGACCGGTTTCCTCAAGGCTGGTGCCCCATGGTGTATGGTAGTCAATGACAAAACCCCCTTCGTCCATTGGCGGGAGAAATTCGTTGGGAAGCCGATCGTACAGCATTACACCTGAAATCATAACCAACAGACTCAGACCAATGGTCAAATGACCAAAACGAAGTGCGCCCTGAAGACTGCGTTCATAGAGTCTTTTGACCGGAAGCAGGATAAATCCAGTTTCCGTATCGGCTGTATGCCCATGCACAATATGTTTGCGTGAGGGGAGTAACCAGGACGCAAGTGCCGGTGTTAAGGTTAGCGCTAATACCAGTGAGGTTAACAACGAGACCACCATAGTCATGGCCAGAGCCCGGAAAAAAACACCGGCAATTCCTACGAGAAAGGCCAGCGGCAGAAAAACGACGACCGGGGTGAGTGTTGAACCA
>CAZGQY010000218.1:0-6395 GCA_964528035.1 uncultured Methylococcaceae bacterium | reverse complement strand
ACAAACAATAATCCTGCGTCAATCTTTCGCATTTTATTAAAACCTCGCTCCTTACTACAAGCTTCCAGAAGCATTAGTGACTAAATGCGAAGAGTATATAGCCAAAACACGCTGAATTAAGTAGGAACGTTATTCCAGTGCCAATAAGCAGTCCTTTCAGCGATTGCTTACGTTCTTCGCGTGATAGTTTTATAGCGTAAGGTATCACATAGATCAGCTGGCTTAGGCCGATTAAGATCCAGGCTGAATAAAATGCCATGGGTATTTGCAAACCGTGCATTAAGATCAACATTAATAACCCATGACCGACAGAATCAGGTTTGGCCTCCGTCGGCTTATTATCTTCTTTGTTTTCAGTCATATTGTTTCCTGGTAGAGTCCGGCGAATCGCCCGCGATTAATTTCCAGCTGTTCGCGCAGATCTCCTCGGTAAAAAAGATTATAGGTATCAAATGGGATAATTTCACCGTTCGGCTGGGCAAAATGTACGCAGGATTTTTTTGCAACCCGAACATCAAACGAGTGTATGTCCAGAAACTGCATAATTAATACTCGAAATACATTTGTGTAGTCGAGTCCGTTGAGTTTTTCGATTTTCGGCAGGCAACAGAGTAATTCACTCAATGCTGTGCTGCTGGATTGGGGTGAATGACTTGTGCTGAATAAATTTCCCAGACGTTGTTTGAGTTCTGGCTGGTGTTCGAAAACAATGGTATTTTCCGGACCCTCCAATAGCCAGTCCGGATTGATCAGTCCAGTCAATGGTGTTGTTTCTCCGTTTAGTTTGAGAGCGTAAGCCATAGCAAGACAGTCGGGGTTGCAGGGAACCGGGACAATGTCCTGTTTATTGAAACAATTCGATTGTTCAAATATGGCGCGTCTGACCTCAGTTAGGGTCAGGCGGTTTTTGGCGGGGTCATAACCCTCCACTCTGCCAGCGACCTGCACGGGTTGCAGGGTTACGCCACGTACACATTCCTGCTGCAACGCGAAATCTATAATTTCACCGACCTCGTTGTCGTTGACGCCCTTCATCAATGTGACGACCAGGGTTGTTGATAAATTATGGCGATTCAGTTGCTCGATTGCTCGCATTCGGGTGTCAAGAAGCTTTGCACCGCGAAGACGCTGTAAATTTTCCTCGCGCAGTGAATCGAACTGTAAGTAAATCTCGAAGTTTGGTGCATAACTTGCCAGTCGCGCCGTAAATTCGGGTTGCGTGGCGATCCGTAATCCATTGGTATTTAGCATCAAATGCTTGATAGGGAAACGTTTGGCCATGTCCATGATCGAGAAAAATGCTGGATGCAGTGTGGGTTCACCGCCAGAAATCTGTACGACATCCGGTTCGCCTTCATTTTTACAAATAGCCTTGAACATCGCTTCAATTTCGTCCAGTGATTTTTCCTCTGTGCGTTTCGGTCCACTCTCGGCATAGCAAATCGGACAGTTTAAATTGCAATGATCGTTGATCTCGATAATCGACAAACATGAATGCTGCATATGATCCGGGCATAATCCACAGTCATAGGGACAACCCCAGCGCATCGGGGTATTAAAGCGTTGCGGAATTTCAGGGGCTTTGATGAATTTCTCGCGGGCCAGACGATAGTATTCGGCATCATCGGCGATCAGTACGCGTTGTCGTCCGTGTTGAGGGCACCATTTCTCCATTATCACGCGTTCACCCTGGATCAATATTTTTGCCTCGACACGCATCAGACATTGGCTGCAAACCGATGTCGCGCTGTCATAGAATAAATAAGGTCTTATCTTTCTGCCCATATCAGACTTTTCCCGATGCGTATTCCGTGTCTTGCGTAGTAGATAAGACCCGCAATGCAGGCCAACTGAATTCCGGAAAAGTATTCCAGATAAAGCCAGGGTATAGGCTTAATACTATCGACTGCCAGTCTAAACGATAAATAAGCCAACATAAAACATTTAAATTGGTCGCCGACTAATGGTAACCGGTTTCGGATTTTTGCCAAGATATACCACAATAATCCGGCAAATATTATTTCGTAAATTTGTGTTGGGTGTCGCATGATGCCGTCGCCGTAGTCCCAGGCCCAGAGAACACTTGTTGCAATGCCGTGGGTTCTGTCGGAAAGCCCGCTGAGAAAACAGCCGATTCGACCGATAATGATCCCGGCAAGGCAGGGAACGACAAATAAATCGCCGGTAGAATGGCGATAACACAGCATCTTCTTGATAACCTCTACGCCAACTAAACCACCTAATAAACCGCCTACAACGGTTTTTCCCTGCATTAACGCGACAGGGTCAGGAAAGTTTCCAAAGCTGGATAGTGGATCGTAAAGCCAGGCGACCAGCTTGCAACCGAGAGCTGCTCCGAGAATTGCACCTATGGTTAACCAAAGTCCATCATCCCCTTCGACCAATCCAACAGACGATCCCAGTTTCTGTCTCTGTTTTAAAAAAATACGAAAACCGACAAAGTAAGCCAGGGTTTCAAAAATCAGATGTGAATATAGCGTCAGGGTATGCACGGAAGTTGATTATTTAGAGATCTATAATATTCAGCCTTTCGTCGGATTAGTCGATGCGACTGCTTTACGAATTATGGCTCATCCACAATTTCCAATGCATTTTCGTTTTCAATGATTTCAAGTAAATCAACTTTTAGCTTTGATAAGCCATCAGTGGTATTGGTATGCTTGAACAAGCGCTGAAAAAATGGTACTTCGGCGGTTGCGAAGCAGTGCCATACTATGTCTTCTTTTTTAGGTGTTTTTCCTGCTTCCGGTTCGGATTCCAGGATACTTGAGCAGCCCACCCACAGCCAGTAGGGGTCTCTCTGACACATAACGTACCAGCCCCAGTCTTCCGGGATTATTTCTTCTACTATGTAGCCAGTATTGCCGAGTTGATCGTGTAGCCACGAGGCAAGTTGTTTGCCGTAGATATGAGGGTTTGTTTCCTCCTCTTCGTTGTCTTCTAGTTCGAACAAGTCAGATTTAAAAAATATTCTTTCGACGTCCATGATATTTATTCGGTATTCCTCGCACTCTGTCGAATTTTTACCCGCGCTCGAATCAGCGACCTGCTTACGGTAATCATAAGCACAAGTAAGGATATTTCCAGTAAAAGAAATGCGCCGATTTTAAGGTAAGCGAATCCAGGGTCGACAAACCGAACCAGCCACCCGGCGATCTCATTTGTGAGTGCTCCGACATAGGTTAAGCCGCTAATCCAGATTTTCAGAACAGTCGGCATTTCAGTCATTAACATTAGGTGAGTGAGTGTTAATACCAGAATTCCCATGGCGAACAGATGAAAATGGGCGACCTCCAGCAGACCCTGATAGCTGCGTGCCTGGGTGAAGTCTTGCTCGGAACCCAGATAATAGGCAATCACAGAATCTGCTGTGAGCCCCATTTTGTGAAAATATAACAAGCCGTTGGTCAGCCACAGCAAAGCGATATATCCCAAAAACATCAGAATAAGCGCGTTTAACAGCATCTGGCGGTGTTGTTCGCCGGTTACAAAATATCGCATGGGTGTTTGGCCTTTTGTCTCCTGGATAAAAATTTGTGTAACTCTATAGTGACTCTTTTAAGAGGGTGCAAGCCTAAGGAGCGAGGATTCAATAATAAACGAATCTTGACTTGTCTTATTGTCCGTCTTCTGCGTTGCAGCAACAGTTGCGTAGCCCTGCTATGCGCCTGTTGCTACGCCTTGAAGACAAACAATAATCCTGCGTCATTCTTTCGCATATTATTAAAACCTCGCTCCTAAATGTTCGGTCTTGTGCAACAGGGATATACTCGTGCGTCCCGAACGATCAATGGATTGTAGCCTAGTCACCCAACTTACTGAGTAGATACAATTTAGTTTAAATTATCCTCGGGTTTGGCAATTCGGTACATAGCCATCACTTTACGTACACTGGTCAGCGCGCTCTGCGCACTCAATGTAGCGCCGGATATACCCTGAATGTCCTGGTTGAAGTCGAGTGTGTCCAATTCGTGCTTATAGAATTGTTCAAACCAGCGCAGGGGTGGTTGATACTCGGGTGGTTCATGAAAAGCCAGTATATGTATCGCCCGTGTTTTTCCATCTGGATCAAGCACCACTAACAGGGTTTCTGGTTTTGTGCGCACCGTGTGTGTTTCTATAGCGGCATATCCCGTTATCCTGCCCTCTTGTTTGCCGACGTAAAAGCTGAATAATGCAGAATCCAGTTTCCCTCGGCTTAAACCTTCGACCTCGGATATTTGATTTTCGGTTAGAAACAACGACAGCAGTTCTACTTTTGCCTGTTCTCCAAACGCAAGCACCATCGCTTCATTCTTGCTGTAGAAAACTTTTCCCAGGGCGTCGGTTAATGTCAGTATTAAAAGGCTGAAAAACAAAAGGCAGACTAATTGTTTAACGGTTTTCATAATTCGGGTGGTCAGATTTAAAATTGACAGCCAATACTCATACTTTTGAGTATGGCTGCCCGCAAATACCAAACAGTAAAATGAGTCCTAGAAGACATAACCAATACCCAGATTGAACTCATCCGGTACTGAGCCTTCTCTGGCGGAAAAATTTCGGTAGTCTGCTTTTATCACAATATTAGGAATCGGTTTATATTGTAATCCGAACTGGAAAATTTCGCGGTCAAGATTTCCGACATCGGCAAACCCATTCGGTACGCTTGCGAGTGGGTCCAATCGTTCGTAGCGGAAAAATGGCGCCAGGTAATGGCTTGTTTCCGGAAGTATCAAAGGGAGTATATTGTAGCCAATCTCTGTGTACCAGCCAAAATTGGATGAGCCAATGGTTTGTCCGTTTGCCGCACTGAGTATATCAGCGTCATCGATATGTCCCCAGGCTCCCAGAGCTCTAAACTCCAGTCCACGATATTTCCATTGAATGTGGCCTTCATAGAGTTGCGTGAATGCGTTGATTTTCTGGCCGGCAAAAACCTGATTTTGTCCGGAATTACCCAGATAGATAGATCCACCGACCTGGAGGCCAGGGAGTTCGGGTGGTGCATAATCCATTCGACCCACCCAGGCTAAATCTTCTGCGAGGACCCTGCTGCCACTTTGGCGTCCGCCACGGATACCGGAGGATTGAAATCCTGTCGCATCCATTCCATTGACACCGTAAGTGGTGTAGGTTAAACCCGGAATTAATTCACCAAACAGACCGACACCATTTTCTCGCCATGTCGATGGAATTATACGGCGTTCTACTTCCGGGCGCTGGGTGCCGAAAAAGAAATTGGGTTCATGAATTTGATTAATAAATCCCATGGGTATTAGGACTAAGCCGGCACGGATATTCGCTAATGGATCCATCAGGAAATCCAGAGTGGCGAATTCGAGAGAGATTGATCCGGATTTACCGGTCGAAGCGTGTTCAAATTCCAGTTCGGTATTCAGTATTATGTTGTCAGTGAATTTGTAACCTACATAGAGTACCGCGCGAAGAAAATCGCCGTTGTCATTGGCATCTCCTTTGTCAGCGACAATATTCTGGTAAAAGGCCTCACCGTAGCCGCCGATGGATAGACCTTTATCCACCTGGTAGACTTTTGACGCTGCCGGCCCCAGCCCATAGGCGCTTTTGAGTTGCTTGTCTTCAGGAATGACCAGGGCGGTACGCAGTTTTTCAACTTCCGCACCTAAAATGTCGGTTTTACGCGCAACTTCTTCGACATCTGTAGTTGTTTTTGATGCAGTGCCTGTATTTTCTGCGGACGGCGATGTCTGTTCTGTTTCTCGGGATTTGCCCTGCGTCTCGAGTCGGGCATTTAATTGATCAATCTGTGCTTGTTGCGCCTGGATGATTTTCCAAAGATCTCCGACGCTTTGTGGTGGTTCATCTGCGAATGCGTTGGCTGTTGATATAAAAAGCAGGTAGATTATTATTTTCTTTATATATTTCATTTGTTTGCCTCTGGCAATTATCTGTTCGGTTTTTACGTAATTCGAATAACGCATTTGCGTTATGATATTACAATTCGAATGCGTAATGCAAATGCGAACCATTCGCATAAAGATTTATGACGGGTTAAATATAAGCTGTTGACGAAGGAATGAAGAGTTTGTCCGTGAATGGGAGCCTTCCGTCTTGTATCCACTTCATCATTTGCTATAGTACTTCGCAGATAATGACTTTGGGTGTAATGAATTGGCTAATATTTTTCTGGTTTGGGATACTAATACACTCCGAATTTATCACCGAATCCAATCTGGATGGGGTATTAATGGGTAACAGGGCTTTTGCTGTAGTGTTTGCAGCTATGTTTAGCTGTACTCAGCGATCGATGGCTAGCAGGCTGATCACTAAGGAGCGAGAATTCAATAATATACGAATTTTGACTGGTCTTATTGTCCGTCTTCTGCGTTGTAGCAACAGTTGCGTAGCCCTGC
>CAZGQY010000217.1:0-6412 GCA_964528035.1 uncultured Methylococcaceae bacterium | reverse complement strand
TGGAGCGTAAGTGGTATTGCGGCCACATGCGAACCGTGGATCGCCCGCGTTGTTTCTCTCCAGGGCGCTGTTGAAGTCAAGCGATCAGAACAAATCGTATGGTCTCGCGTAAAGCTAAATGATGAATTCTGCGCAAACGACCATATTCGTGTCGGTATATATAGCCGCGCTGGGCTTCTTCTAAGTAACGACACGCTACTAAGACTGGATCAGGGTACCACGCTGGTATTACCACCGCTTGCTGAAGAAGATTCGGCGTGGCTGGAATTGTTGCAGGGCGCTGTTCACTTTATCAGTAATATTCCTTACCAGCTCAAGGTCAAGACCCCGTTCGTGAATGCAGCCATCGAGGGTACGGAGTTTGCGGTGCGCGTTTCGCAAGCGAATACCAGGGTCTGGGTTCTGGAAGGTAAAGTACTCGTCGAAAATCAACTGGGTAATATTAGTCTGGGGCCGGGAGAGGCGGCGGTTGCCGAGGCGGATAAGGCTCCTGTTCCTTATTTGAAAATAAAACCACGTGATGCAGTTCAGTGGGCGCTTTATTATCCACCGATAATCGACTACAGTTCCGGCGCTACGTCCGATCCGAGTCGGCAGCGTGCGCTGAGCTTATACCGCAGCGGACAAATTCATGCTGCAATTGAAGCTTTAAATTCGGTTGCGGATGAGGCGCGTGACAGTGGTTATTTCGCTCAGCGTGCCGCTATCCTGCTTAGTGTGGGACAGGTGCAGGATGCCCGCCGTGATATTGAAAAAGCTTCTGCTTTGTCTCCGGGCAGCGGTGTACCATCGGCGCTGCAATCGATCATCGCCTTGACTCAGAGTGATAAAGAAAAGGCCATGTCTCTTGCCCAGGACGCTGTAAAACTCGAGCCTGAATCACCTATACCTATGGTGGCATTGTCCTACGCCCAACAAGCTGCATTTGACATAGAGGGTGCAAGAGAAAGTATAAAAAAAGCATTACAACTGTCGCCAGATGATCCTCTGGCCTGGGCTCGCTTATCCGAATTGGAGCTGTCTACCGGTGAGCTTGGCGATGCTCTGGCTGCGGCCAAAGAAGCTGAGTCACTGGATCCGGAGCTGTCGCGTACACAGATGGTTCTGGGTTTTGCGCAACTGAGTCAAATTGATATCGACGAAGCCAGGCAATCTTTTAGTAAAGCCATAGAACTCGACCCTTCTGCGCCGTTGCCAAGACTCGGAATGGGTCTGGCCAAGATACGCCAGGGGGATATAGAAGAAGGTACCAAAGATATTGAAATAGCAGCGGTACTTGATCCGGAAAACTCACTGATCCGCAGTTATTTGGGAAAAGCCTACTACGAAGAAAAGCGCGGTGCTGTTGCAAGCCGCGAATTCGCCCGTGCAAAACAACTGGATCCGAAAGATCCCACACCGTGGTTTTATGATGCGATCTACAAACAGACAGTTAACCGGCCAGTTGAAGCCTTGCATGATATGCAGAAGGCGATTGAGTTGAATGATAATCGCGCGGTTTATCGATCCAGTTTGTTGTTGGATGACGATCTGGCGGCGCGTAGTGCGAGTTTGGGAAGGATATATAGTGATTTGGGGTTTGAGCAGCGTGCTCTGTTGGAAGGTTGGAAATCTGCTAATTCTGAACCGTCAAATTTTTCCGCACACAGATTGTTGGCCGACAGTTATGCTGCGTTACCTCGGCGCGAAATAGCACGGTCCAGTGAGCTTCTACAGTCGCAGTTATGGCAGCCGTTAAATATCAATGCTATCCAGCCTGAATTAGCTGAAACCAATCTTGCTGTGTTGAATGGCTCTGGACCATCAGATTTATCCTTTAACGAACTAAACCCTCTTTTTACGAGTAACAGTGGGGCTTTTCAAGCTAATGGTATTATCGGAAGCAATCATACATTAGGTGATAACCTGATTTTGTCGGGTATCTACGATTGGTTTTCGTTCAGTATTGGCCAGTTTCATTATCAAACGGAAGGCTTTAATGAAAATGATGATATCAATCATGATATATACAATATATTTCTTCAGGCATCTGTTACTCCGGATTTCAGCGTACAAGCGGAATATCGCAGGAGAGACAGTAGTGCAGGGTCTGTAGCGCAGGGTATTATTGAACCGTTCGATAGAATCAGAACCAGAACTTTTCAGAACGTGGCCAGAATTGGGGCGCGTTATCAGATAACGCCAAAAAATAGCTTGATTGCATCTGTAATTTACCAAAATTCAGATTATCCAACTGAATTTGAGGCAACCCTAGATGCGGATACGGTTTTCAGTGGTGAAACCAAAATACTGACTAGTGGGTTTCAGGGTGAAATTCAACACCAGTTCAACGGACAATGGTTAAACTCTGTAGTTGGACTAGGTTATATAGATCTTTACAGTGATGTCGAATCATCTGTGGAGTTGGCAATAGATTCTACTGTGATTTTTAGTGTAGACGATACTATTGATGATGACCCCAAGTTTTTCAACGCTTATATTTATCCCACATTTGACTTTATCCCGAATACACTAATAACCTTGGGAGGAAGTTTCGATTCCTTTCACGGAGAAACAATCGAAAGGGAAACGTTCAATCCCAAACTGGGCGTTATTGTGAATCCCTTTGAATCAACCACAGTCAGGGCGGCATATCTTCACGGACTGAAACGGCCATATCCACAGGATCAGACCATTGAACCAACCCATGTGGCGGGATTCAATCAATTCTATGATGATTTTGATGCCGATAAGTTCTCATTGTACGGGGTCGGTCTGGATCAACGACTGGGTAATGATCTTCTAGCCGGCGTCGAACTTTCATGGCGACATGTTACAAGTTTTTTGGATGATCCGGACGGAGGCAGCGACGTAGATCACGATGAAGCATTTCGTCGAGCATATATTTACTGGACGCCGATAGATATGTTGGCCATTAGTGCAGAATATAAGTATGAAGATTTCGACCGCAATAAAGGCGGTGGACCAGATGATCCTGATAGGTTAAGGACACATCTTGTACCGTTGAAAATAAAACTTTTTCATCCAAATGGTTTGTTCGCTAGTTTTGGAGCAACATATGTTCACCAAAAAACAGAATTTGAATTGACGGAGATGCCAAGTATGCGGAATACCGAAAAATTCTGGGTTGCCGATCTGGCAATTGGTTTTCGATTGCCAAAACGTTACGGGATTGTCAGTTTTGAAATACGAAACTTGTTTGACAGGGATTTTGTTTATCAAAGTTTTTTCAACCGAGTATTGGATCCGAGGCTTAAGGCGCCTCCTTTCCAGCCCAAGCGGTCGTTTTTGGGAAGGCTGAATTTATGGTTTCACTAGTTAATTAATCTAGTACATGCAGGTCGGTATAGAAGTAGGTAAGAGGTTTATTTTTAAACCAATTATTAGCTGTGTAATAACACTTATCGTCTAGGAGGGCGTAGAAATGACAGAAAATAAGAAATACTCATCTATGGCAGTTTTTGGCTCACTTATTGTCGGTGCGATATTAGGCTTTACCGGTAACGCAATATTTTTTGCAGATGATCTGGGTAATATCGGACGAATAGTAAGGGATACAGATGCGCAATATGCATTGGTAGTGGATCGCAATGGTAAGCTAAATGTTACAGACGAAAATGGAAAACGTGCTCAAACTTGCAAGGAACGGGAACGTTCAAATCCTTGCCGAGCAGATATTGTAGAAAGAGATGGGAAGCGTATTGTTGTGGATAGAAAAACTGGGGAGCCTTTGAAGCCGGCATTTCCAGTTTTTGATATATATTACGGTGGTTATGTTGGTAGTCATTGCCCTGTTATCTGTACCCGGAGAGGGTGCAGGAGTTATTGCTGATTGGTTATTTACTGATACAAGCAAGGTGGGAGGATAAGCTAGCGCCGTTCGCCCAATGATCTTTAATGCGGTGGCGCGTTTGTTTGTCTTCCTACCGTCCCTCGTATGGGGGGTTGTTAGGAATAACAGTTAATTTTGCTACGGTTGGTTGTGGATCCAGCAAAATAGATGCTGATCTATGGCAAGGGGGCTTAGATCCTGAAGCAGGGAGCCGGCCTAAATTAAGATACAATGACCGTCCTGTCTTATGGGCTGAGCATAGGGGTATTCTTCAAGTTCAAAGAAAAGTGTTGGCCTGTTTTATCAAATGCGCCTATTTCTTCTGCCCCTGCGGCACATAACCTTGCGGTAAACTCCCCTTATCGCCTTCACCAAACAGAAATCCAAGCATATGTTGTTCGACTATTTCCAGCGATTGTGGATCCGCAGTGCTGATGCCATTTTCGTTGATGATGGTCGTTAGGCGTTCCAGCCATTGAAGCCATCCTTCCTTTGAAATATGCTGATAAATTCTTTGACCTAAGGATCCTGGATACGGTACATTCTCCAGACCTTCTGCTTCACGTTTTAAAACTGGGCAATTAACAATGTGTGTCATGGCTGTGGTTGGTTGTGTAGAAAAGAACTATCCAAAGAGCGAGTATTCGTGGCATTATAATTTACTGGTTTCATTTTTTCACTTGATTTAACTAAATAGATCAACAAATGGATACACAACATTATATAAATGAATTGACCGAAAATGACATTCTCGTTTCCGAATCAGCGCGAAATGTACTGCTTGGTCTACTAAAAGACAGCGATGACGAATACGAGATTATTCGTATCTACGTCCAGGGCGGTGGTTGCGGTGGCATGGATTACAGCATGACATTCGATGATCAGGTTACTGATGAAGACAGTATTTTGCAGTGCGATGGCTTTAAAGTTGCGGTTGATCCAATCGCCATCGGTTTTTTACGTGGCTGCGAGATCGATTATGTGGAGGAACAAATGAGTTCGTCATTTGTTTTTAAGAACGCATTTCAAAGTATCGGTGGTAGTGGTATGTGTGCTGGATGTGGGGGTAGCGGGCATTAAATATCCGTAATGTGGTGTGTTCTTTGTCGAAGCGGCACCGTGTATTACTGATTGCTCCGCATGGAAGTTACCGAACAGCGCCCTATATTGATGCCGCCTTAAATCTGGATATCGAATTACTGATTGCCTCCGAAGGTCGAGATTCGATAGTCAGTGCCTATGCGCAAGGCTTGCATATTGATTTTCAAGATCCAGTGCGAGCGCTCAATATGATCATCAACGAAGCAAAAACCGCAGAATTCAGCGGTGTAATCGCTACTGACGACAGTACTATTGAACTGGCGAGTCGGGTCTGCGAAAAACTCAATTTGGCATACAACAGTCCATCGGCTGCGCGCATTGCCAGACGCAAAGATCTTGCTCGGCAATGTCTGCTGGCACAGGATGTTCCTGTTCCTGAATTTCGTGTACTGGATCTGGATGAGCCCTTATCCGAACAAATAGCGGGGGTGCTTTATCCTTGTGTTGCCAAGCCTTTGGCAATGTCAGCAAGCCGAGGTGTGATTCGGGCAGACAATCCACAGCAATTATTGCAAGCGATTCGGCGAATTGAGCCAATCCTGGCTGCGGAAACCGAGCGCGATGAACGTCGGCAATTACTGGTGGAAACATTTATACCGGGTGTGGAAATTGCCCTGGATGGTTTACTGGATCAGGGAAACCTACAAATATTAGCAATATTTGACAAGCCGGAACCGCTCAACGGGCCATTCTTTGAAGAATCTTATTATATTAGCCCTTCAAGATTGAATGATGCGCAACAAGCGGAGATCTGCCGCCAGGTGGAGCTGGCCTGCCGGGCTTTTGGACTTCGTGACGGCCCGGTGCATGCAGAATGCAGGATTAATTCAAAAGCTGTGTGGATATTGGAAATTGCGGCCAGAACAATAGGCGGTCTTTGCAGTCGGTTGTTTCAATTTGGTTCTGGCTACAGTCTGGAACAACTGGTATTTTCTCATGCGATTGGCCAGTCAGTTCAGTCCAGTGAAGGTTCTGTAGCTGCCGGTGTGTTAATGATCCCTATCCCCAGGGCAGGTATCCTGCGAAGGGTTGAAGGAACAAGCGCTGCGAGCCGGGTTGAGTATGTGGAAGAGGTTATTATTCAAATTAGAGAAGGTTACCAATTGGTACCTCTTCCTGAGGGTGCCAGCTATCTGGGATTCATTTTTGCATCTGCGCCAACTGCGGAATTGGTGGAAATAGCACTGAGAAAAGCGCATGAGGAATTGACAGTTGTGACAGCACCGGTTTGGAAAATGGGAGCGGGCTGATTTTCGTAGTCGAATCTGACCTGATCCCGAGAGAGGAGGTCTAGCGAAAAAGCGGGTTAGCATGATGCAGTTGACATGTGCAATCGATGTTAATAAAGAAACACCTTATCCAGATCGATTTCAAAAAACACCTTCCCTGGTCCGATTTTGAATTTAAACCCTAAGGAGCGAGGCTTCAATAATATACGAATCTTGACTTGTCTTATTGTCCGTCTACTGCGTTGTAGCA
>CAZGQY010000216.1:0-6631 GCA_964528035.1 uncultured Methylococcaceae bacterium | reverse complement strand
CCAAAGTATCACACCTGTTTTTGTTGCAACATCGTAAAAGAGGCTTGGCAGGTGGGGCCAGGCGCCAGATTTTATGGAAATAATTGGCTTTTGTGACGGCTGATAGCTTTTAAAACACGTCAGCAGGGCGCGTGTTTTAGTGTTAGTGACGGCTACGGGTTTAGTCGCTCGCGTCATAGCTTCCGGCCGCGTTATCAGGCTCCGCACCTGTATTCGTTTAATCATACATCCTGTATTTTGAAGCGATGAATTCAAACTCAGCACCCCTACCTCCTGTAGGGGCGGTCATTTCATGACTGGCTTATTCAGGGCAGGGGAGGCGTAAAACCCCGGTATCTAAGGGCTGGCGGCGTATAACGGCTTTGTCAGAGCCGATTTAAGCGGCGAAATCACTTTGACCCATAGCAAAGCATGGGTGTTTTTCGCCCAAATTTGCCCCGTGGTGGGTTTTGACGGGTTCGGGGTGTTATCCCTCACCGACATTATTCGACTCGGCTCATTCTTTGACAGGATGGAAAGCAGGGCGTTAAGATCCTAATACGGTACAGGGTGGAAACCCGATGACCGTCAAAGGTGATAAATCGCCAAAGCCCGTTGTTTGATCTCACACTCAGACAGCGGGCTTTTTACCGGACCCGTGGAAAACATCACCCCCGATCTATCAATTATTTTCTGATCGGCGCAGGATTAATCCATGAAGTTAAGCGCTACTTTCAAACGGGCTATTGTTCCCACCCGCCGCTATGGCGGAAAATTCTATGATAAGAAATTCGTACCTGGCCCGCGCCGGGGCGGAGGTCGTCGCCGCAGCATGAAGCCCAAATGGTGCCGCTAATTCAGCCGCATCAGTGAACAGTTTACTACCAAACTGTTCACCTTTTCGGGGAATTTATCAAAAATGAAGCGCGGGTTTCATGCTTTCATGTAAAACCCGGATGATTACGATCCGGGTCTTCGTGATTTTATAATAGACCTCATGTTCTTTGATCTGAAAACACCGATAACCCTTTTTAATGTCGTCACAGGCATATCCGATTTCCGGGTAACTGACAATCAAATCCATGCCCTTAATCAGATCATCATAATATTGATCGGCTTGTTTCTCTCCCCATTTTTTGAAGGAGTATCGCCACACGCCTTTTAAGTCTTTTCTTGCGCGAACCTGCTTATGAATTTTAAGCATCCTTGGGTATTAACCCCGCTTCCTGCTTGGCTTCCCGGCGGATTTCCTCCATGTCCAAAGGTCCGTCATCTCCGCTTTCCTCGCCCTCGATCAGGGCTTGGCGCAGGGCTTTTATTTTTTGTTCATGCTCTTCGAGCAAACGAAGACTTGCCCGGACAACTTCGCTGACCGATCCATATCTTCCCTGCACGATTTGTTCATTGATGAAGCCTTCTAAATGATCTCCTAATGAGATGCTGGTATTTTTTGCCATGCGCTTAACCTTCCATGCTGTTTACCAATTATTATCATATATTGGTAATTATACCAAGAAAAATCTTGCTCTTTGGTTAAGGGCAAATCTTTGATAAAGTGAACAGATGTCTAATGAACTGTTTACTATTGATGGAAAACGCAAATATCTGACCTGTGAAGAGCGGGACCGATTTTTAGCTTCCGCCAATTCCCACGAACGCGGCGAAGTGCGGACCCTGTGCCTTGTTATGGCCTATACGGGTTGCAGGATTAGCGAAGCTCTGGAACTCACGGCGGATAAAATCGACCTCTCCGAAAAATCCATCGTTTTTCGCACCCTCAAACAGCGCGAGAGAACAGCCTACAGAGCCGTGCCGGTTCCGGACAGTGTTCTGGATGCTTTGGATCTTGTTCACCGCATCCGTAAAGCTCAGAAGTCCAAAAATGGTGGGAAGAAAAATACACTCTGGAACTGGGGCCGGACGCAAGCCACGAAGCATATTTGTAATATGATGGAAAAAGCAGGCATTACCGGCCCTCACGCTACGCCTAAAGGCCTGCGCCATGGCTTCGGGGTGAAAGCGGCCACCGATACCCGCAACCCCCGCCTTGTGCAAAAATGGCTGGGACACCGTTACCTTGAAACCACCACCATCTATATGGATGCTGTCGGAGCGGAGGAGCGAGAGCTTGCTGCTAGGATGTGGAATTAGTTTTGAATGTACTGCGGCATAGCTTTCGAAGATCATGGAAAAGATCGATAGCATCTTTGTATCTAAAGAAGGTCTTCTCCAGACTATCTCCATCCATATTTAACGATATTGCCTTACCATTCCACTCAATGTCACGATTCGCCAATATTTTTTTATAAAAACTGGTCAGTGATAACACATAGTCGTGTGCGAAAGAGTTTCTGATTATTCGCGCAAAGTTAAATGTGTCATCGAATTCCAGTTTACTGTATTGATTAGTGCTATTCGCATAGTTAGTAATTGTTTCTATGGACTCCCTAATTAACGTTCGAACATGGGCTTTGCTAAATTCATCGACTGATACAGCTTTGTTACTTTCATTCGATAAGAATTGTGCAAGACCAGTCCCATCAATAGTAGTTGAATCAATAGTGACAGGAGTTGACAACAAGCATTCGTGATTCCTTGCTAGGAATGCTGCTGCCTTAAAGCCAATGATGAAATTGGTTTCAAGATGTCCCAATTTATTATCTAACATTTGAAAATCCATACTAGGAACCTCACAAGTTACTAACCAGTATCAGTATAACCGTTGCAAAAGGGGTCCCTTTTGCAACGATTTTGGAAGGAAATTGGGTGCGAAGTTTCGAGAGACAGTTTTAAGATATAAAAAGGCCGCTTTTGCGGCCTTTTTGGTGGTTCGGGTTACATCTCCGAAAAACGAACGTTTTTAGGAATTGTTCTGTAGCCTGAATAGGTAAGTTTTCATCGTCGAAAATACCAATTTAATCCTCTTGCACCTCTAGTACTGCCTGATCAATTCGGAGTATGAGGGGGATACCACCAACTTCGAAGCTGATAATATTCGAATCCAGTAACGCTGGTGCTGTAGAAATCCAAGCACCATATTTTGCGGTCTCTGCGATTTCAGGCCAGTTCAGACCAGTGATCGGTATGATTTTCTCCAATTTGTAGTTATAGGCAAGACTACCATCTAGTCCATACACCTGTATGGCATAATCAGTAACCACTTTGCGCAGCCACTCATCGAGGAGAACAACTATACCCGCATTGCTAACTACAGCAAATCGTGGGCCGATATAGATATTGAGCGTCTTATCCCAAACTTTGGTACGTTCGCTATTCGGTACTATCCGATATAGTACCGCTTTTGGAAACATGTCTGGAACAAGGCGCTCCGGTCGTGTGATAATTAACTCGAATTCACCATTTTCCGACGTTATACTTCGTTGGATTGGTGGGAGTGCAATCTCGTCTCTAGCCATTACGTTCTGTGTATCACCCAGTCCCAATAACAATGCTAACCAGCAGATTAGATCAATTCTCATCATAATATCTGTACTACATCTACGAAACACGTCTTATAAATAACATACCAAAACCACTTATTAGCATCCATACCATGGCTGGCTCCGGTACTGTATTGATATTAATTGGAGTGCTTGCCACGGGCAGTGTGCTACCAGGCGGTAGTTGCCCTGGTGCTACTTGTGGACCGAACGGAATCGGGTTGCCAAAAAACGCATTGATATCCGTTACATCGAGAGATCCAGTGACCAGATCAGAATCTAACACCGTTTCTAATGCTAACCCTATATCAAACTCGAACCCAAATTTTATTCCGACAAGTTCGGTAGGTGTGGCACCAAAAAAGTCTATCGCACTGAATAAATCAATGTCAGACCCGAAAGCAAATGAATCGCCAACGGTGAAAGTGCTCGGAGTAAAGTTGACTGTAAGATTTTGGCTCCCGTCGGTTAAGCCGCTAAAGGTGATATCGCCAAGACCAATCCCATTCAGTCCACTTGTAGCTAACCCACTCCCAGAAACGCCTGGTGGGGAATCGGTTGGATCAAAGAATGCATTTGCAGGAGATAGATCGATCGTAAATTTTGTCAGGCTTATCCCCGTCGGACCATTGTCAAAACTCACGTCGAAGAAATTGTTAGTTTGGAAGGGTGTCGACCCCCGAAGATCGACCGTTACTTCTGGAGTATTTTGAGTGAATGTACTGGTGCGCAGCTTATCAATCTGCATCTGCGTCAATTGCATGGCCGGAGCATTACGAGCCGAGCCTGCAGTTAAAACGTTATTGGACCCGCCCGCTCCGAAAGTATTGTGATCTAGCCCAAGGTTGTGCCCAATTTCGTGGGCCACTGTATCCGTTCTATTAGAGGCATCCACTGCGGATGAATTGATCACCGCACCATTTCCACCTAGATAAGCTTCACCAAAAAGGGTCGTGTTAGGCGCGGAATTAAGCGAGTCAACGAACCAGACATTTACAGTGTTTGCGTTAGTTGATTGCCCATTGCCGACCTTGTTAACGTCAGTCACTGAGTTTACGGTCTGCAACGAAGAATTGTTTAGCATTGTGGTTGGCAAATAAATCGCTGCTACTCCTGCCTGTTCGTAAATTGCTTCGGTCTTGGCCTTAGAAAGAGGAGCACTGGCACAATTTGCCCCTGCGTTATCACAGACTTGGATCGGCTGGATCAGAAGGAACTTATCTATTGTAACAGCTTGCGCCAAAGTAGACGTTACTACTATTCCGGCTGCAGATAGGATTAATGTAAAAAACTTTTTCATGGATTGTACTCCGGTAATATTTGAATTATTTTTTTTGTGTATGAATACTCTGGAAAACTTGTTCAAAGGACGTATTTCCACAAATACGTGGTTGATTCTGGTCCCTGCCGTTTACTTATTCACACATCGAAAATAAAGCAATTACCGTGCTATTATTGATTTTATTCGTATTTACAAATGGTTATATAGGCTGGCTAGTTTGATCATGTCAGATATGTAAAATTTTTTTATATGAATAAATAACAATGATGTAGGGTTAACCTCACAGACAAGGTTATGTTGTGACGGGTTGAATGAAATCTTGGAATGACGATCTTGTGGCTTGGTTTTTCTATCTGGTTAACGTACCGATTTTGCGTGATAAACAGAAAAATCTTTCCTTTCACTCTCCCAAAAATGGTCGTTTTTCGGAGACACTACATGTTGTGTTTGCGATTAATGAGCTGTGTCAAAAGGGTTCCATTTTGCAGCGATGTGATAATGACCATTACCGAGAAAGACTTGAAGTCCTGCGCCAATACTGGCGCAGTTGTTTTTTTCACACCCAGCAACCCCGCCGTTAGTTATTTGTTTTGGGAAGTAATTAACGCCTCGCCTCTACTTGCCCATATGTCATAAATCAGGTGAAGATTGTATTGGTTAATCATCACCGTTGTTTTAAATATTCCCGCCGGAGGCATTTAAAAACTAGTGAGTGTAGCGAATTCCTTCAGAATGAGGGGGTGATTATTTGTTCTTGACAGAGTGTACGGTCACACCGTACACTTAGGAATGAGAATAAGGAATGTCCGCCATAGTGGTCTTAAACGCTTCATTGAGGATGATGACCCCCGGCAAATCCGGCGCGATCTCGTTAACAGGATTCGTAACATTCTTACGGTATTGATTGCCGCATCTGACATGGATGGAGTGCAGGGCCCTCCAGGTTGGCGTATCCACAAGCTTTCGGGAGATCGTGCCGGAACATGGAGCATTTCAGTTTCTGGGAACTGGCGTATTACATTTGATTTGGTCAACGGAGAAATCAGCAATCTGAATTTGGAGGATTATCACTGATGAACGAAACGGAAACGAAAATAGGCATGATGCCTCCGCATCCGGGAAGCTTCATCCGGGAGGAAATTCTGGACGAGCTGGGATTATCTGTTGCCGGTGCGGCGGCGGCACTGGATGTACGTCGGGCCACCCTATCCAGTCTGGTCAACGAAAAATCTTCTCTCACCCCAGAAATGGCTCTTAGGATAGAAATGGCTTTCAATGTAAAAATGGATACCTTGCTGCGTATGCAAGTATGGTATGACAGTTGCGTGATGCGGAATAAGTCCGATGAAATTAATGTTAAACCGTACCAGATAGTCTAACATCTCTTACCAAAAAGCCGCCACAGGCCGAATTCACATTGGAAGAGACTTTTAGCTTCTTTCTTCCCCTTCATTTACCTAGGTCCAAGTTTTATGGAAATGGTCTTGATGGTAATATCCTTTGCCTATGGGGATTATTGATGTTGTTGAAAGAAGGTTTTCGGGACCGGATGAGCTGGAAGGGTTTATTCAAACTTTAGAGTCGCCATGGTACGGGGTTGAATGTCACGCTATGGCCTATGACGATCCTGATAACCTCTGGCGGTTCTCGACCAGTCGCCGCCGTCTTATTCAGGTCCTTTGGCCCGGTATCAAGATCGTTTTTAGTGATAGCCGCTATTGGAAAGACTGGATCAAAGAAGATATTGCCGAAGGCCGTGGCAAGCCCTGTGAAACCTTTTCGCAATGGTATCCCGGTGATTGGATCGTTGAAAATTATTGGTATGATGACAGTGATTGCGGAGAATGGTCCGGGAATTTCAAATTTTCCTATGACAGCGTCCGTTCGTAATACGTGTAAAAAGTTGTCACTTAGCCTGTAGTGCCGTTGC
>CAZGQY010000215.1:0-6635 GCA_964528035.1 uncultured Methylococcaceae bacterium | reverse complement strand
AACCACCACGAATGAAATCCTCGTGTCAAGAAGTTTAGAACCGTTTCGCCGTGCTTAAATAACACGCAGCCTTTCTAAAATTGTCGAAAACCCTTAGAATCACGCTTCTATTTACTAAATGTACAGGAAACACTCGATGCATATGCGTTCGATCACTTGTTTATTTTGTGTCCTAATTTTTTCTTCTTCAACGTCGCTCGCCGAAGGTCAGCCCATGCCAAACACTTCAACCAAGGTAAAATTGGAAACCTCGTTAGGTAATATTGTCATTCAACTAAATGTGGATGAATCGCCTGTTACGACTCAAAACTTTTTGAATTATGTCAACAATGGATTCTACGATGGCACCATATTCCACCGAGTCATTCCCGGATTCATGGCTCAGGGAGGTGGGTTTTCGACAGATTTTGAACAAAAACAAACAAATGCTCCTATAAAGAATGAAGCCGACAACGGCATAAAAAACAGTCGAGGCAGCGTTGCAATGGCGCGAACTTCTGACCCCAATTCAGCAACCTCACAGTTTTTTATTAATTTTGGAAGTAATACATCCCTGGATCACACCGCTCCATCAATGCAGGGTTGGGGTTATGCAGTTTTCGCTCAGGTCATAGAAGGTATGGATATCGTCGACAAAATGGCTGCTATTGCTACGACCTCTAAGCATGGACACCAAGATGTACCGACAACGGACATAATCATTGAGGAAGCCAGTGTAATTTCAGAGTAGTGTCGGATATTTCTTGAAAGCAGAAACATTATTTATCTCGGATCTACATCTGCGATACTCACGTCCGGCGATTACTCGTCGGTTTCTTGGATTTATTCAACACCGAGCCTCAAATGTGGAACGTCTTTTTATTCTGGGCGACCTTTTTGACGCCTGGGTCGGTGATGATGACTGGTCGCCTCCCAATAATCAGGTTAAAACCGCATTAAAAACGCTGACATCCCAAAATACCAATGTGTATCTGCAACTAGGAAATCGTGACTTTTTAATTGGTAATCAATTTATCAAGGAAACAGGAGTTACACTTCTTGATGATTACTCAATCATCGACCTCTACGGGCAACCTACATTGTTAATGCATGGAGATTTGTTGTGTAGTGACGATCTGGCCTATTTGGAATTTCGAAAAAAAACACGTACGGCCTCCTGGCGCCATGAGGTATTGTCAAAACCATTGCTTCTGCGGCTCGCTTACGCTCGATGGTATCGATTTCGGAGCCATTTTCATAAACGCAAAAAAAGCCAGGAAATTATGGATGTTAACCAGAATACAGTCGTGGAAACATTGCGCAAATATCAGGTAACAAGACTTATTCACGGCCACACGCACCGCCCTAACATTCATAATATTGATGTGGATAATAACCCGGCCCAGCGCATTGTGTTAGATCAATGGGAACATCGTGGAAATATCCTGGTCTGGAATGATAATGGCAGCCATATCGAATATTTCGATTAATCTTTTTACTCGCTCCGCCAGGAGGCTGGCTGAGCGTAGGTGTCGTAACAAGGGAAAGTGGTTTTGAGAAACTTTTTCGATTAAAAGAACCGAATACCAATCATCTTTGACGGTTTTAATCTGAAAAATTGGCCAAAGTCCACTT
The DNA here is from genome assembly GCA_964528035.1 of uncultured Methylococcaceae bacterium. GTDB lineage: Bacteria > Pseudomonadota > Gammaproteobacteria > Methylococcales > UBA1147 > CAZGQY01. The sequence continues at coordinate 5,021 of CAZGQY010000215.1, read as the reverse complement.
TTCCGAGGTAGGCACTCTTCTCGCACACAGCCTCCTAATATTAAAAGCCCAGGAGTTTGCTCAATAATATGAAATATGAAAACTCTGTTAAAGATCTATTAAACTCGGGTTCAGCGATAAAAAAAATAAGCCTGAGCGGATGGGTTCGTACAAAACGCGAATCCAAAGAATTCTCATTTATTGAACTAAATGACGGAAGCTGTTTATCTAATATTCAAATAATCGCTGATACCAATATATCCGGGTACGACTGCATTAAGAAAGTCAGTACAGGTGCTTCAATGCGTATTACCGGCGAATTACTTGAATCCCCAGGGAAAGGACAAAAATGGGAGATTCGGGCAAGTTCATTACAATTGATCGGTGAAGCATCCGACGACTATCCACTGCAAAAAAAACGCCACAGCGATGAATTCTTAAGGACAATTGCGCACCTGCGTCCACGCACCAACAAATACAGCGCTATCGCACGCATTCGCGCCAGCCTGTCCTTTGCAGTTCATCAGTTTTTCAACGAACGAGGATTTCACTGGATTCATACCCCGATAATTACAAGTTCGGACTGTGAGGGCGCGGGGGAAATGTTCAAGGTGACGACACTCGACCTCAAAAACATTCCCATGAATGATGGCGAAGTCGATTTCGAACAAGATTTTTTTGCCAAAGAAGCCAATCTCACTGTATCCGGCCAGTTGTCCGTTGAACCGTATTGCCTTAGTTTAGGCAAAGTCTACACCTTTGGCCCCACTTTCCGTTCGGAAAACTCGAATACCAGCCGCCATATGTCCGAATTTTGGATGATCGAACCCGAAATGGCATTTACAGATATCCATGATGACATGAAACTGGGTGAAGAAATGATCCAGTATTTAATTCACCATGCAATAGAAAAATGTTCTGAAGACCTGGATTTGTTCGCCCGATATGTTAATAAAAATTTAATGGCCACACTGGAAAATATTATTAATCATGAATTTATACGTCTACCCTATAGCGAAGCAATTAACATCCTTCAAAACAGCGGTAAAAAATTCGAATACAGCGTTCGATGGGGACATGATCTTCAATCAGAACACGAACGATTTTTGACTGAGCAACATTTCAAACAACCCGTTATCGTTTTTGATTACCCAAAAGAGATCAAAGCCTTTTACATGCGCATGAACGACGATAATAAAACCGTTGCAGCAATGGATATTCTGGTACCCTCCATTGGTGAAATCATCGGTGGAAGCCAGCGTGAAGAACGATACGAATATCTTCGACAACGCATCAGTGAACTGGGCTTTGACGAAAAAGACTATTGGTGGTACCTGGATACGCGCAAGTATGGCAGCGCCCCCCATGCCGGCTTTGGACTTGGCTTTGAACGCCTGCTGATGCTAATCACCGGTGTAAACAATATTCGCGACGTCATTCCTTTTCCCAGAACACCTAAACATCTAGAGTTCTAAGGAGGATTCTCTGCACCCTCCCCTATCGCCATACAACCTCAGTCCATCCCCAAACTCACCTGCATCACAGAGCTAATTTGGCAATAGTCTGGATTCAATAATTCGATATTTAAATCCCCTTGTTTTATTTCAATGCAAAGCTAGACTCTAAGAAATAGTGAATTAGTTTGAGTATAGCTTCATGGAATGGGTCAATGCAGCGAAAGTGATACAAGGTGCCACCGTAGTGATGGTGTTGGCATTTCCCTGTGCGGTTGGTAGCAAAGCTGATTTAATGGACATTCAACAGGCGGATCTAGCCTCGTTTATCATAAAAAAAACTCCAACTGAACGCCAAGAACACAAAAAAAAGATACAAATTCGTAAATTGGATACCTTTGACGAAAGGCAGAAAGCGGCTGTATCTCTCCTTTGGTTTGCACTCAAACACAATAGCTCCAGATAAAACCGGTAAAACTCCCTCTGTTCACCCCTAAACAAGCAATTTCTTCAGCGCTTAAGCACTAATTTTTCTATTTATAAATTTGTCGTTAGACATTTATAATTCAGAGTATTCTGTATAAGCTATGCAATTTAGCATACTCAAAAACGTCCATGAAAGCCATCACTCTGCACAGATCAAATGGTTCCTCAGAACTAAGCTTCTGTGAAATCGAAACACCTAAATTAGAAAATGACACCCATGTCCTGGTCAGGCTAAAAGCTGCGGGAATCAATCCAATTGACTTAAAAATAAGCAGCAATCCTGATAATTTCCCACTCAGTCAACCGATTGTTCCTGGTTGCGATGGCGCAGGTATAGTCGAAAGCGTGGGATCTGCGGTCAAAGATTTTAAGTCCGGAGATGAAGTTTATTTCTGTCAAATAGGCTTTAATGGACAGCAGGGCTGTTACGCACAATACAATGTCTTAGAACAATCCTGCCTTAGTCATAAACCAGCGTCACTCAGCTTCTCAGAAGCCGCGGCTATTCCTCTGGTATTGATTACGGCCTGGGAGGCCCTGTTTAATCGCGCATCTCTGCAAAAAGATCAGACAGTATTTATCCCCGCTGGCGCTGGCGGTGTCGGGCATATTGCAATACAGCTTGCGAAATTAAACGGAGCTAAAGTTTGCACGTCTGTCAGTAATTCGGAAAAAGCGCAATTTGTTGAAACACTCGGTGCAGATAAAATCATAAACTACCGTCAACAGGATGTCGTTACGGAGGTACAGGATTGGACCGACGGCAAAGGCGTAGATCTTTCGCTTGATACCCTTGGTGGAAAAGTTTTTAAACAATGTATTGATTGCACCCGAATATACGGTGATACCGTTACGATTCTGCAGCCTCAGGAAGATTTCAACTGGAGCGAAGCACGATTAAAAAACTTAAGTATAAAATTCGAACTCATGCTGTCGCCTACTCTATTGAGTAATAAACAGGATCAATCTTCACAGACGCAAATCCTAAAGCAATGCGTGGATTTATTCGATTCCGGAAAGCTTTCCATTAATGTAGCGGTACTGTATCCGCTAAGTGAGGCGAATCTTGCACAACGACACCTTCAAGACAAGTCCCCAATTGGAAAAGTTATTCTAGACATACCCTAGGAGGCTGTCCGAGAATAGAGCGCCTACTGCTGAAATATTCTTTACAAAAACAGGAAACCGCTGTGTTTTTTTTTCCTTCTCTCGCTTACTCTCCGATCCATTATTGTTCTACGATCGCGAGTCACTAACTCGCCATTACAGTCTTCAAATGGAGACTCTGGCATTGGAGACCATCCTCTGCGTTCTCCCAGACTCCGCCTAAACCATACTTTTTGTTTTTTATTAGAATTATTAGCATTCATATATCAATAACATCGTGTTATCAAGTGCTTATATAAACCCTCTCCGTGAATATTTTCATACTACAAATTGTTCTAAAATTTCGCTTATTAATATAAAACATATATTACATGAAAATAATCACAAGCAATTCAACACGACTATTTTATTTTAACAGAGCTGATAGTATAACAAGTAATGGATGAATATTAAAAAAATGTTTATTTTCCCCTATATATCATTGTTTTATAGTTTTCTTTTAATTCATATAACTATATATAACCGTGTGCAATTATTTTCAGAGAGTATCTTTATGTTAGTTTTTCTTGAGTTTCAATACAATCCTGGAAAAGACATCCAGGGAAGAAATAACCACATATTTATGGTTCCATTCATTGCGTATTAAATAGTGATTATACCGAGTTGATAATACTATATTAAATCTGTTTCATGTAACAAAACCTTAGGTATAAATTTAATTTACTCGTTAACAGTCTCCATTACCTAATTTACAGACCTTATCATCGTTACCATCTTTTTCTTTTTTTAAATGGATTACATTTTTATTTGCGCGTATTAAAAGATCGATATAATTCTACCATCTCCGGTATAATTAGCGTTGCCAGGAGCACACCCATTCAATATAGACACAATAAATTAATACTTTGTAATCTGAACAAATGAACTCAACACCAACAAGCATCGAAGAAATATTATCGGGTAGTCCTGACATCGTATCACCTCCCGAAATATTTCTGAAAGTCAGTGAAATTCTTGACGACCCGACAAAAAATGCTTATGACGCAGGTCGGATTATAGAAACCGACCCCGGTTTAACCAGCCGACTTCTTAAAATTGTCAATAGTGCTTTGTTTGGTTTTCCAACGAAAATCGATACTATTTCCAGAGCACTGCCCATCATTGGTGTCATTCAATTAAGGCATTTAGTGTTGGCTACCGTGATTATAGATCGATTTGCGAACTTACCCTCAAAAATTCCATCGATTCGAGAGTTCTGGCAACAAAGTGTTCAATGCGCCCTATACTCACGAGAAATCGCTCATATTCACGCTCAAAGCATAGAACCCTCAGTTTTGTTCGTATGTGGCTTACTCCACAATATTGGCTGTTTGCTTATTTATTATCGAGAACCGGAACTTGCTAATGCAGCTATTGAGTATGCGTTCGACCACAAATTGCCAAACTATATGGGTGAACAACACATCCTGGGTTTCGATAGATTTGAGATCGGTGGTGAACTTGCCAAATTATGGCAACTACCAGATATTATTGAAATAACCATCCGCAACCATGAAATCCCCAACACCTCGAAAGACTATAAATTAGAAACTTCTATCGTAAGTTTTTCCGACCAGATCATTCGTGCGTCCCAAACTATGCAGCACAACGATGAATTTCCGATATTTTATACGGCCGAACAATTATCTCAATTAAAGCTAAGCCCTGAGCTTATTTCATCGATTAGTGTAGAAGTAGATTCACATTTCAAACAGATTTTTAGTCAGATTTTTCAATAAACCTTACTAATTCCGATCCACTCAGCAGAGAGATTAACACCGGCTAAAATACCCTGTTTTTTTCTAGACAAACCGTCGATTAATAGTGAGGGCTGCAACATCCTTTTGATTAATAAATCATATCAATAATAATTCATATCAGCTTTTGTTTCTCCAAAAATGCTAAGGAGCGAGGTTTTAATAATATGCGAAAGATTGACGCAGGATTATTGTTTGT
>CAZGQY010000214.1:0-6719 GCA_964528035.1 uncultured Methylococcaceae bacterium | reverse complement strand
GTAACTACTTGCCCCCTAATCGAAACAGCCCTCTATGGGGGATCTGTGGAGGAAGTGTATGCGGCAGGGAAGCCGCATCCAAGCCTACAAGGATGTATTTACGGCGTCTTCCGGAACAGATCACTCATAGAGGGGCGAGCAGTTACGAATGCTCAATAAAACCAATAAGAAGCATTTAAACATACTTGAAGACTTTAATATTTCTACAGGAGAGTAACGCATTATGTCCACGGCAACCCATTTACCCAGTGTCAATCAACTGTCCGAACCACTGGTACAAAAGCTTATCGATAATGCGCCTGCATTGAGGCTTCGAATAGAGAAACTGACAAACGGTACAACGGTGATCGACGCAGGAATTAATTGCGATGGCAGCCTCGAAGCAGGACGAATTATTACAGAAATATGCCTGGGAGGCCTGGGTAAAGCGCATTTCCGAGCGAACGACACCTTCTATAATTGGCGTTGGAGCATCGATGTATACACCTCTCATCCGGTCGTTGCCTGCCTGGGTAGTCAATACGCAGGTTGGAGTCTGGAACACAAGGATGAAAACAGCAAATTTATGGGACTGGGTTCAGGACCGGCAAGGGCAATGGGAAGTAAAGAAGAAATTCTTGAAGAATTAAACTATCGCGACAGTCATACGTCTGCCTGCCTGATATTAGAAGTATCTGAGATGCCTCCTGTGGAAATCGCCGACAAGGTCGCCAGTAAATGCGGAATTTCAGCTGATGCTTTGACGATTATCCTGACTCCCACAACCAGCCTCGCCGGCAGTGTTCAAGTAGTCGGGCGCTCACTGGAAACCGCACTACACAAAGCACATACGCTGGAATTTCCAATGGATCAGATCAAAGACGGACTTGCTTCTGCGCCTGTTTGTCCACCCCACAATAATTTCATCAAAGCGATGGGCCGAACAAACGACTCAATATTATTCGGTTGCGACACACATCTATACGTCACCGGAGAAGACTCCGATGCAGAACAATTAGCCAAAAATTTACCCAGCAGCAATTCCAAAGATTACGGAAAACCTTTCGCCCAGGTTTTTAAAGATTCCGACTACAAATTTTATGACATCGACCCCATGTTGTTCAGCCCGGCAAGAGTGACCGTCACTAATATCAGCACTGGAAAAAGCTTTCATGGAGGGCAGTTAAATGAAGAATTACTGGATCAGTCCTTTGGGTAATCAAGATTGCCTGTAAATCCGGCGTAAGCGTCCCTTTCAATGCAAATTGTTTCATTCCACTGCGATAGAATACATCTAACGCTTGTGTCACGGCTATGGCCCGCAATGATTTTGCTTTTCATTGCATCCTGCGCAACCCAACCGACTGAAATCAGACAACAGCCCAGCGTAGTCAGCGAATCAGAACCCACACAACCGCAGGCCGATCCAATCGAATCGGCCACGGTTGCTCCACCGCGCACAATTCATATAAACGGAAAAGCTTTGATGTTAGTTCGGGCTATGGAAGGCGGGGTTTGTAACAAAAGTGATCAAGGTGCTCTGGGTATTTTTCTAATTTACGCTGACCCGATTGGCATAAAACATATCGAAACGACGCAAGAACCCAATGCTTTTGAGAATTTTGAATCCAGCATCCAGGCCTTTTCGTTAAAAGCATTTCAAGAGGCGGTCAATCACACAAATATCGGAGGCAACCCTTTCGCGTTGGACTACGATGACGCCAAAACTTCGGTTACCCAGGAAATTATCGAAAACTTTAACGCCGCAATCAAGCAACCCTTGAGTAATTTTGAAAACAAGCACTCTCTGATAATAAATGTGGTTGCGTTTTCACATTCATTTCAGCTATTTTCGAGTGATTGCCAGAAAACTCTAACAAAATCGAAGTCACCTTAATATTTACATATCATCCAAATAATACAAAGAAACATCTGTTTATAAGCAAAACCCGTCGTCTGAATCATCCTCCTTACGTTTTTTTCCTGGTCTAATTGCCAACGCCACGTTGGTATCCTCTTCAAGCCCAACGACCAGGTCGCTTCCGATCCTCAGAACCTGGATCAAATTACCCATGCGCGTGGGGTTACACCAAAAATCATAGAACTTCGTCCGTCCCCGTACGATTTTATAAACAGCGTCCTTATCCATTTCGGATTCAACAGAAACTTCATCCTGGTCCATAGCAATATATTTTACGTATCTTAAAACATATTCCTCCGGATCACTTTCTCCACCATTTTTACTTGCCGTACTACTACAGCTACTCAGTAACACCATGACTACCGTCAACATAAGCAATCCAAGTCTGGTGAGAAACAAGTAATATTTGTTGGCAATCATTTCAATCTACCCTCTCGTTATACATAGTTAATTCAACAACTATTCAAGAAATCGTTTGCTAAGAAAACATGGTTTTGATTATTTGGACATCTGCAACATGGATATTGCAACAAATTTTTATAGAAAAAATTTACGCACCCCAAACAATACGTTACTTGCATCCTAAACGTCACGCTATCTGAATAGCGGCCCAATTTGAATATTCATAGCACAATTGACATTCGTGATGCATATCATTCTACAGACCTACACCCTCACATCCAAACTCACTTGACAACATCCACATACTCAGGTCAAATCTTTTCAAAAGGTTTTGCAGCAAGTATCCACAAATTATATCAAGCACAATCCCAACCAAGGACAATAACCTAATGAGCGCAACTCTGCTCGCCGCTACAGGCCTTCTCTCATTTTTGCTTGGCTATCTTTTCTATTCCCGCTTTATCGCGGAGAAAATTTACCAGCTGGATCCTGAATATCCGACCCCGGCACACACCATGGAAGATGGGATCGATTATGTACCCACCAATCGCTATGTATTGTGGGGCCATCATTTTACCTCAGTGGCAGGTGCAGCCCCTATTATAGGTCCTGCAGTTGCCATTATATGGGGCTGGATTCCTGCATTTCTCTGGGTGATCTTTGGCACAATATTTTTTGCTGGTGTACATGATTTTGGGGCTGTCTGGGCCAGTGTTCGTCACAATGCCAGATCGATCGGTTCGTTTACAGGTGACCTGGTTGGCAAACGCGCCCAAAGCCTGTTTATGATCGTTATATTTCTGCTGCTACTCATGGTTAATGCAGTATTTGCAGTGGCCATCGCAAAAAGCTTCATCAACACCCCAAGTAGCGTGGTGCCGGCCTGGAGTGCCATTTTAGTCGCGCTGATCCTGGGACAAATGATCTATCGCTTTCGAATGGGGCTGCTGTGGCCATCACTGGCAGGACTCGCCGCGCTTTATTTTTTCCTTTATCTGGGCCCGTCCTTTCCATTAGCGTTACCGCAGGAAACACTCGGACTCACAGCCAACGCCCAATGGATCATCATCATGTTCGTCTACGCGGCAATAGCATCCATGCTGCCCGTCTGGGTACTGCTTCAACCTAGAGACTACATCAATGGACTGCAGTTATTCATCGGCCTGGCAATTCTTTATCTATCGGTCTTTATTTTTAATCCCCAAGTGGTTGCACCAGCATTTAATACAGAGCTACCAAAAGGCACGCCACCCATTTTCCCACTGTTATTCGTAACCATTGCCTGTGGAGCCATTTCGGGTTTTCATTCACTGGTCGGTTCGGGAACCACTTCGAAACAGATCGACAAAGAAACCGATGCCCGACTTGTTGGCTATGGCGGATCAGTCGGCGAAGGCCTGCTGGCGTTAGCAGCCATTGTTGCTGTCACTTCCGGATTCGCAAACCAATCGGACTGGCATAGCGTATACACACAATTTGGCGCGGGCGGAATCACTACCTTCGTTGAAGGCGGTGCAGAAATCGTATCGAATGGATTAGGCTTTTCCAAAGAATTTGCAGCCACGCTATTGGCAGTTATGGCGATCCTGTTCGCAGGAACAACCATGGATACAGGCGTCCGACTACAACGCTACATCGTTCAGGAATGGGGCCATATCTATCAGATCCCTTTGTTAACCAATAATATCGCAGCCACCTTTATCGCTGTCGCAAGCTGCATTGCCCTGGCGTTTGGTGCAGGCGGATCTTCCGGTACTGGGGGCATGGTCATCTGGCCATTATTCGGAACCACCAATCAATTGTTGGCAGGCCTGAGTCTTTTGGTTATCAGCCTGATTCTACTGAAACTGGGAAGACCCATCCGCTACACGATTGTACCCATGATCTTTTTACTCACGACCACTATTCTTTCTCTACTCTATCAGTTGTGGGATTTCATTATGGACGAAAAATGGTTTTTGGTGGGCATGGATTGTTTAATCCTGATCGCCGCAGCCATGGTTGCCCTGGAGGCGATGAGCGCGTTTCTTCAGGCGCGAAGCCCTTCCCTAGAGCAAGCCGAATAGTCAATATGAACACCGAGCATATTAAAGAATTGCTTGCCACACTGCAGCGACTGGCCAGCGAATTCTATACCGCGCCTTATAGAGGCGCGATTGCCCGAGCGCAACGAGATGCAGACGATATATTTATGTTGCTGATTTTTGCCGAAATGATGGGCATCGTCAACCCGGTATCCTATTACACGCTCGAGCTACAACCGTTGTTACTGGAACAATTCCACGATTGGCACCTTCGTATGGGCATGGAAAAATCGCCATTAGATCATTTCAAGTGCTGCTGATAAGTGCCTGAATTACTCGACCGGCAGATCCTGTTTATTGGCGGCAAAGGCGGAGTCGGTAAAACCACAACCGCTTCAGCGCTGGGCTTATTGAGCGCCCAGCAAGGTCAACGTTGCCTGCTGGTATCCACCGATCCTGCCCATTCTTTAGGAGATATTTTTACAACACGTATCGGCAACCGGGAAAAACAACTAACACAAGGACTATGGGGGCTGGAAATCGATCCTGATACCGCTGCCGATCAGCATATCAAGACAGTCAAAGACAATATGCGCAGCCTGGTGCACCCATCGTTATTCAGTGAAATAGACCGACAGATGAATCTTGCCCGACTGGCTCCCGGCACCGTTGAATCAGCAATGCTGGAACGCATGTGCGAACTCATGATAAAAGCACCGCAACGCTTTGACCGCATCATATTCGATACTGCACCCACCGGCCATACCCTCAGATTGCTGTCACTCCCGGAAATGATTGCCGCCTGGACCGACAGCCTGCTGCGACAACGACAACGATCTGGCCAATTCGGCGAAATTCTCAATCGACTTAAAAGCAATCGCAAATCAGGAGACAGCGACGACCTATCCTATTTCTCCAGCAACCGCACAAATGATAATAGCCGTAACGGTAGGATCCGTGACATTCTTGAACGACGCAGCCACACCTACCGAAAAGCACGACGCATCCTGCTCAACGCGCATTGATCCGCATTGAGCAGGATGCGTCGTGCCACACCTACCGAAAAGCACGACGCATCCTGCTCAATGCGGATCAATGCGCGTTTATATTTGTACTGACTGCGGAAAAACTACCCATACTCGAAACTGGAAAATCATTGAAGACACTCGAACAGTACAAGGTTCCGGTACAAGCAATGATAATTAACCGTATTCTTCCAGCAACCAACGACACAAATGATGAATTTCTTAATAGACGCAGGCACCAGCAGGCTAAATACCTGGCTGATATTGACCACAATTTCCGAACACTGACACGCTACCGCATAAACTTACTGGATCGTGATGTGTATGGAGTTAAAACTCTGCAATTAATTGCCGGGCAATTGCAGGAAACTTTCCAATAATAGCCTTCCTAATAATGACGGGTGTGGTTGAATCAGATTTTTTCAACTATCTGCTGACAACGGCGTAACAAAAACAACCAATCAGAAGTTTTCCACAAATATTGAATTTACTATCAGGATTCAATATAGTTAGACCAGATCTGACTATAGTAAAAGCACCCATGACAACAACGATAAACTTAACCGAAGCCAAATCGAAATTTTCCGATGTTGTTGAACGCGTCACGCAGGGAGAAGAGATTATTGTCACCAAAATGGGCAAGCCGGTCGTCAAAATGACGCGTTTTGAATCCGATATGGCACACCAAAGGCTCGGCTTATTCTCGGAGCAGATTCAAATATCCAATGATTTTGACGAATGGCCGGATGATTTCGCCAAAGAATTGGGAATAATTGATTGAACGAATTATGCGTTTATTGCTAGACACTCACTGCCTGCTCTGGACTTTAGGCATGCCGGAAAGGCTCCATCCGGATGCGCGGCAAGCACTCGCCTCCGAGAACTCCATTGTCTATGTAAGCATGGCATCACTGTGGGAATGCGCAATAAAAACAACAATCGGAAAACTGAAGCTCCCAAAAGAGTTTTTTGCACATTGTCCACCCCCAGGTTTCGAATTATTGCATATCGAACCACCTCATGTGATTCTCTACACCCAACTACCGCTGCATCATCGCGATCCATTCGACCGCATTCTGATTGCTCAGGCAAAACATGAGCAACTTATATTAATGACTCGCGATACGGAAATACTTCAGTATGATGTTGAAACGATGGCTGCGTAAAATATGACGCAACGGTTTCAGAAAATCAGCACCAGCCCAATATAATCAGTCGAGGAGGTCGAGTTCAATATCGCTTCTTTCCGTCCATCTCAATTTATATCACGAGTGTATACTTAGGAACGAAGTTTTAAAAATATGCGAAAGATTAACGCAGGATTATTGTTTGTCTTCAAGGCGTAGCAACAGGCGCATAGCAGGGCTA
>CAZGQY010000213.1:0-6760 GCA_964528035.1 uncultured Methylococcaceae bacterium | reverse complement strand
AGACGGACAATAAGACAAGTCAAGATTCGTATATTATTGAATCCTCGCTCCTAAATAACCCTCTGATTCTTCCAGCATGAAATTGATATAAATCAACCCTTATTCACTCGATTTCCAATCAACTCATCAACCACACCAGGATCCGCCAAAGTACTGGTATCACCGAGATTATCCAGTTCATTGGCGGCTACTTTGCGAAGAATTCGCCGCATAATTTTACCGGAACGGGTTTTCGGCAAACCCGGAGCCCACTGGAGAATATCCGGACTCGCAATCGCCCCAATTTCCTTTCTCACATGGCCAATCAATTCTGCGCGCAAATCATCTGATGGACTCAAATCGGACATTAATGTTATATAGGCATAAATGCCCTGACCTTTAATATCGTGGGGATAACCCACCACAGCGGCTTCAGTGACTGCAGGATGTAATACCAAAGCACTTTCCACTTCGGCAGTGCCCATGCGATGACCGGAAACATTGATGACATCGTCAACCCGTCCTGTCACCCAATAGTACCCATCCTGGTCACGACGCGCACCGTCACCACTGAAATACTGGCCGGGATACATCTTGAAATAAGCCTCATGAAAACGCTTATGATCACCATAAAGAGTACGCATCTGTCCCGGCCAGGAACGTTTAACCACCAGGTTCCCGGACGTTATTCCATGTTGTTCTTCGCCCTGATCATTAACCAATGCCGGCTCCACACCAAAAAAGGGTAATGTCGCTGATCCGGGTTTCAATGCAGTGACTCCCGGTAAAGGCGTAATGAGTATTCCACCGGTTTCTGTCTGCCACCAGGTGTCCACCAACGGACAGCGGCTGTCACCAACGACCTGGTAATACCATTCCCAGGCTTCCGGATTAATGGGCTCGCCTACTGAGCCTAATATTCTAAGACTTTTGCGACTGGATCGATTCACATAATCGTCCCCCTGTCCCATTAATGCTCGAATAGCAGTCGGTGCAGTATAAAAAATATTGACCTGATGTTTGTCAATAACCTGCCAAAATCTTCCGGCATCCGGATAAGTCGGCACACCTTCAAACATTAAGGTAATGGCACCATTACAAAGCGGCCCGTAAATAATATAAGAATGACCGGTCACCCAGCCAACATCCGCTGTACACCAATACACATCGCCATCGTGATAATCGAAAATATATTTGTGGGTCATGGCTGCGAACAATAAATAGCCTCCAGTGGTATGCAGGACACCTTTTGGTTTACCCGTTGAACCCGAGGTATACAGAATGAACAAAGGGTCTTCTGCGTTCATTTCTTCAGGTTCACAGAACGGGTCTACCTGTCTAACCGCTTCTGAGTAATCCACATCGCGTCCGTCATGCCAGGAAGTTTCTGCTCCGGTTACTTTGACGACAATAACACTATGCACATTCGGGCAGGAATCCAGGGCTTTATCGGCATTGGCTTTCAACGCTACAGTGCGCCCACCGCGCACCCCTTCATCAGCAGTAATCAATACCTGACAATCCGAATCCAATATTCGATCCTTTAACGCGTCCGGCGAAAAGCCACCAAAAACCACAGAATGAACCGCACCTATCCGTGTGCAAGCCAACATGGCAATGGCCGCTTCCGGCACCATCGGCATATAAACAGATACCCGATCACCTTTTTGCACACCACGACTTTTGAGTACATTAGCAAATCGACAGACTTGTTCGTGTAGCTGCGAATAAGTTATTTTTTTGTCCTGACCGGGATCGTCTCCCTCCCAGATAATCGCAACCTGATCACCCCGCGACTGCAGGTGTCGATCCAGGCAGTTATACGAGACATTCAGTGTCGCGCCCTCAAACCATTTTATATCGGCCGTTTCAAAATCACAGTTCTGCACACTTTCCCAGCGCTTTGTCCAGGTGACAAATTGATCGGCCTGTTCTGCCCAGAATGCATCAGGCTCCAGTATGGATCTGTCATACATTTCCCGGTATTGCTCATAATTCAAATGAGCCCTGGCTTCTGCGGATTGTGAAACAAAATGGACAGTTGATTCTGACATTGAATTCTCTCTTGTTCGGGGGCAAAAAAAGGACTTACCACAAATTCTAAAAGAGGGTGTAAGATTTTAATTACTCAGGCTTCTGCAACAGGGACGTTGCAGCAGAGCTTACAGGGATGTATTCACGCGTCCTGAGTAATTAAAATCTTACACCCTAATACTACTGACCCTATCACATTAACTTCGAATTAAACCCTATGGCCTGTGTGTTGGCAAGATAAGCTTCCATAATTCGACTGGGATCCTGTATTAATTTTGACTTCCAGACACCCAGTTTAACCCGGCTTTGTATCAATCCACGTAAAACACCGACGTGCTGTGTAAGGCCCAACGCCGTAGCGCCGACAATACAATCATCTTTAAATTGCAAATTCAGATACCGATAACGCTCAGGATTATAGAGTTCTGCCGAATCCCCACCATCAACGCCCATCCATAAACCAAAGGAACTCGAGATTAAACCCAGAGTATCCAAAACATTCATGTTCACACTACCCCTGTGCACAGCCTGACCTAACCCTGCCATATTCCTGGCTGCAATCTGTCCATGCTCACTGGCTGTTGGCTGTATCGCCTGAACAGAATAGCCACCAGTTGAAAAATCCAACCCCTGCGCCACATCACCGGCCGCATAAATATGCGGCATATTGCTTTGCATATTTCGATTGATGACAATGCCTTGATCTATCTCAACGCCACTCCCGGATAAAAAATCAATATTGGGACGAACGCCAGTTGCGGAAACCACCAGATCGCTGGTAATCGCTTGACCATTGTCCAGCACCACACTGAGTGGCTGTCCCGATCCATTTTCCTGATCTGCATCAATACGAACCACCTGGGTTGAAGTATGTACTGTCACACCTTTGCTCTGGCACCACTGTTTGATCAAATTCCCCGCTTTTTCGTTCATCATTCTGGGAACCATACGATCTCCCATTTCAACCACAGTCAGATCGGCGCCACTTTTTGCCAGGGCTTCCAGGATAATACAACCAATAAATCCGGCGCCCATTAATAATACTTTTGCTCCAGGTTTAGCGTGTGCAGCAATATTGCGGGCATCGGCCAAAGTCCAGCAGGGAGTTATTCCCGGTAGATCCATGCCGGGTATGGGAGGCGAAACCGGACTCGAGCCCGTTGCGACCAAACACTTATCGAATTTGATTTCGGTACCATTTGCCAAAGTCAAAGACCGGGACTCAGGATCAATACTGCGCACAAATGCAGTAATCAGCTCAATATTTTTCTGATCATAATGGTCTGCTGATTTTCGTAAATGAGTTCCCTGCTCTGGAATTTGCTTAACCAGATAATAGGGCAAGGCCATACGTGAATAAGGTTGCTCCGGTTCTTCGCCGATAATCACAATTTCACAGTCAGCATCAAGTGACCGCAAAGTTTCTGCTGCAATCACTCCCGCAGGTCCAGCACCAATGATAACGTGTCGCATAGCCGCCTCCCTGTTAAACAGCTAATCGATCGAGTGTTTCCTGAGTCGGCACACCGTCGCTGCTCCAACCGCGCAACTGATAATATTCGGGCAGCATTTTATGTAAATCGTTCACGCGTCCTTTTGCCGGGCCAGTTTTTGCTGCATCCTTCAGCATGCGCTTAGGTAAAGTATCGTCTTTACCCGTCAGACCTGCCGCCATATTAAATTTTCTTTCCAGGTTCCAGATACGTTCGCCCGCTTCAAGTAAAGAATCCACTGTCCACTCACCCTCACAGGCTGCGGCAATTTGTGGTGCAATATCCTCCAAAGTCCATGCGAATGTTGTAAACACACAAATTCCCGCTGAATCCACCGCCGCGGTAGCATCCTGGAAAGCTTTAACCAGAGCAGGCTTACCTTCTGTTACCAATGGATCGGTTTTCTCGGGGATACCCAGTACTTCCGAAGATATACTATAGCCACGAAGATGACAGGCACCGCGATTAGAGGTCGCATATGCCAAACCCATGCCCTGAACTCCGCGAGGATCGTAGGCCGGGAATTCCTGACCTTTGACTGTCATTGATAAATCCGAATGACCGTATTTTTCACACAGGCGTTTTGAGCCCAAACCCAACACCCGGCCAAAACCTTCGCCTTTTGCCGTCAATTCAGCCATCGTAGTCAAGGCCTTTGCTGAACCGAATTTTAATTCAATTCCCCCGGTATCTTCTAATGTAATCACGCCCATTTCAAACAGTTCCATAGCAGCCGCAAGCGTTGATCCAAATGAAATCGGGTCAAAACCGTCCTCATTGCATAAATAATTTGCATAGGTTAGTGCATCTATGTCATCCACACCGGTATCGCTACCCAAGGCCCATGCAGCTTCATATTCCAAGCCGCCCGATGCTCCCCAGTATTCTGGTTTGTTCTCGATGGTGTAATGCCCCTGGTCGATTGTCGAGATACGGCCACAGGCTATGGTGCAGCCAAAACAGGCCGCGTTGGTGACCAGATTGGGCTTACCATCGCTTTCACGCGGTTCATGCATGGCTTCACCGGAAATTTTTTCAGCCCCTTCGAACTCAACTTCCTGCATATTACGGGTTGGCATCGCACCGATTTCATTGATGATATTCATCAAAACCTGGGTCCCGTATTTGGGCATACCTTCTCCGGTAACCGCATTGTCTGCCAATACTTTTTTACCCGCTGCTGTCGCCTGCATAAACGCCTGCGGATTCTTTATATTGCCGACGCCGCGAGTTCCGCGTACCGCCACCGCTTTTAGGTTTTTTGACGCCATAACTGTACCCACACCAGAGCGCCCTGCTGCCCGGTGCAGATCATTGATGATCCCCGCGTACAAACACCCCTGTTCTGCGGATCGTCCAATGGTTGAAATCCTGAGCAAAGGATCCTGATGCTTAGAGTGCAGAAATTCGTCGGTTTCCCATACCGATTTACCCCACAAATTCTCGGCATTGATTAATTCGGCTTTTTCATTTTCAAGATAAAGATAGACCGGCTGCTCCGCACGGCCTTCGAAAATAATCATATCCCAACCCGCGGATTTGATCTCGGCACCAATAAACCCACCCGAATTTGAACAGGCAATAGCACCGGTCAATGGACTCTTGGTAATCACCGAATAACGCCCACCTGTTGACGCCATTGTTCCGGTCAGCGGCCCGGTCGCCATGATCAATTTATTGTCTGCAGACAATGCATCGATTGCGGGGTCAATTTCTTCGCTTAAATATTTACTGGCCAGCCCACGCTGACCCAGATACTGTGCTGCCCAGTCCATGTTCAATAACTCACGCTGGCAGTCACCCGAAGTCAGATCCACTCGCAAAATATATCCAGTCCAAGCCATGATTAACCTCCAGTAGACATCTGATTCACAGGCTGCGCCGCATGAGCTCGCATCCGCTCCAGCCCGGTATGATCCGCGTCTACATAGGTAATTGCATCGGTCGGACAGGCTTTCGCGCAAGCGGGGTCGCCGCCACACAAATCGCATTTGATTACTTTGCCGCTGTCCTGGTCATAATTCACCGTACCAAATGGACAGGCAATCGTACAGACCTTGCAACCGACACAGACATCGTTGACGATCTCTTTGCAACCCGTATCTGCATTATAAACAATGGCTTCAACCGGA
Organism: uncultured Methylococcaceae bacterium; assembly: GCA_964528035.1. Classification (GTDB taxonomy): domain Bacteria; phylum Pseudomonadota; class Gammaproteobacteria; order Methylococcales; family UBA1147; genus CAZGQY01. The sequence continues at coordinate 1,122 of CAZGQY010000213.1, read as the reverse complement.
CAGGCATGCAAACACCAGGCTTCTGTACACTGTGTACAGGTATAAGGGGAGAATCGGCCTAGATCATGGAAGGTAAAAACCTTGATCCGCGATTTGGATGGGTTAAAAATACCTTCGTTTTCATACGAACAAGCCATTTCGCATTGCAAACAACCGGTACACTTTTCCGGCTCGATCTGCAGAGATTTCAACATACCAATTCCTCCATGCACAGTAGAGTGAATGCAACTATTCGCTGTAGACAGATATAATGTACGATTCTTAAGACTTGCGCAACAAGCGTTTTACAGCAAAAATTGCCTGGATAGATATTCTCGCCCCCAACGAATAATTCGACAACAATCACCAGCGTCGCTAATCAGCGACAGCTTAAAGGGCTATTCACACTGTACTCCCATCAATCACATCGATATCCTGTCGCTAAATCACAACAAATGAGTGAATTTTACACACGACACATAGTCATAACATAATATTATTTCAGTTATATTTGAGGCTGGCTCTAATATTGCAATGGCTATGGAATAAGAACTATTCTATAGCAGGGGAAGGTAGTGAATAAAAACAGCATGTCAGTCAGACAATCCACGAGCGCAACCATGAATAGCTGCGAACAGGCCATGCTGAATTTACCACTCAAGCGTTTGATCAGAGGCTCTATCGCTTCGATATTCATACTGGCACAAGCATGCGCAATGAATGAAATTGCTGCGCCAGAGAAAATCAGCAATACCCTAGAAACGTGCGCGAACCCTGCCCCCAACCACGCCAACTTTCTAACAAGAAACCGGTTAAATAACCTCTGTCGAAAACAAACTGAAGCCGATCATTCAGGACTTTCCACAGATCCCTTCATGGATGCCGGCGGGACTATGTTGTCGTTGATGTTTACAGTAAACTCCGAATTAACAAGTAAACCAATACATATAAATCAACACAGCCGAATCCAATTGTGCAAGATATTGAAGAACCTTCACTCAACCCAAAGCAAACCCCCAGCCTGCCGGGGTACTGAAAAGATTCCCGGATAAATAAGCGAGTCGCAAGCTCGGCGCTGGCTACGCACCACTCCCTCAAATGGCTCGACGCGATTTCTCGGATGCCTACTTTGTTTTTCCTCTG
>CAZGQY010000212.1:0-6769 GCA_964528035.1 uncultured Methylococcaceae bacterium | reverse complement strand
ATAATATGGGTTTTGCTCTGCGCAGCCCTGGTGTTTTTAATGCAGGCCGGTTTTTTGTGTCTGGAACACGGGTTTGTTCGTTCTAAGAACTCCATTAACGTCGCGGTAAAGAACCTTCTCGACTTCTGTGTAGTCGGCCTCATTTTCTCACTGTTTGGATATGGATTAATGTTTGGCACCAGCCAAATGGGTCTGTTTGGTACCTCGTCATATTTTCTGTCTGACTTGAATACCCCCTGGTCACTGACATTTTTCCTTTTCCAGCTGGTATTCTGCTGCACTGCCGTCACAATTATATCGGGGGCAGTTGCGGAGCGTCTCCATCTTCTGGGCTATCTTGCAATTGCAGTCTTGACAGCTGTTATCATCTATCCAATATTTGGTCATTGGGTTTGGGCAGGCGCTAATCAGGACGAAGCTGTCGGCTGGTTAGCTAAGATGGGCTTTGTGGATTTTGCGGGTGCTAGCGTGGTGCATTCGACTGGTGCCTGGATAGCACTCGCTATTTTGTTACTTGTTGGTTCACGGCTGGGCCGTTTTGATAAAAAGGTAGCGATCCAGGGGCATAGTATACCCACCTCCGCGCTGGGTTTGTTGCTGTTATGGCTCGGTTGGTTCGGTTTCAATGGCGGTAGCTTGTTACGAGCGACCGAGCAGATCCCGGGCATTCTAGTGAATACCTTCCTAGCAGGAATGGTAGGTGGTTGTATAGCCTTGTTGCTGACTTGGACACACGATCGATTAATCAATCCTCGTCATGTAATCAATGGCATTCTTGCCGGTTTGGTGTCCATCACCGCTGGATGTCATGCGATTGAACCAGGAATAGCGATACTGGTTGGAGCCATCGGTGCCATCATCTGCTACCTTGGCACACATTTATTGGAAAGTCTTCGTATCGATGATGCTGTTGATGCCATCCCGGTACACGGCTGCGCGGGCATATGGGGTACTCTGTCTGTTGGGCTCTTTGCCGATCTGGAGTCTCTTGGTACAGGTTTGAATCGTACCGAGCAGATCTTCGCCCAACTCACTGGAATTGGGGTGTGCTTTGTATGGTCGTTCACTATAGCGTTTGTGGTTTTCTTTCTCTTACAACTCAAAATACCACTGCGCATCACACCGGAAATAGAACGGGTGGGCCTTAATATATCTGAACATGGCGCTAGCACAGAAGTTTTCGACTTGTTAACGGATATGCAGCGCCAACAGCTTGCAGATGACTATAGCAAACCGGTATCAGTCGACCCTCACACAGAGGTTGGCCAGATCGCAAAACAATACAACAAAATCCTGGAACGCGTGATAGACGAAAATGCAAAAGCGAATCACATCGCGCGTAGCGAGCGTGAAGCCAGAAACGCTGCCCAGGAAGCCACTCAAATGCTGGAGGAGCGTGTAGATCAACTCAACGAATTCAATCGTCTTTCGGTTGGACGTGAGTTGCGTATGGTCGAACTCAAACAAGAAGTGAACGATCTTGCCAGGGTCGTTGATGACAAAGCCCGTTATGATCTGACATCTATGCAAAACAACAAGATTGAAACGAACTGATATGCATTCTTCAGGTCAGCGCATATGGCTGGATCGAGCAATCATACTACCGATCACTGGACTGATCATCCTGTTCAGTATCATTGCATGGTACGTGTCCAAGCTGCAATCAGAATTATCCTATTCCGCGGCTATTGAAAACGCGCGTATAGTGATCGAGTCAATCGCCACCGTCCGCAGTCTATATACGTCGGAAGTGGTGAACCGGCTGTCGGATAGTGACGTAGAAGTCAGTCACAATTACCGGCAACATTCCGGAGCGATACCCCTACCGGCAACTCTGAGCATGAAAATCGGGGAAAATATTGGTCACAAGGTCGATGGCGTAAGTATGCGCTTATACAGTAAATACCCTTTCCCTTGGCGTCAAGAATCGGGGGGTTTACGGGATGACTTTGATCGGCGAGCCTGGGATAAACTGACAATGGACCCGAGTGAACCTTATTTTGAATTCCAACAGAACGCAGAGGGTCTTCATATTCTACGTTATGCGGTTGCGGATCGTATGCGGCAAGCCTGTGTAAATTGCCACAACTCACATCCGGATACCCCCAAGAACGACTGGCAAATCGGACAGGTGCGTGGAATTCTTGAAGCTCACTACCCGATGGATGCAGTCGTTGCCAGCAGTCAACAAGGCTTAAACAAATTATTCCAACTGATGATATTCGTCGCGGTAGTTTTCTCATCTGCGTTGATATACAGTTTTATCCGAACCCACCGCTCTACGATTTTTGCGCAGCAATCCAATATAGATCTTGCCCGGATCAATCAGCAACTTGAACAACAGCACGCCAAATTAGAAAGCAGCCAAATCGATCTCGAGGCAGCCGGACATATCCTGGAAAACAAAAATAGCGAGTTGACACGATATATTAAGGAACTGGATGAGGCACGTATTGCGAGTCTGAACATGATGCAGGACATGGACATCGCACGTGACGCTGCTCTCAGCGCCAGCCGGGCAAAGAGTGAGTTTCTGGCCAATATGAGTCACGAGATTCGCACGCCAATGAATGGTGTCCTTGGCATGACCAGTTTACTACTGGACGATGAACTGAGTTCTGAACAGCGCACCCGCGGCCTAACCATTAAGCGCAGTGCTGAATCTTTGCTCGGTATCATCAACGATATACTTGACGTCTCCAAGATCGAGGCAGGCAAGGTTCATCTTGAATCTATTGATTTCGACCTAGGGGAGCTACTAAACGACTTAGCGGCGACCATGGCTTTCCGCGCTGAGGAAAAAGGCTTGAAGTTGATCTGCCCAGCTAATCCGATGATACACCAATGGTTCAAAGGGGATCCATTACGAATCCGCCAGATACTGATCAACCTATTGGGTAATGCCATCAAGTTTACCGAGCATGGTGAAGTGTCTGTAACTTATGAGGTTAGTGAGAGGCCAAAGGCTAATAGTTTACTGCGTTTTGCCGTTACTGATACAGGCATCGGGCTTAAAGCCGAACAACAACAAAACCTGTTTGAACGATTCACTCAGGCTGATGGCTCGACCACGCGTCAATATGGAGGAACCGGCCTGGGACTATCGATTAGTAACCAATTAGTGAAATTGATGAACGGCGAAATAGGCGTGGAGAGTCAACCCGGTATGGGGACTACGTTCTGGTTTACCTTGGTTTTAACCAATGCCGATGTGTCAGTTCCACGACGGCAAACTAATGATCTAAGCGGACGAAAGATCCTGGTGGTGGACGATAGCGCCACCTCCCGTCAGCTACTTAAAGAATTATTCGATGCATGGAAAATAGAATATACATTGCTAAGCCACTGTGTGGAGGCATTCGAAGCCCTCAAAGATGAAGCAAGAACTGGAAACCCTTTCGATATTGCGTTGATCGACATGCATATGTCTGATTTTCAGTGTTTGGAGCTTTGCCACCAAATTAAAGAATCAACTGTATTGGCCCATACACACCTGGTAATCCTCGCATCAAAAGGCCGGCATGATGGAAACAAACAGATGCAAGAGTTAGATATCGGCACTTATATTAATAAACCGATCAATCAATCCGATCTGTATAACAAATTGCAGCAGGTCGTTGGAACCCACCCCACTCAACCGAACGCACAATTCACGAAGCAAGATATTCCCACACTACAGCAGTTTGATGCAGAGGTATTAGTAGTGGAAGATAATGCCACCAACCAAATAGTTGCCCAAGGATTGTTGAAAAAGTTTGGTTTGCGCATTGATTTAGTCGCCAACGGCGCAGAAGCCATCGACGCTCTTAAACAGTCCTCCTATGACCTGGTCTTCATGGATTGCCAAATGCCTATATTGGATGGCTACGATGCTACCCGGCGGATCCGTGATCCACAATCGAAAGTCAAAAATCATGATATTCCGATTATCGCAATGACAGCCAATGCAATGACGGGCGATCGTGAATATTGTATTGAGGTCGGTATGAACGATTACACCTCCAAACCAATAAATCCTGCCGACATTGCCAGAGCACTAAAAACATGGTTGCCTGAATGTCACCAGCAAGTCACTATTGATGGGGCTGTCATTGAATCATAGGTATATCAACCAAATCAAACTGAAGTTTTCCGGGTAAAAAAAATCCTCAATAGCGAACGCTTTGGCGCTCGGAAACGGGGTAATGATCGCGACTATCCATTGATAGGCAGACCGAAAAAACATAGTCCCGATGAATATCTGTTGTCAAATTCAGTGGTTTATTCATCATCGCATTGTTCTAATTTCGATGAACGCAATACTGGGATGAAGCATCCGTACACCGTTCAGATGAAATTCCCAACAAAAACGATACAGACGTCCAGGAATGATTATGCAAGAACAGATCATCATCCGATCCGTAATACTTGTGCAGGTAAATACTAAAGAAACGGTTCCCTGGAATAATGAACCATTGGTGAAGGTCGTTATCGCCGATTTTTTGGTCGGGTGGCTTCTCGATTTGCGGGCACTTTTAGAGACAATGCCAGACACATCGAAAACAAGAATATGCAATTTTTTCAATTGCCTGAGTATGTGTGGGGTGGTGTGAAATGGTAGCAAGGGGGTCTACCAATAATAAACTTTATATTGTTGTTTATTATAATCTTTATAAGTTTTCCATTTATAGATTGCCCCCTATGTTGCCCCCACTTTTTAAGTGCTACTACTTCATTACTCAGATATGCTGCATCCCATCATCCGTGTATGGACGGTCTATTTAGACATAATTGTTTTTCAATTCTTAAACAAATTAGCAGCGACCGAGAGATGATAGAGAATTTAGATCATTAAAAGAAATTATTTTCTGGGCTTGAAATATTTACAGTCTCTTGATATCCAAGCGCGTAGCCATTTCAAGATACCTGCAAAACGCATTTGCTAGTTGAATCTGTCGTGGAGTACGGCATTCAGCTTCGAAGACTTGAGGTGAACTGACAAGGATAGAAACACATTTTGCTCTCGATGTCGCTACATTCAAGCGATTTAAACTATAGAGAAATTCCATCCCTCTGGGAGCATCTGCATGACTAGATGTAGCGGTTGAATAAATTGCAATTGGTGCTTCCTGGCCTTGGAATTTATCAACGGTTCCAACGCGCGCGCAGGGAAGGCGTTGCTGAATTTCAAACACTTGGGCATTGTACGGCGCAATAATCAAAATATCTTCGATCATGACGAAACTTTCGTTGCCATCTCGGTCAACCCAGATTGATTTACCGTCGAGAAGGTTATTTACTAAATCTCGAATAACATCGGCCTCTTCCGGTGAGCAATTCTGGTTACCATTATGATCAACCGGTATGTATCGAAGCCCACTCCCTTGAATGATTCCGTCTGATTTTATAACCTGAACGTCAAGCCCGTCCTTAGAGCGCAACTTGTCATCATAGAAGAGTTCGGATGTAAACGCGCAAATATCTGGGTGAAGACGCCAGGTTTCTTCAAGAAATAATCCCTTATCTGCCGCAATCGTGTGCTCTCCATTAAGGATATGAGTTAATGCAGAAGCATCTGTTCCTTCAGGGTGGCTACCCTGCATCGGGTGGGCTAATTGCTGCGGATCACCAAGAAGCACTATGGTTGGTGCCGCTTGGGAGACAGCTAGCACATCAGCTAGAGACATCTGGGCAGCTTCATCCACGAATAAAACATCTACAAACTCTATAGCTTCCGGGCGGGACCATAGCCACGCGGTTCCGCCAGCAACCTGGTGGCTTCCCTGTAACACGCTGAATAAACCTTCATTGCTTTTGACAAATGATAGGTGGTCGGTATTCTCATCCGTGTTTTTGGATTCTGGTTTTTGAACGCACTGGATATTAAGTCCGTTTTTGTTTGCGGCATCGATACATTCGTTAAGAAGATTGCGTATAACCTTATGGCTGTTAGCTGTAATGCCTACTCTTTTACCGTGTCTGACCAGTTCGCAAATCATGCGCCCGCCGGTAAATGTTTTCCCTGATCCTGGTGGCCCCTGGATGGGATAAACGCCGCCTTCAAATCTGGACGCAACCCTAAGTGCCGAATCCAAAGCTAACTCTCCATCCAAACGAATAGCATCACCGCCAATTCTCGGGGCTTGTTTCAGAAGAAGATCGCGAGCGGCTTGGTAAGCCCCGTCACCAATGAGACCGTTATCCGCCACATATTCACCAATACGAATAAGCGCGTTGGCAAGAACTTCTTTCTTTATTACTTTGTGTGCGAACACGGCTTCCGGATGTATATTGGCGCTGTCCTGACGTTTTTTAATATCAACGGTCAAATTATCAAATGAAATAGCGGCCACCGTACCAAACTTGTCACCGCCAATATTCATGAGCGGCTCATCACCGCGCAATTCTGTTTCTTGAGGCGGAAAGTTATATCTATGGATTGGGGCTCGCGCTGTACCGCCAACTTTACTGATAAATGTAAGTCCGGCTATACCAGGCCGTTCATCCAGTAAATCTTCTGCTGAAAGATCAGATAATCGAAAAAATTCCCACCAAACTGCTTTTTGTTCGCGGCGATGAAAATCAAGGATATTGGCCAGAATCCAACGTGCATACTGCTCTTCCGAACGGTCTTCCGGATCAGCCGGAACATCATTAGTAAGCTGTTCAATTAAAGCGTTGATTTTTTCAAGCCACTCCAAAATTTCTTCATTCGGCATTCCCTCACCGGGTTCCGGCCGTGAAATTTCTGTGCCCTCAGCAATGAGCTGCGCGCGCTGATTTTCAAGCC
>CAZGQY010000211.1:0-6774 GCA_964528035.1 uncultured Methylococcaceae bacterium | reverse complement strand
GGACTGGCTCCGCGCGACCTGGCAATGAATATCGCTTTACCCGAACTCGACGGCCGTATCATCAGTCGTGCCGTCAGCTTTAAAGACAAACTGTTTAGATGCGAGCAAACCCAGTCCGACATCATTGCCTATCAGGCAATTACCGAACGCATGAGTTTCGTATCTGAACTCGCGGCAAACTGGGTAAAACTGGGCTTGAAGCCGAATCGAGAAAAGCGTGTCGCAATCATTCTGGCCAACTACCCGACTCGGGATGGCAGGCTGGGAAATGGGGTCGGCCTGGATACACCACAATCTGTGGTAAATACCTTAAAATCTATGCACAAAAACGACTATCCAGTCGACCAGATTCCGAACAATGGCACAGACTTGATCAACCGCCTGCTCAACTTTGTCACCAACGATCCGGAAAGCAGAGACCTACGGTCCTGCAAGCAAAGCATGAGTCTGGAGGATTATCAGAAATATTTCGAAGCGTTGCCAAAATCCAGTAAAAACTCAATTATCGAGCGTTGGGGAAGCGTAAGTAATGATCCTCTGATACGCGGAAACCGAATAATGATTCCGGGATTACGCCTGGGACTGACATTCATCGGTATTCAACCGGCACGTGGTTACCACATGGACATGGCTGCCAACTACCACGACCCGGATTTGCTGCCACCACACAGTTATCTCGCTTTCTATTTTTGGTTGCGTTATGTCTATGCTGCAGATGCAATCATCCATTATGGAAAACATGGAAACCTGGAATGGCTACCCGGCAAAAGTGTCGCCTTATCCGAATTGTGCTGGCCGGATCTTATCCTTGGCCCTATGCCCAACATTTACCCATTCATCGTCAACGACCCGGGGGAAGGAGCACAGGCTAAACGACGCTCTCAGGCTGTCATCATCGACCATCTGGTACCACCACTGACCCGGGCAGAATCTTACGGCCCGCTGCGAGCACTAGAAGCAAGCGTCGACGAATATTATCAGGCGCAATCGCTTGATCCGATCAGAGCCGGTATTTTGCGCAAGGATATTCTTGATCAGATTCAAGACGCTGATTTACACACAGAACTTGGATTTGGAGAGATCCCTTCTATAAACACAGATGAACTGGAATTGTTGAATCGCCTGGACACTTATCTGTGCGAAATCAAAGAATCCCAGATTCGTTCCGGACTCCATATATTCGGCTCATCACCCGTGAAAATTGATCGTATCGACACCCTGCTCGCCCTGGCCCGACTGCCGCACGCTGATGCTAAGGGTGAAAACAAGGGCATCCTGCATGCTTTATGCGAAGACCTGAAACTACCTGAACAGTTCGACCCGCTGAATTGCGAATTGGGACAGGTCTGGACAGCACCAAAACCGGGAACCTTAGAGCAAGTCGATAAGCAAAACTGGAGAACCTGTGGGGACACACGAGAGCGCTTGGAACTATTTGCTCAGCAGTTACTCAATCAAGGCCTTCCTGCTTCAGAAAAAGACAACTTTCCGGCTACCTCTGCGGTATTGAATCGCATACAAAATAAGCTGGCCCCGGCACTGGATTGCTGCGGTGAACGAGAAGCAGCAAACTTGATGAACGCATTACAGGGAAAGTTCATCCCTGCAGGCCCGAGTGGCGCACCCAGCCGGGGTTGCCTGGACGTATTACCCACAGGCCGGAATTTTTATTCGGTAGACATTCGGGCCATTCCAACACCCACAGCATGGCGTCTGGGACTTAAATCAGCGCACAATCTGATCGAACGACACCTGCAGGATCACGGTGAATTTCCACGAACTCTGGGAATATCGGTATGGGGCACATCCACCATGCGCACTGGCGGCGACGATATTGCCCAGGCATTTGCATTGATGGGTGTACAACCGGTATGGGCTGCGGGCAGTAACCGGGTCATCGATTTTGAGATACTGCCCGTCAGTGTACTGGACAGACCTCGAGTCGACGTAATGCTGAGAATTTCAGGGTTTTTTAGAGACGCTTTTCCCAATGTAATTCGGCTTTACGACACAGCAGTGCAGGCAGTTTCCAAATTGGATGAAACAATAACCGACAATCCCCTGCGCGCCCGTATTGCCACCGACACAGAAAAACTTACTGCACAGGGTGTAGACAAAAACCAGGCACGCAGGCGGGCCAGTTGGCGGGTATTTGGCTCAAAACCGGGCGCATACGGTGCTGGCCTTCAGGGGTTGATCGATGAACACTGCTGGAAGCAACAATCTGACCTGGCCGAAGCCTATCTCAACTGGGGAGGGTATGCTTACGGTCAAAATGACTCCGGAACATCGGCTCGGGCCGATTTTGCCAACCGTCTGCAACAGCTTGAAGTCGTGGTTCACAATCAGGATAATCGTGAACACGATATTCTGGATTCTGACGATTATTATCAGTTCCAGGGCGGCATGGCTGCAGCTGTAGAAGTTTTACGTGGTGAGCAAGCCGCTGTTTATCACGGTGACCATTCACAACCAGACCATCCTAGAATCCGTAGTCTTAACGAAGAAATCAATCGAGTCATCCGGGCTCGGGTGGTCAACCCAAAATGGATCGATGGCATCAAAAAACATGGTTATAAGGGCGCATTTGAACTGGCCGCAACGGTTGATTACATGTTTGCTTACGATGCGACATGCCATATAGTGGACGATTATCAATACCAGATGATCAGTGAAGCCTATTTGTTCGACGCTGATACGCTAAACTTTCTGCAACAAAATAACCCAAACGCACTAAAAGAAATGGCTGAACGATTACTCGAAGCAATTCAACGTGGCCTGTGGAAAAAACCGGGCGAAAGCCAGGCTAAAATAGAATCGATTATTCTGGATACTGAAAACCAACTTGAGCAAAGCTGAACAACGTGCACCCTGAACGCCCAACAACTCAACCACAGTCAATGAACTACCCGTTTAGCGCGATCATCGCTCAGGAACGCTTGAAACTCGCCTTAATTCTCGCTGCAATTGACCCTGGCATTGGCGGAGTACTCATCGAAGGTCCACGCGGAACCGCAAAATCAACATGCGCCAGAGCCTTAGCGGATCTGCTGTTAAATGGACAGATGGTAACCCTACCCTTGGGAAGCAGTGAAGAACGCTTACTCGGCTCTCTGAATCTTGAAAAAGTATTAGCAGACGGATCTGTAGAATTTCTACCGGGACTGTTACATAGAGCCCATAATGGCATGCTCTATGTCGATGAGGTCAATCTACTGGCAGATCATCTTGTCGATCTGTTGCTAGATGTTGCAGCATCCGGAATCAATCGTGTTGAGCGCGACGGTCTGTCTCATGAACATGCGGCACATTTTGTCCTGATCGGCACCATGAATCCCGACGAAGGCGAATTGCGGCCTCAATTACTTGACCGGTTCGGCCTGTGTGTACGCCTTGATGAGGAAATTCCCACCGAACAACGCACCGAAATTGTCAGGCACAGGCTGGCATTTGACGAAAACCCCAAAGCATTCTGTGATCGATGGCTGGCACATCAAAAAAACCTCAAAGAAAATTGTCGTAATGCCCAAAACTTAATGGAAAATATTGAATACGATCAGCAAAGTCGCGAAAAAGTCGCTGAATTATGCTTTTCTGCCAGAGTCGATGGCGTACGTGCTGATTTAACTTTCTTGAAAGCCGCCAGAGCCCATGCAGCATTGCATGGACGTTGCACAATCCAGGAACAGGATATTGAGTCAGTTGCAGAATTTGCTTTATTGCACCGACGAAAATCAAGACCAGACAGCAACTCATCAAACCAGGCATTTCAACCACCCAGCGCTGATCAACAGGATAAGCATTCTGCCGATAGCGACTGGGGCGAAGTTCCGCCACAACCCGCCTCTATTGGAGATCGACGCAGCCTGGATTCGATCATTAAAAAAAAAGTCTGATCTCACCATCTGCGGCAAATACAGCAGCACATAACTCAGAACAGCGGGACTACGGCATCGCCCCTGGACAATCGCTATCAATCAAAAATTCCAGGTCGGGTTCTGAAATAGATTGGTTTTCCACCTTGATCGAGTCGAAAGGTCGATCACTAAAATCCAAACATCTAAAACGAAAAACGCATATTTTCAAAAAGCGTCTTTTATTAGTGATTATTCTGGATTGTTCCGGATCAACGTATCGAAACAAAGCGCTTAGTAAAGCCAAAGGTGCCATCGTTCAAATCATGGAAAGCGCCTATTTGCAGCGGGCGCGTACCAGCCTGATTCAACTATCCGGGCAAGGCATCGAAATTACGATACCCGCGAAACGGGCAATGATAAAACCCTACTCAAAAATCGAACAAATCAAAGGTGGCGGCGGTACACCTCTACTGCAAGGATTAAAAACCGCACTGGCGACTATGAAAAAAGAATCCAGACGCTTTCCTGACGAAGCTCAACACTTAATCATATTTACAGATGGTCGCAGCAAAGAACAGTTCAATACCCTGACTACCCCGGCAGATATCTGCATCGTCGATATGGAAAGCGGCCCAAGCCCTCTGGGCCGATGCAAACAAATTGCTCGAACACTGAATGCGAAACTACTTGCTTTGGACGAGCTACCGATTGTATAACTCTCTATACATCCCAACTTACGGATCCAGCGATATGAAAAATACAGAAGATTACCAACGCATGGTCGAAAAACGCAAAGCTGGCTATGATAAAAAACAAGCCAAAGCCACACTAGAAAAAGGTCTGCTGATTGTAAACACAGGATCTGGCAAAGGAAAATCCAGCGCAGCATTTGGAATGGCCCTGCGCGGCGTGGGTCACGATATGCAGGTTGGCGTTGTGCAATTTATCAAGGGCGCGATGGATACCGGAGAACGCAAAGTTTTAAGCCAGTTTGAAAATGTTGATTTCCAGGCTGTTGGAGACGGATTTACCTGGCACACTCAAAATCGCGACCAGGACATCGCCACTGCTGAACAAGCCTGGTCTGCTGCGGAAAAAATGATCTTATCCGAAGACTATCAGTTGGTCGTACTCGATGAATTGAACATCATTTTAAAATACCAGTATCTGGATTTAGATCGCGTCATAGCAACATTCGACAAACGCCCAGCAATGCAACACGTCGTCGTCACTGGACGCCATGCACCGCAAATTCTAATCGACCGTGCCGATCTGGTGAGTGAAATCAAAGCGATTAAGCATCCTTATAAAGATCAGGGGGTTAAGGCACAGAAGGGTATTGAGTATTAGTATTTCGTCAAAGTTGTATTGACGGGGATATCCGCCGATAAGCGACCATCTGCGTTGTTGCCCTCGCTTGAATTAGCCTGTTAATTTTAACGATTTTTAATCTGAAATATGCCTCAAAATTCACTTTTCCGCCGCTAACCGCCATGGAGAGTGAAACGAAAGTGGTTAGCGGTGAATAAAAAAGAAACCCTTTCTAAGGCCAGCAAAGCAATATCGTCCACACCCGGAGAAAAATCGGAACAATGCCCGAAATGTCATCAGGGTCATTTACAGGTTATTTATCTTTTATTGCCTAAACCGTTAACAGGAGGATGACGACCCCGACGATTGAACAGAATGAGTGTTGGCTGAGCAAGGTTATACAGACAGGTTTAAATGGGTCTGGGGTCCAGCTTGGCTATCGACTTAGAAAAAGACCGTTTTGTTGATTTTTTTGTCAGATGATTGAAATTGATCGCACTCACAGGACAAATGCATTCATGTCAACATGAAACTTTATCCAATTTTATTGCCATCGAAAGGCCAATTGCCGCCCAAACCCTTCTTTCCACCACGCCGATACAATACAATCCCCTTATATAAAGTCGCCCCATCATCTACAGGGTCGATTTAGTCCAACAGACATTTACACGTCACGCGGTAATGCTCTGTGAAAACCTTGAGTTTTGTGAGCGCGCGACGTATAAATGCTTAGATGTTATGTGCTCAACAAATGAGGAAAATTTATGAAATTAAAAGTAGTAGTACATGAAGCAGAAGAAGGAGGCTATTGGGCAGAAGTACCCTCCATCGTCGGGTGCGCAACTCAAGGTGATTCCTTTGATGAATTATTGAGCAATATTTACGAAGCTGTTGAAGGTTGTTTATCAATAGATGTTCAGGATATTACCGTATCAGAAAAAGATAAGGTCATGGAAATAGTGGTTTGAAAGCTATTAGCGGCAAAAGGTTTTGTCGGCTTCTTGAAGGCAGTGATTGGGAATTAAAGCGAATAAATGGAAGCCACCATATTTATTCAAAAGCGGGAATAACTGCTCGCATTTCTGTCCCAGTTCATGGCAACAAGCCGCTCAAGCTTGGATTACAGAAGCATTTAATGAAAGTTGCAGAAATTGATGATGTAGAATTGTAAGTCATGCACATAACATGACGCTCAACCCGAAGCAAAACATTTGGTTCTTTATGGGTTCGGTGAGTAAATTCAGGGTTCGGTGCTCTGTTCCATTCTCTGGAATGTTTTGCTCAGGTTAGCTAGGCGTTATATTTTTCTGCATATAGCAACATACAACTAGAAATAAGGGGTCAATCTTTTTTATCTATAAACAAGAAATAAGGGGTCAATCTTATTTATCTATATGCACTGCTAAAAATCGACTCGCCTCCTTAACCAAACGTGCAAGATTTGCCTACGAAGGTTCGCTTTCGTTTCGGTGACCGATTTGGCTACAGCTTCCTTAAAATCTCACATACGCGCTCAATAACTGTGAGTCCCTGTTGGGTAGATAATCAAAGTTTCTTTGGGCACCCTTGCTTTCGCCTACTTCTTCCCTTCTCACAGGGTGAAGGC
>CAZGQY010000210.1:0-6806 GCA_964528035.1 uncultured Methylococcaceae bacterium | reverse complement strand
TCCGTCTTCTGCGTTGTAGCAACAGTTGCGTAGCCCTGCTATGCGCCTGTTGCTGCGCCTTGAAGACAATCAATAATCCTGCGTCAATCTTTCGCATATTATTAAAACCTCGCTCCTAAGTGCTGGAAATTTGCAGGCAGCGCTTATCATTTGCAAAATTTAAAGACATCTGTTTCCGGAAAGAATCGGAATCGATTATCGGGATATCAGAACAAAATGGTAAAAATCGGCATTCACCCAAAGACCCCGACTTCGGTCGGGGTATTGATATTCGGATCTCTGTTAAACCCTGATAAACGCTTTTAATTTTTAGTCTATAGATTTTCGTTATTTAACAGACTCGTCCTGAAAAATGATCTTTGGAGTGAAATAGGCGGCAGGATATTTTTCCGTCGGCTCTGCCGTGTCGACAAATTTATCAGCAACTGCTGGTTCTGAAGTCTTGTTACCACCCGCTAATTCTTCTATTAGAGCTGGATCCTGATAAGTAATTTCAGGGGTAAAATACGCTGCCGGGTATTTTTCTCCTGCAACAGCAACTGCATGAAAGCAAGCCAAGGTCATTATCAATACACTAAATTTAAAAATTCTCATGCGTGGTTCTCTCTGTAAATCAATTATTAAGATGGAGGGGGTAATTTACTCCAACGACCAAACACCCCCCACATCTGCTGTTAATTAAGAATGCGCCGCGAATGGATGCTCCTGCGAACCTTTTTGAGCGACAACCTCAGCCGCTGTAGGCGAACCGGCTACAGCCCGTTCGATTGATTCTTTTGTTGCTGCGTAATTGTAGTCTTGAATTTTCGCATCATCTTCAGCCATCCAATGGATAAACACTCCGACGCAAATAAACAAATCATCCGCTTCACCAGCCGGAATTGTACCGTTTTCAACACAATCTGCAACCGCCATAGCAACACCGCGTTGGGCAGGACCAAACATCTGAACAGCTTGTTTCGAACCCTTGATGGTAACTTTGTTGAACATCACTGTAGCTGGCTTAGCCATCAAGTTTGGCGCAACCACAGCCAAAAGACTGGAAAACCCATCTTTGTTGTTTGTCAGGCAATTTGCAAACGCTGCTTCTACAGCACCACCGCGAGGTCCAATCATCAGGTCAATGTGAGCAACTTCATTTCCATCACCCTGCAAACTTTCCCCCACCAGTGTTTTATTTATCGCCATGTTTATATTCTCCTCTGAAAAAAATGGACGAAATGTCCAAATAATTGTTATGTGAATGTAGAGCATAGGATGCTATTCTCCAGAAGTGTTCATGCAGACACACAATCAGGAAACCATTGATATCCACAATGCCCATCCGGGAAATAATAGTAGAATTTGTAGATTTTGTCACGACCGGGACTGCGTTTTGTGTTGAAATAATTAATCCACCCTATGCGAATTGAGTTTTTAACTGTACTACGAGAATACCTAGCCTGAGCCGAGACTGCAATGATGTAACGGAACAGCACACGTACAGACTGTGCCGGGACAAAATTTGTAGCCGTGTTTGCGAATCGCTGACCAGCTGGCTGGATACGAAAATGAAAAGTACGCCATTTATTTTCATTGGTCGGGGCGAGAGGATTCGAACCTCCGACCCCCTGCACCCCATGCAGCTTTTCGTCTCTTTCAGGTGTATTCAGGCGTTCGCAACAATTAATATTTTTTCTTTAGTATACAGTTATATAGGTGTATTATTCGCTCCACGGGTCTTCTAACGTATTCAGGCGTACTCACCCTCAGAGTATACCCCAGCGGATACCCCAGATAGAAACCCCGACCCCTTGTAAAAAAATAAAGGTGCCGCATGAAGTTTACCTTAACTGGCCTTAGAGCATTAAAACCGAAGGCGAAACGATACGATATTTTTAAGGATAATGGCGACGGTTTAGCCATGCGGGTATTTCCATCCGGCACGAAAAGCTTCATGTATGTGTACAAATTTTCAAGCCGGTTAAGGCGCATGACTTTGGGTCGGTTTCCGGATGTCAGTTTGGCTGACGCCAATCGCCTACACGCCGGTGCTTTGCAAACACTCAAAGCAGGAAAAGACCCCGGCGCGATTCAGCAGAAAATAAAACAATCTGACTATGAGGCTGAATCCGTTGGGGAGCTGGCAAACGAATTTATGAGTCGCTATATCATTCCAGGTCGGAAGCGCCCGGATTTTGTTCAGCAAACGCTGGATAAAAATGTGTTGCCTTACTGGAAAAATCGAAAAGCAAAAGACATTACCCGGCGTGATGTTGTTTTATTGCTGGATAAGATAGTAGACCGCGATGCACTTGTGATGGCAAACCGCACAGCCTCAATTCTAAAACAAATGTTTAAATTTGCCGTCGAGCGCGATTTATTAGAATCCAGCCCATGTGTTTATCTGAGAAAACCAGGGGGAAAAGAAAAACCCAGGAGTCGGAATTTGTCATGGGGAGAAATAAAAACAGTTTGGTTAAAGCTTGATGATACGCCGATGCATCGCGCCATCAATCTTGTCGTAAAGCTATTGTTGGTGACTGGTCAGCGGCGTGGCGAAGTTTGCCATGCGGAGTGGTCAGACATCGACCTTCGCGAAAAGTTATGGCGACAACCAGGCCATAAAACTAAAAATGGGTGCGCGAATGACGTACCTCTGTCGGGTCTCGCGCTGACTTTGCTTGATGAGTTGAAATATCTGGCGGGTGATTCTATATATGTTGTGCCCTCCCCACTTACAACTGAAAAACCGGTTACGGATAAAGCGATTACACGCGCTGTAAATCGTTACCAGGATGCGTTTGGAATTGAAAATTGGACGCCACACGATCTTCGGAGAACAGTGACTAGTCGGATGGTAGAAATGGGTATTTCTCCGATTACGATTGATAAGATTCAAAACCACTTGGAACAGGGTATTCGTAGGCATTACGATCATTATGATTACGCAAAAGAGAAGCGGCACGCGCTAGATTCCTGGGCTTCAAAAATTGAGTCTTTGATTTCAGGGAACGAAACCAATCCCGTTGTGCAAATACACGGGTGAGAAAATGCCACGATTTTCATGGATTAGCCCGGTTGAGTTTGATAAAAAAATATTCAATGATATTAAAAACATTTCTGGGCGCTCTGATCGGCAGGTTACTCAATTTTTAGATTCTCTTTCTCGGGTGGCCGCATTATATTTCGAAAAGATTAATGCAACTGGCCCCACTCTCGGGGCGAGTACTCGCCAGCTTGAAAAAATAGAAAAACACGCTGGGGCGCTGGAAAACCAACTGAGCGCATTGGATGAGTTTAACGACATTGCTTTCCGTGAACGGTTTATGCTGGTTCATAAGAAAAATTGGGATGATTACTACGCGGATTTAGAAGAATATTTGATCGATGTACGCCTGGTGGCCAGTCATGAGCTAAAGAATCGCCGCGAAACAAAATCCGAGGGTGGTGCGCCTCCTAAATCCGCACGTTTATTTTTGCTCAGTCATATTTTGAGTAGCTACGAAAAATATCTTCAATTACAGGTATCCGCAACAAGAGATGGGCCGTTTGAACAAGTTGTTAGAGTAATATTTGCAAAACTCGGTATCTATATTGAGGATATTCACAAACTCGTTGGTCAATTAAAAAGCCCTCCTGTCTGATCAAAACTCCCCCTGATTTTTTCATCCTGTGCAAGGTGCAATATCTTGCAAAAGATTTTCAAGTTTTTACACCTTTTTTAGAACCCCATTGGCTCTACTATAAATGTCATGCATGGATATTCATGCGAAATTAATGGGGTAAATAATGAATAATGTCGAGACTGTTGCATCTGAAAATTGCAAAAAAGATGACGACTGCATCGTCAACCGGGCCTGGGTCGTGGGTTATCTGGGGTGCAGTAGCAGTTCGATCGACCGTTGGGAAAAGTCCGGAGATTTCCCGCAGCGTTACCAATTGGCCGCCAACCGCGTCGGGTGGTCGAAACGCGCAGTCATGGAGTGGACGAGCAAACGACCTCGCGGAATTAAGCCCGATGGCGCTTCGTTGTGAAGAATCTCCCACCGTTCGGCAAAGCGCTCGCCACGCGATTACGCTTCAACAACCCGCCGGCGCTTGTGCGTCTCTGCATTGGCCTGGACGCCTGGTCCCGCGCAAAAAAATGGCGTAAATCGGAGAGTGACTTTCATGCTCTGGTCTACGATCCGGATAAACCTCCAGGCGAGTATTCGTGGCCCGTGCGCGGCTGCGTAGTGGTCCTCGAATGGGGCGTTGGGCCGAGTCGGGATTTAGTTTTAAACCTGGTGGACTTATTGCGCCGCGGCGGGGCTGAAAGGGTCATAGTCCTGCCGTTATTTGAAGATTTATACAGTAAACAGGGTTGGCACGACGCCACAAAACCCCCAGGTCAGCGATTTACCCAGTCGCGCGAAGTGATTCGAGTCTACCGAAAAATATGTGTAAAAAATGACAGCCACAGAAAAATATCTGCCGGCGGCTGAATCGATCGACGCGGACTTAAACGCCGCAGACAATACGATTCGTCTTTGCGGTCCTGACGACAAAAAAAAATCGCAGTCGGAAATACTGATAGAAATCGGGTCCACCGCTGAATTATTTCACGATGACAGCAATGACGCGTTTGCGGAGATTAACAAAAACGCGATCAAAGCAACGCTGGCGGTACGGTCAAAAGATTTTCGCGAATATCTCAGTCATGAATTTTATACTCTGACCGAAAAGGGTGCCAGTGCGTCTGCGATGGTTGACGCAATTAACACCCTTGAGGCGCAAGCGAAATTTGGCGGTGTCAAAAAAACAGTTTGCATTCGCACCTATCACACTGGCGCGGACGTTTTCATCGATCAGGGTTGCGACCAGCGGGCGATACTGCATATCGACAAAACCGACTGGCGTTACGCGGATCACGCGCCTGTGCAGTTCGTCCGCAAACGCGGCATGAAGCAGCTTCCCAACCCGACGCGCCACGGTGATTTAAGTCGCCTTTCGAAGTATATCAACGTGTCGGATGAGGATTTCCCGCTGGTATATGGCTGGCTCCTTTGTGCGCTAGCAGGTGTCAAGCCCTACCCCGTGCTGGTGCTCCAAGGCGAGCAGGGAACCGGCAAATCAACGACCAGTCGCGTGCTGCGATCGCTCGTTGATCCGTCTTCCGTTCCGCTGAGAAGTCCGCCACGCGAAATCAAGGACTTGCTGGTCTCTGCGGTCAATAATCACGTAGTCGTGCTAGACAATCTCAGCGGATTAAACAGCGAGTTATCGGATTGTCTGTGCCGCTTAAGCACTGGCGGCGGCATCGATTACCGGGCGCTGTACACGGATAACGAACAAAACTTAATTGAGATTCAACGGCCCGTCATGGTCAACGGCATTGACGATATCGCGTCACGGCAAGACCTTTCGAACAGAGCTCTGATCGTCAGTTTACCGGTTATTAGCTCCAGTGCGCGGCGAACAGAAAGCGACTTCTGGAAACAATTTGAGCGGGACCAACCAAGTATTTTTACCGGGTTGCTCAGTTGCATTGCCTCCGGATTGCAAAACATTAACGATGTGCCGTTGCCAGAGTTGCCTCGTATGGCCGATGTGGCCCGATGGGTCACGGCATGTGAATTCAACATCGATGCCGTCGGGGATTTTATACACGCTCACAATCGCAACCAGGATGAAGCCGTTTTGATGACCCTGGAAGCGTCGCCGGTCGGCTCGGCAATTCTCACACTGTTAAAAGATAAATGTCGTTTCGTCGGCACACCAACAGAGCTTCTTTCGCAACTGACTAAAGTCGTGGGCGATAACCAGGCGCGATCAAAATCATGGCCACAGTCGCCAAAAGGTTTAAGAAACATAATAACCCGGCTGCTGCCTATTTTTCGTTCGTTAGGGGTAAAAATAGAACAGAGAAGAACCGTAAAAGGTAGGGAGTATGTAATAGAAAAGATCGAAAGCTAACCGCCATAACCGTCATTTTAGAGCCCATACGACACTTAATGACACATAGCGATTGTATCCGTCATGGCTGAAACCCAGTAACCACGGGGTTTATGACACATATGACGGTTATGACGCTTAAATCCCATAAGTTTCTAAAGACAACAAATAGGAGAATTTCGAAATGAACCAGAAAACACAAGAATTTCCACTGCCTGCGCCGATGGGACCCTGCAAAGAATGTATCCTAAGCCATGAAAATGCGGCGACTGTAGGTGATGAAAATTGCGGACAATTTAAAATTGTCTACTGCCCTCACCACCTGGCCGGTAGCGCACTATTCATCCAGGGCGGTCGCATCGTCGGGACGTGGCGGACATACTCGCCGATTACCGAGGATGAATTTATAACTGCTGTCACCAACGGCGTCGAGGGGATCGAAAAAACACCGATGAAATTTGACGCTTGACAGTTACTGTATATTTATATAAAATGTATATTAGTACAGTATTCTGATTTGTCCCGCAATGACTCGCTCTTGCAAATATTTACCCAACCACCACAGGCCGGTGGCCGGACAAGTCGAAGACCCGCAAAAGGCGGCGTCCTGCATACTCAATACAGTAATAGTAGATAACCATTCTATTGCTCAATTTTGTTTGCCAGGACGCCGCTTTTCGCGTTTCCGGAAAAGGAATATTTTATGAATAAACACTTAACAGCCACAATCGACGCTACGCGGGCGGACGAAGAAGCCCGAACCGTATCTGTGTCGATTTCATCAGAAACCCCCGTTCCACGCCCCGGCTTTATCGAAGTATTAGATCATAGCCCCGGTGCCGTGGACTTGTCCCGCTCCCCGCTACCCGTATTGGTTCAGCATAACCGAC
>CAZGQY010000209.1:0-6879 GCA_964528035.1 uncultured Methylococcaceae bacterium | reverse complement strand
AACCACCAGACCTTTAAGCCCAACAGGCAATAACACACCAATTAATGTAGGCAATGCCTGATCCGGAGTATCCAGTGTAATCAGAGTTTTTTGTGCCAAAGCGTAGGCAATTACACCTGGGATCACAAATAAAAACAACGGCAAAAGCTTCAAATAACCCGCAAATATCGTCCCTCGCCGGGCCTGATCCATATTACTTGCCGAGAGCACTCTTTGCACAATGAATTGATCTGTACACCAATACCAGACCCCCAGTATCGGTGCCCCAAAAAGAATACCTGTCCAGGGAAAATCAGGATCCGAAAGGGGGCGCCATAAACTAAAAAAATCTTCTCCTGACAGCAAAATCAGTTCATCCCAGCCACCCACCGCGATCAATCCGTAGGCCGTGACCGCAACCGACCCACCAATTAATACAAACATCTGCACCATATCCGTATACAACACAGCCCGTAAGCCACCAAATACAGTATAAATCCCGGTTACAACAACAACGACCAATGCACCCGTCCAAAAATCAATGCCCATTAGCGACTGAAATACTATCCCTCCCGCTGCAATAGTGACAGAAATTTTAGTCAGAACGTATCCAATAATCGAAATGACGGCCAAATACCACCGCGCTGCAGCGGAATAACGGCGCTCCAAAAACTCCGGCATGGTAAACACGCCGCTGGATATATAGAAGGGTACAAAAAACCAGCCTAGAATCAGCAAAATTAGCGATGCCAGAATTTCAAACTGAGCGACGGCAACTCCACTGGCAGCTGCAGTACCGGCCAATCCCACCAAGTGTTCAGATCCAATATTAGACGCAAACAGAGAGGCACCAATAATAAACCAGCCAACATTGCGTCCGGCCAAAAAATACCCCTCGCTGGTCTGTCGTGTAGCCCGCTCACGTATCGTTGCCCAAATCGCAACCCCAAACACCAGGCAAAAATACAGTCCTATTACAATCCAATCTAATTCTTCCAGTAGTGGCACAACAGTTCTCCTTTAATCACATGGAATGGCTGTCTATCTACGCTACCTTTTGGCTGCGGTGATATTGTCCGGCAATAGGCAGCCTTCTGGCGACGGCACTATTCAGCCTCGCATACACTTAATAGTTGAAAGAATCGCACACTATTTAACCCAAAAATCTGCAACCAGCGGTCCGACTAACACTTGAAATTGCCCTGGCTCAACAATGGCTTTGTTATCCATGCCGATAAACGACAAAGCCTCCGGATCGATAGCGAAAGTCACTTCTTGTGACTGCAAAGGATC
The DNA here is from genome assembly GCA_964528035.1 of uncultured Methylococcaceae bacterium. Taxonomy (GTDB): domain Bacteria; phylum Pseudomonadota; class Gammaproteobacteria; order Methylococcales; family UBA1147; genus CAZGQY01. The sequence goes on along the minus strand of CAZGQY010000209.1, from coordinate 5,607 downwards.
CAATTCTATCTTTTCAAAACCTGCAAGCTTTTTCACCACAGGGGTAATCGATGCATATAGATCCCGCAAATAAAGCTGCACAACTTCCTTGCCTCTTCGCTTGCCGATATTTTTGACCGTCACTGACACCAGCAATCTATTATCTTTATTTATCTCGTTACTGTCCAAACGAAGATCGCTGTATTCAAAGCGTGTATAACTCAAGCCAAAACCGAATGGCCACTGAGGCCTGAACGCAGTCCAGGCGTAAGCCAGATCCTGGGATTCCGAGACTTTGTGGTCGTATGTTTCAGTCGAACCACTATAGCGTGGATAAGTGAAGGGTAACTTGCCGCTCGGATTCACATCTCCGTACAATACCTTGACAATCGCTTGCGCACCGAACATGCCCGGATGGTAGGCCATAACGATAGACTGTGAGCCGGGTTCGATTTCGCGAATAATCATTGGTCTATTTTCCAGCAAGATCAAAACAACGGGTTTTCCTGCGGATCGAGCCGCCTTCACCAGTTCAATCTGTGCATTTGGTAAGCGCAAGTCTTCGATAATTCCAAGCTGCTCAACGGATGGCTTTTCGGCAACCGCCACCAGAATGACATCCGCATTTTCAGCAGCCCGCCGAACGGCATCTAAATCAATCACGCTTGAATAAGAAGCACCGGCAACATATTGGACTTTGTCTTCACCCACCTTTTTGTTAAGCACCTGCAATAATGTTTGGCTCGTCTTCGGATACAAAGCCTCATCAGTACCTTGCCAGGTATAAGACCAGGATCCGTGCAAAGCTGGCAAGGAGGCTGCACCCGGGCCGGTAATTAAAATTCTACTCCTGGTGGTTAATGGCAACAGATTATCAACATTTTTCAGCAGTGTTATTGCATCCTCTGCTGCATTTTTGCTGGCTTTAAACGATTCACTTGAACCCGGCTTTGCGGCAGACTTATCAAACGAATATGGATTGTCGAATAATCCGAGTCGGTATTTAAATTTGAGTATACGTCGAACAGACTCATCTATCCTTGATTCTGTGATCTCTCCCTGTTGCACCAGATCTTGTAAATGATCCTGAAACGAAAGCGTATAAGGCGTCATACTCATATCTATCCCTGCCAGTATTGCAAGCTTAACAGCGTGTCTTTCGTCGGAAGCGACCCTGTGCACTGTATGCAACTTGATAATATCCTCCCAATCACTCACAGCGACACCATCAAATCCGAGCTCATCGCGTAATAATCCAGTAAGTAGATGCTTATTTGCATGAACCGGAATACCGTTAACATCGCCTGAATTAATCATCATCGTCATTACACCCGCTTCAATGGCTGCTTTAAATGGTGGCAAAAAATATTCCCGCATCTGCCGCTCAGGGATCCACGCAGGAGTCCTGTCTTTTCCACTCAAAGGAACGCTGTAACCGAGAAAATGCTTTCCACAAGCCGCCACTCGATCTCCGGCGATTACTCGCCCTTCTCCCTGTTGCCCCTGAATCGCCGCCACTCCCATCTTCGTGACCAAATACCGATCTTCTCCAAAGGTTTCAAAAAAACGCGACCAAAGCGGCTGTCTGGCAACGTCCAGTACCGGCGAAAAATTCCATGGTATCCCCGAGGCCCGAGTCTCTATTGCAGTAATCTGATTACTGATGCGAACATGCTCAGGATCCCAGGTCGCTGCCAGAGCAAGATTATGTGGAAATACCGTGGCATTTTTTAGAAAATGGTGTCCATGAACTGCGTCAATGCCATAAACTACAGGTATTCCCAGGCGAGTCTGTTTAGTCGCCAAATCCTGTATCGAAGAAATAACCTGATGCCATTGTTCCAATGTTAAAGAAGCATCCCAGCTATTTAGTATTGATCCAACATGATGATCGACAATCGCCTGCTTGAGCTTAACCGAATCGATCTGGTGACGTGTCTGTGCCGATTCTTTTTGTGACGATATGGCTTTTAATGTCAATTGAGTCATCTGACCGATTTTTTCCCGGAGAGTCATTTTTGCCAACAACATGTCTACTTTAATATCCATATCAATTGCAGAATTCGCCCATACCGAGGAACATAAAAACCACGACACCACGAAATTACATAGCAACACATAAACGATCTTTCCTGTCTTCATTTTCTATACACCCTCATCATTGATATTCCCTTAATCGTAGTTGTCGTTATACTAATCCCGTTTCTCGGCCAATTCTAGAAAGGATTCGGAATCTGAATATTTCCAGTCATTATCACGCTCGCTCAGTAATGACGGATTACAATACATTAATAACTCACAAAGTCAGTGCTCAGCGCAAAATTAAACATGCTTAATATCAGAAGCTTCCTGACAACCCTATGGCTGTCATCTAACGTCCTGTCGTGTAATCTAAACGAACCTGTACCGGTGTACCACATCGATCACAAACAAAATCTGCTTGCATCCGCGCAACCCGTTTGTTTCATTGGCGACTCCGGCACCGGCGACGCCAACCAACTGGCAGTCGCCCGTGCACTGGAATCGATGAACTGCAGCCAAATTCGAATTCTCGGCGATATTATTTATCCATCAGGGATCACATCTGCCAACGACCCGTCATTAGGCCCTAAATTCTTTCGCCCGTATCAATACTACTTGAAAAACAATATTCCAATTTTTCTGCTACTGGGTAATCACGACCACCAAAAAGAATCCAGCGCGTGGTTAAACGTTGCTCAACAGCACCCTTCGATTTATTTTCCAAACTATTATTATTCAGAAAACTGGGATGGGATTTGCTTTTTTAACCTGGATACATCCTACTATGAGAAAATCTATTATCACCAAAAAAGATGGCCACAAACAAAATGGCTCAGGAAAGCACTTCGCACCCAAAGAAAATCTTGTGATTTTACTATCGCTAGCGGACACCATCCATTCAAAAGCAGTGGATCGCATGGCAACGCGCAGTGGCAACTGGGATGGTTTTTTGAAGACGAACTGATCGGCAAAGTCGACTTGTACATATCGGGACACGACCATCATTTATCCGACGAGGGGGAAATAAACGGCACGCGCCTTTTAATATCCGGCGCAGCAGGACTACTGTACGACCTCAAGAAACCATCAGCAGATCGTCGATTCGCTGCATCCAAGCTGGGATTTATTACCCTGAATTTCGTCAAAAACCCGAACAAAAAAACTGTTGCGAACTATAAAATTTATACTCTGAAAGCAGGTGACCAAAATGGCTTTACTGACTTATCAATAGCCTGGGAAGGCCAGATAGTTGGCGGTGGTGTCAGATAAACAGGAATTCATCTGAGTAAATTTAAATTCCTACAATCCAAAGCATTACCTTAGATATCCATTCTCTACATCATAGTTTCCGCTATCAAGCAGCGTCGCCTATATCTTGTAGAAGCAACTCTGATCTCAGACACCAAGTCAAAAAGCCCCAACCCACTATTACATTAAACTTTCGGCTGATCTTCGATACAGACACCGCTCAAAACCCAGCGACACTGTCCTACTCTAACGAAATCCCGGCTCGAATATCAAGGTAATATTTCACAATCCTAATGTTAATATTTGACCGAATTTTCAGTTAGCTTAGCGGTATTCTATATGGGGGGGATATTTATGAATACTGTATTTTTTATTATTGGTGTACTAGTGCTACTGACTGCCGTTTGCTTATTCGTTTCGAGTCGATTGGATATTAGGATTCGACTACCACATTTCAACTATTTTCGAAACAAAAATTCTGCGTCAGACAACCAGTCAAGCGCAAAGTGGCGCGCAGTGAAAATCCTCCCATCATTAATTGCCTGCGAAATGGCGACTAAATTAGCCGGGAGACCCTATTTATCTACAGAGGCGCCGCACCTACCACTGACAGGATGCACTGAAAGAAAATGCTATTGTAAATATATTTTTCTTGATGACCGGCGCGATATTGAAGATCGACGCGAATTGCCCGAATATCTGACCACGTTATTCCTGGCTAATCGCTCGGATCGGCGTACATCCGACGGCCGTCGCATCACAGATGTAGAGTTTTGATTGCCAAACAAATATAAGCTTGCCGCGTTTAGGAAACTAAAACTTTTAATATTCAACCCAACACTGGATTGAAATACCAATGGATCCGCAATTTATTTCATTAAATTGCGACCCTTTTATTCCGCCACAGAGCTCTAAATTCAAATCCTCTCATATTTTCTTCAATGCTATGGTTAACCAGGCAGGTGCAGCTAGCTAACCGCCAAATTTACCCTGGCGTTAAATAAATCACGTCCTAGCACTTGCAATGACCACCCTAACTGCCGCAAAATCCGTTTTAATCCAATGTAATTATATTCTCTAAAAAACGTGGCAGATTCACTGGACGACAAAACGCTGACTAGCGATATACCAGGCGATTCAACGGTTGTTAAACAACGATCAGACGAATACGGACTGGCGCTGGGCATGGTCTTAAAAAATCGCTTCATTCTTGAAAGTGTTTTAGGTAAAGGTGGAATGGGAACAATTTTCAAGGCACGGGATCGCTTGAAAGATGAAATGGAGGACAACAAACCCTACGTAGCTATTAAAGTCCTGCACACTCACCTTCAAAACAACACTCTTTTAGTAAAAGCCCTGCAACGGGAAGCACGTAAATCTCAAGAATTGTCACATCCCAATATCGTTAATGTACACGATTTCGACAGAACCGAACGCCATGTATTCATGGTGATGGAATTTCTTCACGGATCCCCACTTGATGTTCTTATTAACAATAAAAAGTTGGTCACCATGCCAATATATGAGCGATGGGGCTTAATTCAAAAAATTGCCACCGGCCTGGCTTTTGCACACCAGAAAAAAGTCATTCATTACGACATTAAGCCTGCGAATATATTCGTTTGTGACGATGGAAATATTAAAATTCTTGATTTTGGAATCGCCAAAGCAATGAGAACCAGTACGGAAACCGATATGACAGTTTTCGACCAGTTTTCTCCTGATGCATTAACACCAGCCTATGCCTCCTGTGAAATGCTGCGTTGGGAAACTCCTGACGAGCGCGATGATATTTATGCGTTCGGCTGTGTAGCCTTCGAAATTCTTACAGGCCACCATCCATTCAATAAAATGCCCGCATTACAGGCCTGGAAAAACGACCTGCAACCCGAAGCCATTCAAGGTATTTCGAAAAACCAATGGCAAGCCATTCGTTCAACATTAAAATTTGATCGCTCTGAGAGAACAGAAACCATATCACTGTTCATAGACACAGCGTTTAATAAACCAATCAAAAAAAAGCCTCGTATTGCGCTGTTGTTTACATTTATTCTACTGCTCACAACGACCACTGTGGTTATCCTCAATCGTAGCAACCGGAACGACGAATTTCCTCCAGAACACCGAACCAATCCATTAACCAGCGAAGAACAAGAAAAAATAAAGCGCTTGCTGGAAATCGCCGATATGCACATGGCAGTACAGCGTGCAGTTCAACCAGAAGGCAGCAGTGCTCTGGACGCATATCAAAGGGTACTTAAGATTGACCCGACTTCACGCCCGGCACGTCAGGGAGTAACGAAAGCAATGAAAATATGCAAAAAAGAAATCCACCGATACCTCGAGGATAATAATCGC
>CAZGQY010000208.1:0-6894 GCA_964528035.1 uncultured Methylococcaceae bacterium | reverse complement strand
AATTGTATTATATTGTATTATATTGCCTTTTTATTGGGAACCGTTTAGCCGTGCGGTTTCAGCAAAGCCTTCCGATTTCCTTCGTACAGCGAACTTTATCAGGATAGCTGGTTTTTCAATGTGAATCCCGGACCAACCGGTGAAGCTGTTCCTCTTTCCGTTTTCGAACCCAATCCGGGCCTGGATCGAGAAACGATTTATAACTATGACATCGGCGTGGAATACAGTGTAAGCAAGGAATTAACCATCAAAACTGATTTGTATTATTCTGAAATCAAGAATTTTATTGTAGTCCCATTTTCGTCTGGCACCGGGCCATCAACAGTCAGCTTTGAAAATCACCCAAATACTGCACAGATCTATGGTGGCAACCTACAATTTGATGTAAAAATAAATGAATATATCAAAGGTTTCCTGAACTGGTCTTTTAAATATTTTGATCAGAAAGGCAACCGTACAGACAGCTCCGGTGAAAAGATCAATTTCCTATACGCACCGAACCATCAGTTATCTGCGGGTACTTATATAGGACCTTTTTATGGTTTTAGCGGGGCTTTGGAACTTACCTGGCAAGATGAATACAAGGTACCGGCATTTTGGCGAGGAATACAAGATTTACCCGACAAACCGCTGAACGATTTTACCTATTTAAATTTCCGCTTGAATTATTCGCCGCCGTTCTCCGTTCTCGGTAATAATGATCCGCTGCGCTTGAGTTTTTTTCTGAAAAACATCCTCGATGAAAGACCTCAGGAAACATTAACGGGTGTCAATTCCCGGGCACCCGGCAGGGAAGTGTTTTTCAGCGCAGAATTACAGTTTCATTAAGAGAGTCTCAATTGTCTATGCTACAGCCTCACTTGCGGTGGTTAATAACCAATACGGCGGTCGCTTGTACCTATTTTATATGCGGGCGGCCTGGGCTATATCTGGCTTAACCACTTCTGATATATCTGAGTTTTCTATCACCTAAAGTCGATGGCACGGAAGTACTATAGCCTACAAAAAAGACACTATTAAAAAAATTCCACTCATTGTCCAGACTACTGGAGAGTTAGATATTCAGATTTACTCCTCATATTCCAACAGACCTTTATTACTACGTGGGCTATTCTTTTTATCCGTATTATCGCTGAAAAATGTTTTTTCATGATAAAATGTGGCAGAAAACTCCCCTACTATGTTAAGAATAGTTTTCAAAGTAATCATAGTCACACTAGTCAGCTTACTGTTAATAACAAATAATAGACTGATTGCTGAAGAACATCCCCATCCCACGGTCCACTTCAAAAACAGCACCAATAAGCTGAATCTTAAAGACTCTATTCGGATATTGGCCGACCCAAATCACATTCTGACTATAGATCAGCTTGTAAAACCAGAATTTAACCAGACATTCAAACTCGCCTCTGAGGTTGGTAACAGTTTCGGTTTTACAAAATCCGTGTATTGGGTAAGTTTTTCCCTGCATATGGACAGCATGCTGAACGATATTATCCTGCTGCAGTTTGCATATCCTCTCATCGACAACCTGACACTATTTGTGCCGAATGATCATGGCGGTTACGGTGAAAAAGTAACGGGAGAATCCTTAGCATTTTCAACCCGGGAAATAAACCACCGGACATTTTTATTCCATCTGCCTGCGCATTCTGGCGAAACAAGAACTTACTACCTGCGCCTTGAAACTGAGGGTTCGATGGTTATCCCACTAACTCTTTGGTCTTCATCCGCACTGAATGGATACATAGACGGTTCAAATTTCGTTCTGGGAGCTTATTACGGTGTCATGCTGTTGTTGTTTATAGCCGCCTTAACAACCTATCTAAAAAGTCGCGATAAGTTGTTTATCTATTATGCTTTTTATTTATTGAGTTACCTGTTGTACCAGTTTTCGGTAAATGGGTTTGGATACCAATATTTATGGACAGAATACACAGAATATGCGAATAAATTAACATCGATATTTATATCTACCGCTGTGATTGGTGCATTGATTTTTTCCGGAAGTTTTTTACAAATCAGGAGTGATAAACACCCTCACATTAAAAAGATATTCAACATTACAATTGGCTTTGGGATCATCAGTGTATTTTGTTCCCTATTCGCAAACTATGCTGTGGCTATACAACTATCAACCATAACAGCATCACTTGTTCCTCCTGTTGTCCTGGCTGGAGTCATAAGCGCATTTAGGCAGGGCTACAAGCCTGCTCGTTATTTTCTGATTGCCTGGTGTATTTTTCTGATAGGGCTAACTGCTTCAGTATTGCTCCATTTCGGATTAATCCCTTATACATTTATAAATTTCTATTCTGTACAGATTGGTTCAATACTCGAAATCCTACTTTTGGGGTATGCATTACTGGAACGATTTGACACCCTACGAGCCGCAAAAGAAGACGCTGTGATCAAAGCAAGCAAGTATCTCAATCAGCTCAATTTTGAACTTGAGGCCCTGGTTGATGCACGCACCAATCAGTTACAGGAACGAGAAGCTCACCTTCAGGCGTTAATTGATACCCTACCCGATATCGTCTGGTTAAAGGATCCTAATGGCATTTTTCTGGCCTGCAACCCTAAGGTAGGTCGTCTTTTTGGAGTACCGCAATCCGAAATAATAGGCAAAACTGATTTTGATTTCATTCAAAAAGAATTGGCCGACAAATTCCGCGAACTAGATTTACAGGCCATTAATTCAAAAACACTTATTTTTAACGAAGAAGAGTTAACTTATCTGGATGATGGTCATACCGAATTGCTGGAGACTGTGAAATCAGCAGTATTTACAGCAGAAGGTAAACTTCTTGGTGTTTTGAATATCGGCAGAGACATCACTGATCGGAAGCGTTCAGAAAAGGCTCTGCTTCGCTCTCAAAAAATGGAAGCGATCGGTCTGTTAACCGGTGGTATTGCGCATGATTTTAATAACATTCTCGGTATTGTTCAAGGCAACCTGTTTTTACTTGAGCAGCAATTAAAGGGCAATATCGAAGCAATCAGCCGAATAGACAGTATAAATGTATCCACGCAGCGCGCAGCCGATCTCACCCGGCAATTACTAGGGTTCTCACGTCGTCAATCAGGTCAGTTGATTGTCACCAATATCAACGAATTAATAATTGATATTGAAGATTTAATCGCTCGCTCTGTAACTTCAGCGATAGAAGTACAACATCAGTTTACTGATCCTTTATGGCTGACTGCGATTAACCCAGGCGATTTTCAGGATGCTCTGTTCAACCTGATTTTAAACGCCCGCGACGCGATGCCAAAAGGAGGCAGGTTGATATTGAAAACCAGTAATTGCACACTGGATAATGAATATTGTGCAGTAAATGCTAATGCAATCCCTGGTAGGTATGTTCAATTAGCCGTTATCGACAATGGAGAAGGTATCCCCGAAGAACAACAAGAGCATATTTTTGAACCATTCTATACAACAAAAGCTCCAGGGAAAGGAACCGGATTGGGGCTGGCTATGGTATTTGGTTTTGTAGAGCGCTCGAATAGCCATATCGAAATTAATTCGACGCCGGGTATCGGTACTCAATTCAATCTCTATTTACCCCGAGTTGTTTCCGACGAAACACCGTTAACGCAAGACACGAAGACTTCTGAGGTATTACCCGGGGGATCAGAAACCATTCTGGTCGTCGATGACGAAGAAAGTTTGTTGACGCTCGCAAGCGAATTTCTTGGAAATTTAGGTTATATCGTATTAACAGCCCGCGGTGGTAAACAGGCACTAGAGAGATTGGCTGCCGAGCCTGCGATAAATCTATTATTCAGCGATATCGTCATGCCCGGAGGCATCAACGGATATGACCTGGCTAAAACCATCACCGATAAATATCCAAAGATCAAAGTGATACTTACCTCAGGACATACCTCAAGTTCAAACAACCACGATCCCAGGGTACATTTTTCATCCACACTCCTGAGTAAACCTTATGGATTATCAGAACTGGCGCAACGGATACGTGAAAGTCTCGATGATTAACAAGCAGAAGTGGTTAAACTCTCGCTTGCCCACGGCTAATTATACGTTGGTTAGTGATAAAACCCTTGATTAGCACCCGCGAATTTAATATTCTTTGGACTTTAGTTTTCGGATAAGCGCTTGAATCCAACGGAATTGGACTAAATCATAATTTCACGATTATTCACAGAGTTCGTTTCTTCGTTACCCTTCTGCTATTTTCCTCAAAATCAGATAAAAATAATGCCAACAAGCACAACCCTTGAAGAATTAGCCTATTTAATTGGTGGAGACCTTCAGGGAGATGGAAAAATTACCATTAGTGGAGTATTTCCTATCGAATATGCAGGGCATGGACACCTCACCTGGCTAACTTCGGCTAACCATGAAAAACGTCTGCATGAAAGTGAAGCCAGCGCTGTCATTACTACAGCGAAACTTGACTATGGAAATAAAGCGGCAATTATCTGCAAACATCCAGATCAGGGCTTAGCAACAGTATTGAAACATTTCGAACCTTCGCGGTGCCATCCTGATACAGGAATTGATACACGGGCTTCTGTAGAAGAACATGTCAGTCTAGGTGAAAATATCGCCATAGGCGCCGGTGCGGTGATCCAAAAAGGTGTCAAAATTGGAAATAATTCGATCATTCACGCAAATTGTTTTGTCGGTCAGGATTCCACCCTTGGCGATAATTGTATTTTGTGGCCCAATGTTGTGATTCTTGAACGTTGTCAGTTGGGTAATCGAGTCATCGTACACTCCAATACAACCATTGGAGCCGATGGCTTTGGATACAATTCCGTAGCCGGAAAATTCCAAAAAATTCCCCATATTGGCAGTGTACGGATTGAAGACGACGTTGAGATTGGAGCAGGCAGTTGTATTGATCGGGCACAATGCCACGAAACTGTTATTGGTCAGGGAACAAAAATCGATAACCTTGTACAGGTCGCGCATAATGTACAGATTGGTGCAAATTGCTGCCTGTGTTCCCAGGTTGGCATCGCTGGCAGCACACATTTGGGAGATAATGTTATGTTGGGTGGAAAAGTCGGTGTCAAAGATAATATTTCAATTGGCAGTCGGGTTAAAGTATTTGCCTATAGCGCAGTCGCCGGAAATATCCCCGATGACTCAACGTGTTTGGGGATACCTGCCGAATCGCAAGCCTCAAGTTTTGAACGCATGAAAGCAATACGCCAGTTGCCCTCAATACTAAGAAAAGTACGCGACCTTTTCCAGCGTGTGATTCACCTTGAAAATGAGCTGCACCGCCCTCAACAACGAAATGGAAAACGATAAAATATGAGAGTAGTCATTACCGGCTGTGGAGTTGTCTCGCCTTTGGGTTGTGAATTGCCAACTTTTACCGAAAACATATTTAGCGGCAAATCGGGCGTTAGAATTATTGATCTCTATGAATTAGAGGATCCGGATTGTCGAATCGCCGGACAAATTAGCGATTTTTCTCCGCAACCCGAAATTGGGCAATCAGAAGCACGAATCATGGATCGATTTACCCAATTAGGCGTTGTCGCTGCCCTAAGAGCCTGGAAAGATGCCGCCATTCCTACCCATTGTGAATTAGACCGAGTCGCTGTACTGATTGGAACCGGAATCGGTGGAATTGGCGCTTATGAAGATGCGTTTAACCGGCTGGATAGAACTGTACGCGGAGACGCATTTACCGTCCCCAGAGTAATGAATAATGCACCCGCCAGTTGGATAGCCATGAAACTTGGCCTGCTAGGACGCAACCAAACTATCAATACCGCTTGTTCGTCTGGTGGTAACGCTATTGGGGAAGCGTTTCGAGCAATCCAAAGCAAACAATGCGACATTGTACTTTGCGGCGGAACGGAAGCCCCCATGGGAAAAAAATTCATGCGCACATGGAAAGCGATGAAGGTGCTTTCCAAAAAATATGAAACCCCAGAGCTGGCCAGTCGCCCCTTCGACCTCAATCGAGACGGCTTAGTCATGGCTGAAGGTGCGGGCATGCTGGTTCTGGAATCACTCGATTCTGCGCATCAACGAGGCGCCCATATTTACGCCGAACTAGTCGGCTTTTCATCCAATTGTGACGCCCATAGCTTGACGGTTCCTCACTCTCAGGGCCAGGTTGCAGCAATGACTTTGGCATTAAATGACGGTAATTTGAGACCGGAGCAAATTGATTACATCAATGCACACGGTACATCCACAAAAATCAATGATCGGGTGGAAACAGAATCAATAAAATTGATTTTTGGAGAGCGAGCTTATAAGCTGCCGGTATCTTCTTCAAAATCGATGCTTGGGCATTCCATGGGTGCTTCTTCGGCACTGGAAATCATTATATGTGCACTGGCTGTAAAACATGATTTTGTTCCACCCACTATTAACTACAATGAAGCAGATCCGGAATGTGACCTTGATTATGTTGCCAACCAGGGGCGACAACAAGAATTACGCTATGTCATGTCAAATTCTTTTGGCTTCGGCGGTAACAATGCAGTATTGATATTAAAAAAATGGCAAACAGAAGAGAAGAAATAAAGGCAGAATTAATTGAATCGATAAAGGCAGAGATTGGTGTCGATCCCGGTGATATTCAGGAAGATACTCGTTTTGACTCCCTCGAAATAAACTCCCTTGACGCTTTTAATATATTCGGGGATCTGGAAGATCGTTTTAACGTTGAGTTGGCTTACGAGGATCTTGAAAAAATCAAAACCATGCGTGATGCAATTGATGCCTTTGAGCAGTTGATTGACAAGCAAAAAGATTGAGACTGAGCAGGAATAAAATTCATCTCGGTAAAAAGTTGTTGAGAAATAACAAGCTAAGCGATTGACGAAATTGGCAACTCTTAGGAGCGAGGTTTTAATAATATGCGAAAGAATGACGCAGGATTATTGTTTGTC
>CAZGQY010000207.1:0-6894 GCA_964528035.1 uncultured Methylococcaceae bacterium | reverse complement strand
ACTCGGCCGGGAGTGGGGGTACGAGAAATCGAGGTACCGGTCGAACCGGCGAACCCTGATACAGAATATTCTACTGAAATTCAGGACTATCTTGACGAAATCAACAACATCAATACTGAACCACCGCGACGATTGGAAATCAGCGATGAACTGGCACGTCTGGGCGATCCGCGCAAAGGGGTTGGCTTGGATGAAAAGGGACTACCGGAGTTTGATTGGGTAAAGGTTTCCGGTGGACCATTTATTTATCAGAATGGTGAAACCATCAAACTGCCGACTTTTTATATGTCGAGATTCCCAGTGACCAATGCGCAATTTCAGGCTTTTGTGGATACCGGTGGGTATGACGGTAAAGTTAAAAAAGCAATCAATCAATTATTGGGATCAGAGAAACTTTTCGAACAAAATTGGTGGCACGATTTAAAAAAACCGAAACCAGGAGAATCTCGATGGAATCAACCGAACCGCCCCAAGACCAATATAGATTGGTATGAAGTCATGGCGTTTTGTCGCTGGTTGTCTGCGATGCTGGATCTGGAGCCAGGCACTATTCGATTACCAAACGAGCAAGAATGGGAAAAAGTAGCTCGGGGAGAGAAGGGTTTAGATTATCCTTGGGGAAATGAATACATTTCTGGTTATGCGAATATAGATGAGACAGAAAACAAAAAAGGTTCTTGGTATCTACAACAAACTACAGCGGTGGGAATGTATCCCCACGGCGAGTCTCCCTTCGGCGTGCAAGATATGTGTGGAAATGTTTGGGAATGGTGTTTGAACAAATACAATCATCCAAAGGTAACTGACCCTGATACCAGCGGTGACTCGCGTGTGTTGCGCGGCGGCTCGTGGATCAACCTTACAGACTACGCGCGCGCTGACTACCGCTACAGGTACGATCCCTACTACCGGGGCTACAACAGGGGTTTTCGGGTATTGTCGTCGGTCCCCATTCGCTGACCGCTGGTCCACTGTCCGCTGCTACCGCCGCGTAGCGGCGGTCGATTTTTCTGGTATGATGTTGAGGCCGGAATTGTCCGGCGGGGTGTCCCGGTATTTGCTGGCGTGTGTTGCGCGGCGGCTCGTGGATCAACAATACAGACAACGCGCGCGCTGACAACCGCAACAGGAACAATCCCAACAACCGGAACAACAACAGGGGTTTTCGGGTATTGTCGTCGGTCCACATTTCCCCATTTCTGCTATCAGCAGGGTCTGCCGACCATGGTTTGCAGGGCGCAGCAGAGATGTATAAATGGCGCGGGTACATCCGGTCCGCACGCGTTGCGTCGGGCTTATATTGAAGCGAGGTACCGCCCGGATTCGCTCCCGCGGTGCCTCATTTAACGTTGCAAGCTATCAAAAGTCGACAATCTCGTACCATGTACCAATGAAAATCATTGATTGTGATGTTTCAACCAACCACCCAACATTCGACCGATTTCCGATACTTTCAAACTAATATGTTCATATTGTCCATCACTAATCCATTGCCAATGATGTATGAGCCGAAGATACAAACGCAGCCGGTCCAGCGTGGCATCACATTCAAGTAACTGTTTCTGTCGGGCAGCACCCCGCAATTTACGAGCAGAATACAGTTGTTCCTGAAAATCCAACGCTGCATCCATCAGGCGTCTGTTGACACTATAGCGGTAAAGTCTTGGAAACCGTTCTACTTTTGGCAACAACCATTCCAGCAAGTCGAAGGTTCGACTCAATATAATCATAGGTTCTTTCATGGGTTCTCCAAATCAAAATCAATTTGAACAGATTTGTTCATTCTCTAATCTTTTGCACGCTTTTGGAAAAGCTTCAAAAGGAAAGAGAAGTGTAGGTTCCGTCGCAAACTTCGAGTACAGAATCGCCGACAATCTACTGGATTTGAGACAAGATTTGAAGAATGGAAACTATCGTCCCGGCGAATACACTCACTTTTTTATTCACGAACCAAAAAAAAGACTGATCAGTGCCGCGCCCTTCCGCGACCGAGTAGTCCATCACGCCTTCTGCAATGTGATTGAACCTTTATTCGAATCTCGCTTTTTGCCTGACAGCTTCGCCAACCGGGCTGGTAAGGGAACACATCGTGCTGTAAACCGTTTACAACAGTTTGCTCGATAATATGACTTCGTTCTACGGCTCGATATAGTCAAACATTTTCCGTCCATTGACCACAAAATTCTGACAGAAATTCTGCAACCGATCATAAAGAACAACAAAACCCTGGCCTTGGTCAATCAGGTTCTAGCCAGTGGCGAAGATATCCGGGATAACGACTATAACCCACCACTTTTACCAGGTGATGATTTAGTCGCCCTGTGTCGACCAAAAGGCTTGCCGATTGGCAATCTGACATCACAATTCTGGTCTAACTGTTACCTACATCCACTGGATCTGTTTATTAAGCGGCAATTGGAATGCAAAGGCTACCTTCGCTACGTCGATGATTTTGCGTTGTTCTCCAATTCCAAGACAGAGCTTTGGAACTGGAAACAGTCCATACGCGAGATGCTAATCAGCTTGAGACTCACATTTCATGATCACAGTGCCCAGGTATTACCTGTTCGATGTGGTATACCATGGCTTGGTTTTGTGGTTTATCCAGATCATCGGCGTATAAAGCGACGCAAGGTAGTTCACAGTACCCGTCGGCTCGTAGATAAATTCGACGCCTGGCAGCAAGGCGAGATTAGTTTCGCGGAATTCGACGCCAGCGTACAAGGATGGATAAACCATGTTCGATACGCCGACACCTGGGGATTAAGACGTTCGCTACTGAGTCGTTTTCGATGGTAAAATTTTAACAAAAATAGACCCGATAATACCAGTGGACAGAAAAACAGCGATCAGCGAATGGGGACCGACGACAATACCCGAAAACCCCTGCTGCTGACCCGGAAGCCGGGAAAGTCCCCGTTGCGGAGGCCAGCGCGCGCGAAGTCTGAAGTGACGAGCCACGAGCCGCCGCGCAACACACGCCAGTCACCGCTGCTATCAGGCTCAATTACCTTTGGATGATTGTATTTGTTCAAACACCATTCCCAGACATTTCCAGCCAAATCCTGGACGCCATAGGAAGACTCGCTGTGGGAATACAGTCCCACCGCTGTAGTTTGTTGTAAATACCAGGAACCATTTCCATTTTCTGTCTCATCGATATTCGCAAAACCCGAACGATAGTCATTCCCCCAGGGATAATCCAAGCCGTTTTCTCCTCGGGCAGCTTTCTCCCATTCCTCCTCACTCGGTAACCGAATGGCCTCCGAGCCCAAATCCAGCATCACAGACAACCAACGACAAAACGCCACTGCTTCGTACCAATCTATATCGGTCCGAGGACGATTGGACTGAGTCCAGTGGGAATCCTCAGGCTCCGGTTTTATCAGATCGTGCCACCAACGCGGTTCATCATAACCACCGGCATCAATAAATGTCTGATACTGACCGTTCGTGACAGGATATTTTGCCATCCAGAAAGTCGGTAGTTCCAAGGTCTTTATATCTTTTTTTTCGCCATACAAAAAAGAACCCTCAGGTATTTCTACCCAGGCAATATCCGGAATCAATAGGGTTTGGGAATTCATTTGAGATGACTGTCCATATTTTTATTGTCAACGACCCGCTTAGAATATATCCGGATCATTTTACCACCACTCGTCACAAAGTAGATCTATACAAATTATTACAAATTCGTAATAACCAATGGTTTCATCGTGTGCCGACTTGCGCATCTAAACCCTCTTTCGAATCCGGTGGCAATATATCAATAAAAAACAAATTAATTGAGTTTTTCAGAGTGCGGCTTCGTCGCTTCGTGGGCACCGGTTATTAGTTGCGTTAGGCAAGGTAAATATCAAGCGATATTGCAACTTTTGGAAATTCTCTTAGTATCCTTTTATCTGCCGTAATGAGTGGAATATCTAAGTATTGAGCCAGTGCAACAAATTCACAATCATATGCAGAACAATTACTCGAATTAACGAGTTGCATTATATGAGAAGACGAAATCTTATACTCATTATCATCTAACAAATTCTCCGCTAGCTGTAAAATCATCAAAATATCATCGAGGCTTAAAATGTCTTTACGTAAATACTGGCTTAGAACACTTCTAAACTCACTTCGCCATAAAATGGGAGCAATCCAAAGTGAATCAAAAGACAATAGTTGTTCCGCTTGTAAAGACGTTTCGCCTGAGATATAGAGGTAAGCGATGATATTGGTATCAACAACAATCATGGACGACCTTCATTCTTTGCTGCTGTTAATTCATCGTTAGCTATAGGGTAGTCTTCAGTTTTTGCTCTCAATGTTCTAGCAACGCTAAGATGTTCAGAAACATCTATTTTGTGAGTACCGAGGGTTCGTTCAACGCAGAAAAGTATTTCACTATTTAAACTTCGATGATGGGCTCGGGCAGCTTCCTTAAGTTGCAAATAAAGGCTATCAGGTATGTTTTTGAGGGTTAATGCTGGCATAGTAAACTTCCAATAAAAAACCAATATGGTATCATTATGGTATTTATTGTGGGATCGGTCAAGACACACAAACGGAACCAAACGCCATACGGAAGCCAAACGGGTCAAGAAGCCAAACGGGTCAAGTATCATATTAACTGTTTTTCTTAAAGGCCGATTTTATCGTCAAGACTCTGTCTGACTTCTCAACTCCAAAATGTACGGCAAATTCCTTTAACCTTATACCTGAATAAATACAAAAAACAGACATAGTTACCCAAATTCAGAACCCCTGATATCACGGAAAATAACTTGCTACCAAATTAAAATGAAGTAGGCTGGCTTAGAGCCCTGGTTCAACGTCGAGGTATGAATATCGCGGCGGTCGCCTTGGCCAATAAGAATGCCCGCATTCTTTGGGCGTTAGCGACGAAAACGGAGGAATATCGACCGGCTGAGGCGGTTTAACCCAGATTTGGAGCGGGTTATCCACCCTTTGCCCACAGGCACCGAGCTAAACCTAAAGGGCTCTTTTGCCTAGGGACAAAGCGTGGATAACCCTCAACCGTTAACCTTAAGATCAGTACCAAATTGCGCAGGCAAGTAAACATAATTTGATGACATAAACAGGTCAGACCGGTGCTTTTCAAACCCGTTCTACGCAGAGGTTCTTTAGAAACCGTTAGGCTGGTTGTGGTGAAAGTGCGCGGATAGATTCATCAAGGTCAGGAAGGCAAAAATCTTCCATTTAAAGACCGGATATATGGCTGCAACCTTGATCTCTGTTTACTTTATTAAAAAATGATAATTTGTCTTGCAATAAACGAGGAGTCCATATATGGCGTTGAGGAACGAAACCCAGCATTGACGTAACCATCCTGCTGGGCTTCACAAGCTCAACGCCTGCCTACAAAAAACCGCAGCAAAACTCAAAGCCCCATCGCGGCAATATTCGATTTAACTTAAATTCTTACCATGCCCTGAAATCCTGCCAACTGTGTGTCACTCTTCCAAACCATTTGCCTTGCTGTGTTTCTATCCATGAAGCCAGTAGTAAAGCAGCAACCCCAATGAATGCGGCAATAAACCAGGG
This sequence comes from uncultured Methylococcaceae bacterium, assembly GCA_964528035.1. Taxonomy (GTDB): domain Bacteria; phylum Pseudomonadota; class Gammaproteobacteria; order Methylococcales; family UBA1147; genus CAZGQY01. Next base: position 1,341 of record CAZGQY010000207.1, on the reverse strand, counting down.
CATCGATTCATACATTTCAAAAAGGAATCCGATATAGTAGAGCAAGCCGCCGCCGATACTGATTAATCCGCAACTAAACACAAACTTTTCACGCCACACCAACCCATTCATCGACAGTGCGATTCCTGTTGCAATGGCAACAATAGAACTGACCGCTACACGACCATCCAGCATAACCCCAACCACTGTTATGGTTGCGATCATCGCAGCAAACATTCTTAAACCCGGACTGTCGTCCTGCATGCGATGCGAGATAAGTATCATCAAACCCGCGACAGGCAATATTATCCAATAAACTTCCGCGCAACCTGACAAAGAAGGAATCAAATCATTAATCCCGAAACACCAGGCACTCACTGCAACCACCAGGCCCAATAACTGTAGTACCGAGCTAACAATTCTGATATTTATAAGACGTGGTGTTTCTTCAATCAGCATCCAGGCTAACAATGTCATTAATACTGCGGCCTGGAAATCAGAAACCGGGTAAAACATGCTGCGCCCGATCATGATAAACAATGGCAGCCACAGCAAAGATCGCGCGGCAATTCCGCTGCTGGTTGACAGCGCTCGATCCACCCGATAAAAAACGGCATCGCGATAACGTAACACAACAAACAAAACCACAATCAATATTGTCGTCCACATCGAACCGCGAGCGGGCAACATCATAGTCGCGCTCGCCAGACTAAAGCCTGTCATTAAACTGTTGCGTTGCTCGCGGGCGAGAATTGAAAAAGCCGCAAACGCAACGGGTACTGTCAAAATAAGACTGATAAACACATTGATACCAAAAACCACCGGAGACAAACGATCCAGATCCCACCACATATCCAGTGGTACTTCCCCGGCCTGGCCGCGGATCATTAAACCCCGCCCCATTGCAGCGACCTGTGACAACTGCGTCACCACAAATGCAGTTCCGAGTCCAAAAAACACCCGCGCACTTTTAGTGTCACCGAACCAGTATCCGCAAAATAATCCACACAGTGCCACAAACACAATAAAACCCGGCATCACCCAGAATCGCAATGCTTCAGAAGTCAGATTCAGACCCTGTAACATATAATGTAAAGCGGCAACCACCAAGATCAACGCACCACACCAGCGTAGAAAAGTACTCACCCGGTTTCTGTAGGGTTCGCTTTGTTCAATTGAATTTTTCATTTTAATTTCCTCTGTTGAGAAGCTTGGAAAGCTGGTTATAAACAGCCTTCCAAGCCATTTAAATTGTTCTTTTTTGGTAACTGCTCGTCCCTCTATGGGTGATCTGTTTCGGAAGACGCTGTAAATACATCCTTGTAGGCTTGGATGCGGCTTCCCTGCCGCATACACTTCCTC
>CAZGQY010000206.1:0-6925 GCA_964528035.1 uncultured Methylococcaceae bacterium | reverse complement strand
GGCCAGGAAATTTACTCACAAATAAAACCCCACCTGGATAGGGCATTATCTGGAGAGGAACAAAAGTTTGATTTTGAATGGCATAAGCCCAGTGATTCGATATCACACTTATTTCATGTTACCTACACACCTGATATTGATGAGAAAGGAGACGTCAGAGGCATTCATGTCGTCAGCTATGATGTTACCGAGCAAAGAAAATCCGAGGAAAAATTCAAAGCAGTATTCCAGTTTTCTCCAAACTCCATCTTCATTACTGACAAAAATGGAATACTAATTCTGGCAAATGTACAAACAATTACCATGTTCGGCTACGAACAGGACGAATTGATCGGTATGGATGTAGAAACATTAATCCCCGCCAAGCACAAAAATATACATAAACAATTACGCTCGAATTATAGCCAGAACCCAAAACCACGAACAATGGGTACCAGAAGCGGTTTATCAGGACTACACAAGAATGGGTCAGAGTTTCCGGTAGACATTTCCCTTACGCCTGTAAACTCTGGAAATCACTACGAACAAACGATTATGTGTACTATTTCAGACATCACCGAGCGCGTAAAAACAGAATCACAACTCGTTTTCCAGGCTTCTCACGATGAAATGACGGGGCTAATCAACCGCAATGAATTTGAACGCCGAGCAGAGCGATTAATTTCCATCTCCCGGGAAAACGAAACAGAACACGCCCTGTGTTTTATGAACCTCGATCAGTTCAAAGTGGTCAACGATACCTGCGGCCATATAGCAGGTAATGAAATGTTGCGTCAAATTTCCACTTTATTGCAACACGAAGTACGCAAACTCGATACTTTGGCCCGACTTGGCGGTGATGAGTTTGGAGTATTGATGGAACACTGTTCGCTAAATCATGCCCATCGAGTAGCAGCATCTTTGCTAAAAGCTATTCAGGACTATCAGTTCACCTGGGAAGAATACAGCTTTCCAGCTGGAATGAGCATGGGCCTGGTCGCCATCACGCCGACCACTTCCAGCTTAACAGAATTACTGAAAAATGCCGATGCTGCCTGTTATATCGCCAAAGATTTAGGCCGCAACCGAATCCATGTATCTCATTCGGAAGACTCGCACCTGGCCCACCGCCATGGCGAAATGCAATGGGTAACTCGTATATACACGGCACTGGAAGAAGATCGCTTTTGCCTCTTTGCACAAACCATTATTCCACTTAACCAAAGCCAGGGAATACATTACGAATTATTATTGAGGATGATCGACAAGGATGGCAAACTCATCCCACCGGCTACATTTCTGCCGGCAGCAGAACGCTACAATCTGATTGAAAATCTGGATACCTGGGTAGTGAAGAAAACCTTCAGTTTCCTGGCAGATAATACAGCATTTCTCCAACGGATTAATTTCCTCTCCATCAATCTTTCCGGCCAGACATTGGCTGATACAGCCTTCCTGAAATTTATTATCCAACAATTCCGGGAAACTGGCATCGAAGGAAACAAAATCTGTTTTGAAATTACAGAAACAGCGGCTATTTCAAATTTGAATGTTGCTAAAAAGTTTATTCTGGCCTTAAAAGCATTGGGATGCAAATTTGCACTGGATGATTTTGGCAGCGGCTTGTCCTCATTCGCTTATTTAAAAAATCTGCCTGTAAACTACCTGAAAATAGATGGGATGTTTGTAAAAGACATTGTCAATGATCCAATTGACCATGCAATGGTGAAATCAATTAATGAAATCGGCCAGTTGATGGGCTTACAAACCATCGCTGAATTTGTTGAAAACGATACGATCAAAGAATTGTTGAAGAAAACCGGCATCAACTATGCGCAAGGATATGGGATTGGGAAACCAACGCCATTACTGGAAATACTGGCCGACTAGAAAATCGTCTGAGACAAAAACCTGAGAAGCACTAATTTTCCTGCTCTACCTCGGGTAACTCAGGAGCTGGTATTGCAATACGTTGGTCTCGATCACCGGAAGCCACCGCCCGTTCCTGGATTTTTCTGCGATCCCAGTCTCGAACAACATCTTCAACTTCTTCTTCCAGGTTGTGTCTCTGTTTTTCCAAAACCAACAGTTCAATCTCATGGCGCAATATATCATCAGAGTCTTTAGTAGCCTGTAAACGCATTTCTCTTTCGCGCGTTTTGGCTTCCAATTCCTTTTTGCGAAGTAGCCTTTCATGCTCAATTCGTTCTATATGACGACGCTCTTCACTTGCATGCCGGGCAGACTGTCTTTTCTCTTCCTCACTCAAACGAGTGACCTCCCGATCAGTCTCTTCTCTATCCTTGGCCTGGCGAACCGATTCATCCCGTCGAAATTGATCCAGTAGTTTTCTCTGATGCTCCAGATTGGCTTTTTCAGCCTCTTCCTCCTGACGATGGATTTCCATTTGTCGATAACTTTGAAATTCCTGATTGCGTCGCATCAATTCCAAATATGCCGATTGACGTTCAAAATGGCCACTCATTGAATTCAATTCGTCTTCAGTCAACTCCTTGAAAATCGGCTCTAAAGCACACCGCGTACGACACTGGATATTTTGCGCGGCGAGCGATTCATTTATAGCCTTATCAATTGCTCGTTCAATACTTTCCAGCCCGGCCTTTATCCAGCCTTTCTCCTCGGCATACACAAGTTCGCGCTCAACGACATCTTTTATCAGGCTTTCGTAATTCAATTGAATGTGGCTTGAAACATCAGGCAATGACTCTATATTCCGAGTGACGTAACGCAAGGTCGGCTGAAAACGCACATCAATATTTGCCTTGATTGTACAAAGACCCGCCAAAAACTGCGCTTCACACGGTATTGACCAATCCCGAACCGGCAAATTATAAAGATGATGAAAAAAACGTTTTCTATATTCGGGTGGACGTTTGAACAGTTTTACTCGTGAACCCAAACGAGAAACTATAATCCAGCGATCACCTTCAAACCCCGGATCCCACTCGTCATGCGAATTTTCTGCCGACGGCAACGGAATAACTCGACTGATGTTATCTTTCATTGTATAGACGCTGTACTGTTTCGTTTAGACTCTTTGGAACATCTTCTCGAACTCCCGTATCCTGTGGTGTATTCTCAGCCTCCTGTTTCTGCCCAAGCCGCTCCGCAATGATCGGGTACAAATTAGGTGCAAACTCTACGGTTTCATTATCAACTTTGCGTAAAAACCCTCGATTCAATAAAAACGCAGCACCGAACGAACGGTTCCAGTCCGAATACCTCCTGGCTCGTTCCAGCTCTGTTTTTTCGACGACAAACTCTAACTCATCGTTGTGATTTATTCTAAGTTCACGAAACTCCTGCATACAGCGAAATGCCAGATCTTCTTCTTCTGGAGTTAATGGACCAGGTGCAGTAAATTCCAGCCGGTAAGACAGAATAATGGTAAACAGATCAACCATCGCAGCACAGGCAAAAGCAAACCATGAAAATGCCTGCCACATGGCAAAAGTAGGATTAAAACCCTTAGAAAATTGCGCATAGGGTTGAATCATTGGTGCCCTTGGAAACGGATACCCGGCATCCGTAGCAATATTCTCAAAAGCACTCTGTACTTTTGTAAACTGCACGACAATAGCCTGATAGGTTAATTGAGGCACCTGAGAGTGAGCACCCAATTTATTTAAATCAACTCGAAATGCGCCAACCAACCCGGCTAGATCCTGAAAATTCTTATTCAGATCCTCCAACTTACTCATTTCCGATTGGTGAAGCGTATTATACTGCTCCCAGAAGGGTCCACGCCCAACCTTGTCGCGATACCTGGCATTCATGTTTGGATGTGTTCCCAGAAATGCTAAATTGGCTTCGCTCTCTGCCCTGTCAACATTATCCTTCTGGGCTTTAATCATGCCAGCCTTGGATTTTAAAATGTCATCGAGATAATGTTCTATTGATTGTTTTAAAGACGATAGGCGCTGTAGTTGAATATTCTCTTTTTCTGATATTTCATAAAATTTGAAATACGAAAATGAAACCGAAACAGAAACAGAAATTAATAATGACAGCGTAATTAAAACAAAGCGCGTTCGATTTGCCTGCCAGTGAATACTGGCTAGTTCCAAAGAAGAAATAACGATGATGGATTGCACCGCAATTGTGATAATAAGCGCAATCCACGGTGTAATGAAAAAAGACATACCATAATAAGTGGTATATCCAGACGCAACACCCAGCATCAATACGATGGGTATAGACCAAATACGCAACAAGCCGACAAATGCGCCTTGAACCTGGTTAAGTACTTTACCAAGCCTCCATTTATCCGAATTCATCCTCAAACTCCTCTCAGATGTCTGCTTACACTAAATTCAGATCCAACAACAAGTTAACCCTAACAATAGAAAGCTTGTTTATGTTTTTGTTTTTTCGAGCGTTATTGTAAACACATCAGGGACCCTTCCGCGTCACGAAGAAGTGTATTCTATGGAGAGTAAAATTGCAAACCCCAGCCAAACATAACAATTCTATATTTTCAAGCAGTGGAAAACATTTTTCTCGGCACAGGCCAGGCCGAGAACAGTGAATGTAACGCGGAAAAGCAGGTTGCTGGGTTAAAAGTCACGAAGAAAATTAAGTCTCCCTACAGGCTAGATTGGAGGGAAATATCAGCCGCTAAGCAACCATCTATTTTGTTGCTCTCGCTAAACACTCGCAATGATGCGCGCTCGCGCTCAGGGCGGCTGACTACATCTGGATATAAGATACTCCTAAGTTAAACCTGGACTGTGCACTAGAGAATCATTTTCTCAAATTCTCAACGCAATTCATCCACCCTGAATCATTTTCTGATGACCAGCCGGTAGCTCCATTGCCAGCATTAACGCATCTTCTCTGCCGTTGGCAGCAGGGTAATAGTTTTTACGAATGCCAATTTCATTAAATCCCATATTTGCATAAAGATTCAGCGCAGCCTCATTTGAAGGCCGAACTTCAAGCAAAATAGTCTCAGATCTATTTTCGTTCGCGATTTCAATCAATTTATGCATCATCGCCTGGCCCATACCCTGTCTTTGAAATTGCGGTGATACACAAATATTCATGACATGAGATTCACCGGCAGCAATCGAAAGAATACCGTAGGCAACAACCTGGTCGATACGTTCACAGACCCAACAAAGGTAACCAATTTTCATGCAGTCTCTGAAAGTTTGTGCGCTCCACGGAAAATCGTATATTTGACCCTCGATTTCCAGAACGGCCGTCAAATCCGACTTCCTCATGGGACGATATGACAATAAGTCCATATTTTTAGCAAGGCTTGGATTAAATTTGGCGTAGAAATCCCTATCGGCATCGTAGGTTATTATTTTTTTAAAAAAATCGAAAAGTCCACGCATATCTCAACTTTAGTTTAGCAGTTTAATTAAGGAGGGAAGCAATCATTTCCCGGTATTACCCATTACGCTACCCGCCAATTGCAAATCCATCCATGCTTTACGCTTTTCAAACGGAGACCGTAATAAATAGGCTGGATGATAAACCACCACTACGGGAAACTCACCATAGTAATGTACTTTTCCACGTAACTTGCTCAAAGGAGCGTCCGTTTTTAACAAATTCTGCGCAGCAACCCGCCCCACCGCAAGTATAATTTTGGGTTTCAACAATGACACCTGTTGGCTTAGAAAGTGCTCGCAGGCCACCACCTCCTCCGATTGTGGATCACGATTTTGAGGTGGCCGACATTTCAGAATATTAGCAATAAACACTTGTTTTCTTTCCAGTTCAAGCGCTCGAAGCATTTCATTCAGTAAGCGCCCAGCTCTACCAACAAAGGGCTCTCCCTGCTGGTCTTCATTTGCACCGGGTGCTTCACCAATGATCATCCATGAAGCCCGATGACTACCGACACCAAATACTGTTTGCGTCCTGGAACAATGTAACTCACAGGATTTACACACCGCGACTTCAGATTCCAGATCTGACCATTTTTTCTCGATGTCGGCTTCAACAGAGTTTTCGTTACTCACCGCTTCAGGGCTTAGTGGATCTATATCACTACAATCCACTAACGATCCTCTGTTGTTTGACGCCAAACCGGCCTGCTCACGCAAATGAATTGCCTTCGACCGCCAAACCTGAATCCCCATAGCATCCAGGTACTCTAACCGCTGCCTGTCGGTCAACATAGGCTTGCCAAATTCTTCATGTTCACGACTCAGTGGTAGTCATCGGTTCGGTATCATCGCAACAAATGCCAAAAGATTCAATCCATCTACTCTGCGCATTCCGTGATCTGGACACAAGCCATTGATTGTTGGTCGGCAGTAGACTACTGGAATCGTGAAAATTTTGCGTAACTCTGCGTCCGAAAGAGGTTTAGCGCACCATCTACGCGGTTGAATTCACAACTATAAGTTTGCCAATCAATTCCAGCAGAATCATGGCGCATATGAAAAGTAGTGCAACTTTATATACCCGATATTTTATTTCTAACTTTGCAGGAGTCTTTACAACATTAATCATCGACCTATAATTCTACCGCTCTAGCAATTAAACCATCTGTTTTTCTAAACAAATACTGCATTGAGCATAAGCAGTTGATAGGACGCATTGCCCTACCAAAATTGGCTTCAGGCCGGAACGGCCACAGTTCATCAGATGGTAATACGCATTTTGGTATTCTATTCGTAAAAAGCGAGGTATGCGGAAAAATATAGAATCAATCCAATAAACAGTCGATATTATATTGTCGAGTAGATGGGTTCCTTTGTTAGTTTAGAATCATGTTTGTATTCTCTGTTATCCGGCTAGTTTCCTGCCGGTGCCACATGATCTGATCCGTGCCAACATTGTCGCCACACCCCTCACAGAACCGTGCTTGCGCTATTTACGCACACGGCTCTTCACTTGAACACTTCACAACCTTCTAGAATAGATTGACCGTTATACGCAGGCTAGGAAATGGGTATCTTGCCAG
>CAZGQY010000205.1:0-6993 GCA_964528035.1 uncultured Methylococcaceae bacterium | reverse complement strand
ACGGAGTGCGTGCAGCAGAGTGCGCAATGGCTGCGGAACCTATGCCCGCCTCGCTGGAAAACGCCGCCCGTTTGAATCCTTGTACAATCGCGCCAATCAATCCGCCAATACCGGCTTCCATGGAAAATGCAGAACTCACGATCAGAGTAATTGCATCCGGCAAGGCTGAAATATGGGTCAGAATGATCCATAAGGCAGCCAGCAAATAAATAAATACCATAGTAGGAACTATGGCTTCAGCAGTATGCGCAATGCGGCGAATACCTCCGATAATGACTACGCCGACTGCGAATGCCATAATGCAGCCGAATACCCAGGCATTTTCTGCAAAGAAGGGTATCTCACCTTTGATCGCGCTGAGTGCCTGGCTGACCTGAAAGGCATTGCCACCACCCAGCGATGCGCCAATAGTCAGCACCGCAAAAACTCCGGCGAGAAATTTGCCAATAGCTGGCCAACCCTTTTCTGCCAAACCGCGCGACAAGTACTCCATAGCCCCGCCCATCACATGACCATCGGGCCGTACCTCCCGATAGATCTGCGCCAAGGTAACCTCGGTAAACTTCGAGGTCATTCCCAATATCCCGGCAACAATCATCCAGAAAGTGGCCCCAGGGCCACCTATACTGACCGCAATGGCGACACCGGCAATATTACCCAGACCGACCGTTGCCGAAAGTGCAGTGGTCAAAGCCTGAAAATGACTGACTTCACCTTCATCACCGGCCTTGCTGAATTTGCCTCGTATAATCTGAAAGGCATGGCCCATCATTCTCAGATTAATAAATCCCATACGAACAGTAAGAAACACCGCACCGACAATCAGCCAGCCGACGATGAAAGGCAGGTTGCCTTCGCCGGGTAAAATGTCAAAAAACAAAAATGTCGCCATATAACCATTGATTACGCCAAACATTGCGTCGGCTCCGCTTTCAGCAGCGGCCAATACGCTTGCCGGTGCAATGCTTAACAGACCAGCTAGATACAATTTCCAAAGCTTTTGGGTTTTGTTCATTGTTTGTTCTCCGTTGATTTTTGTGTGGTCTGGAATTTGGCGATTCGGTGGTCAGGGTGCAAGCCATTGCTTGTTCAGGACGCGTGAATACATCCCTGTAGCTCTGCTGCAACATCCCTGTTGCAGAAGCCTGAACAAGCAATGGCTTGCACCCTTTTTATAGATATAGTGGGTAGTTTCCTAAAACCAGAATTGCTGAATTCATGGAAATTTAGTTAAAAACCCGCTAAACAAAGAGGTTGGTGTTGAGGAACGAAACCCAATATCAACGCTAGCAAATCCACCTCATGGCAGTCAGTTTATCTCGGGACATTCACAATGTCTTTAGATTTCAGATGTTCTTACTGCTTTTTGTTGTCGCCTCAATATTGTTTTTTCAACAGGCTTGTTCAATAAATCCTATAACAGATCATGATTCCGGTTTGTTTGGGTCCGCAGTGCATTCGCACCGGATATTTTCCAGTATGGTTTCATAACGATGGGCTAATCGTTTCCACGAAAATTCGTCAATACAAGGAGCTAGCGGCAATGCGTTTTGGGCATGATCGGCAGCAGGCTGGATCAGCTGTGAAGCGAGTGCTTCGGCTTCCTTGTCTTCGTCTTCAATCCAGGAAGGATAAAGAAACTCCCCGGGAATAAATTCGGCATAAGATAAGCGATCCGGTACTACGGGTATGCAACCACAGGCCACAGCTTCGAGTATCGACAGGCCCTGGAATTCGTGCAATGCGGTGGAAATGACAATATGTGATGACCGCAGTGTTTCAAGATAAGCGCTTCTGGATTCGATCATTCCGAAATGCCCTATATGTTGGCAAAATTCATTTTGAATTTGCTCAAAAACTGAAGGACATTTTCGAAAGCGTTTGCCGAGGATATGCAGTTTGAACGGAATGCCTGTATTTTTGAACAGGCATAAAGCTTTGTACAGTCGCTCAGGCGCTTTGTCGTATTCCCAGCGGTGGTTCCAGACTAAGGTGAGTGTTTCTGATGATTGTCTGACAGGTGCGGATTCGAATAGAGAATCTTCCAGTGGAACGCACAAAATTTCGGATTTTTGTTTGAGTTGTTTGCCGAGGCTCCTGGGGCAATGGTCGGGCATTTTGGCCAGCAGTTTGTCCACACCGATGAGAAAACTGTCACGGTTATATAGCGAATTGAATAAAATCAGATCTGCGGCCAATGCGCTGTACAGCGTGACCATTTGTGCTTCGATGGTTTTAAATTGCTCTGGGCTTGGTGGGTAGGCGAATTGGTTTTCATGAAAATAGACCAGGGTGGGTGTGTGGGCCAGTGAGGGTACCAGTCCTTTAAGGGTGGCGACATCGACCATGGAGGTGGCTACCAGCAGGTCATAGGAGTGGGATAATGTGTGCTGTTGTTCAAAGATCCAACTCAATGGGTTGCCACGTATTCGCCAACTGAAATAACGTGGCGGGAGGCAAAGGCGTGTCCAGTCGAATCGAGTCAGAGTTCGGGTCAGACCGTCGTGCCAGTATCGATGACTGTCAGCGTCATAAGCCGAAAGCAGCAGAATACGCATGGAGGGATCAAATTTTATTAATTCAGGGCTTTTCGCTATGTAACACAAACGTATTTACTCAGCGATTTTCGTAGTCAGCGTGCAAGGCATTGATTGTTCGGGACGCGTGAATACATCCGTGTAAGCTCTGCTGCAACGTCCTTGTTGCAGAAGCCCAAATAATCAATGCCTTGCACCCTCAGTAAATTACTCACTGAATAATTGCACACAAACAAACAAATGTTCTTTTTATTTGATAACCACACTCCATATTTGCGTCCGCGAGTCGGGAACTAAAACTCTAAAATAGTACCGGATCTATCCTGAAAATGTAGACCTAAGGTAAACGAGGGTGCTTGTTGCGTGATGCTGACACAATATACAGAACTTTCAAATCAAAACCTGATACGGTTACTTTTCAGATAACTCCAATCGTCTTTCGATACGTTGTATACGTGTTTGTAGTTGGTTAAGTTATTCGCGAAATTCGATTTCGGAAATTAATTGACCACTTAATTTTTCATTGAGTGCGGTGAATTGAAAATTCATGTTGCTGAATCCATCTTCCACTTTGTGATCAATATCGCCGATATTATTTTGAATCTTCTTTAATATTTCCAGCGTTAAATTTCCAGTTTCGGTCATGATATATTTCTAAGCTGAATTAATCGATTAATCCCTTGGGTGGTTTGGCTTTTATCTCTTCGTAGTATAGGAGTCTGTCCGAGAATAAGAAAGTACCAATAGAGCAATTGTCTGTCAATCATGATGTTAAAGACAGCCATTGGAAATATCCCAAAGACGAACGAATGAGGGGCAAGTGAGAAACAAGAGAGTGAGAAGGGCCTGTAATCATAAAAGCGGCTTAAAGGCAATGGTAGTTGAATTCGATCCAGGTTCATGTTGGGAAGGAGGCGGCGACATTCATGATTCGAGTTCAGAAGAAGTTTACATTGCCTCCGGTGTTTTTAACGATGGGGAACGTGATTATCCTGCCGGGATCTTTATACACATGCCGAAAGGTTCTTCGCATATTCCTCAGTCTAAAACCGGTTGTACAGTGTTCGTTTTTTATCCAGAGGGTAGGTCTTTGTAACGGACATGGGTAACAAGCAAATATTATAAAGTTGGAGCTAAAAGTTGGCAGGATATTACCATCGACGTTCCTATGTTTGGTCATGGCACTGAAACCGCTGGCTATCCTAAAAATTCATTATCTCAAATCCGGTGTTAAAAAATCCACAAGACCCTTGCGATCGATACTCGAGACCTAGAATATCAAATTTAAGCATATCCAGATGAATTATAAACATTTCACAAAGCAAATCGGGATGTAGTAAGCTAAAGTGAGATTTGAAAACGATTACACCGCATCACGACGATTTATTTTTCCATCCCCAGCGGGCGCGAGTCAAGACCAGCCAATGTTTTGGGTTAAAATAAGTTTGCGGATCTAAAATAAAGAACGATAAAGGGTTCTAGTGTAAAGAGGAAAAATTCATGACTACACCGAGTATACAATTCAAGATGGACGAAGATACCGCGCGTATGTCCCGGGCCTACGATTATCTGGTTCTGGTTCTTGCCGGGTTTTTATTCATTGGGTCTGTTCATCTGCACTTCATGCTGACCGTCGGCGACTGGGATTTTTGGCTCGACTGGAAAGACCGCCAATGGTGGCCGTTGGTCACACCCGTTATGATGATTGCCTGGCCTGCCGCCATTCAATCGGTATTATGGACCTATTTTCGGCTTCCGATGGGGGCTACCCTGGCTGTTGTGGGCCTTATGTTGGGGATGTGGATTACCCGAACGACCGCTTATCATCTTTGGACCTATTATCCCCTAAACTTTGTGCTTCCGGCGACAATGATTCCCAGCGCACTGGTTCTCGACCTCATATTGATGTTGAGCAACAGCGTTTTGGTCACGTCGATGGCTGGGGGCGCTGCGTTTGCGCTGCTGTTCTATCCGTCGAACTGGCCAATATTCGCTGCCTTCCATGTACCGATAGAATGGCAGGGTTCGTTGCGCACGGTTGCCGACCATTTTGGTTTTGTATACCCCCGGGCGGGCATGCCGGAATATCTGCGTATCGTCGAACGCGGAACCCTTCGAACCTATGGGCAGACAGCCACGCCGCTATCGGCATTTTTTTCCATGTTTTGCTGTGTTATTGTCTACGCGGCCAGTTGGCATATCGGAAAAGCCTTCGCAACCGTACGCTATGTGAAGAACGTGTAGGAGAAACCGATATGAAAACAAGCAAACAATTGGTGATGGTCTGCGCAGCTTTTTTTGCTGTCGCATTATCCATATCCGAATCCTGGGCGCACGGCGAACGGTCACTGGAACCCTTTGTCCGCATGCGAACCATCCAGTGGTACGATGTTTCCTTTTCCAAATCCGATATTTCGGTAAACGAAGAGTTGGTGATTAAAGGAAAATTTCATGTCGCCGAAGACTGGCCAAACAATATTCCCGAACCTGAACTCGCCTACCTCGGTCTGATTGCTCCAGGTCCGGTCTTTGTGCGCCAGGAAAGAACGATTAACGGTGAGCCGCATTTAAATTCGCTGCCGCTGGTAATTGGTGGGGATTACGAGTTTAAAGTCGTACTCAGAGGGCGAATCCCCGGGAAATACCATGTCCATCCTTCATTCAATGTGAAGGATACCGGCAATATTGCCGGTCCCGGTCAGTGGGTCGAGATCACCGGAAATGCCGACGACTTTAGCAACGAGATCAAAACACTACAAGGCAATATCATCGAAATGGAGACCTACGGAACGGCTACCGGTGTTCGCTGGCATATGTTCTGGATTGTGGTCGGTACCTTCTGGCTGATCTGGTGGCTCAGAAGACCCCTATTCCTCCCGCGTTATAATATGCTGAAAGCCGGTGAAGAGGATAAACTGGTTACGAGTACCGATATCAACCTGGCAAAGGGCTTGTTAGTCGGCGTACCCTTGATCGTGCTGTTGGGTTACGTGAATGCGATTTCAAGCTACGATGAAACCATTCCATTGCAGACGCCGATCGAACGGATTGCTCCACTGGAAAAAGCGCCGGATGTGGTAACCACCAAGGTTCAGCGTGCAGAATACGATGTTGGCAACCGTGCGATGACTTTGAGTCTTCTGGTTACCAATAATGGACCTCGTCCAGTGCATCTTGGCGAACTCTCCTCTGGATCGATACGTTTTATCGATCCGGACGCCAATGTGGAGATCGGGAATTACCCTGAAGAATACCTCGCGAAAACAGGCCTGGATGTAAAACGGGATGCCCCCATACCCGCAGGGGAAACTGTAGAAATGACTGTAGTGGCGAAGGATGCCGCCTGGGATATAGAACGCCTGTCGAGTGTGATTCGTGATACCGACAGCCGTTTTGGAGCGCTCTTGTTTTTCTATGATGATGCAGGGAACAGGTACCAAAACAGTGTCGCCGCACCCCTAATACCTAATTTCTAATGGATCGTTATTTTAATTCAAATTATAGAGGTTACTACCATGGCAACGGAAATCAGTAAAGTTATCACTCCATCCGAAATTCACAAAAAGTTAGAGCTACATTCAGACCGGAAATACGACCTGAAATGGTATTTGAAGGATATTCCCAAATACCTCGCCACTATTTCTGCGATTCTGGTCATGTATATCGGCCTGTCGATCTATCAGTTTACCTTTGGTGAGGCAGCCGGTCTGGATTCAACCGACCCCCTGTTCGATAAATACTGGATGAACCTGTTTTACATCGAAGTTGGACTCCAGCTCGTCTTGATTGTGGCTCTTGGCAACTATTTCTGGAAACACCGCGAGCGTGATTTCGCGAGTCTGACGCCCCAGGAAGAAATTCGCCGGTATTTGAATCTGACCATGTGGATCAGTATCTACACCTTTGCAGTGTATTGGGCCGGGAGCTACTTCGCTGAACAGGACAATGCCTGGCACCAGGCTGCAATCAGGGATAATGTATTCACTGCAAACCATGTGATCGAATTCTATCTGTGCTTCCCATTCTATACGATTATGGGTGTCTCAGCCTGGTTATATGCGAGAACCCAATTGCCGCTTTTCGCTGAAAAAATATCTGTACCGCTCACACTCGCGGTCGCCGGTCCTTTCCTGATTTTCATGGCCGTGGGTTTTAATGAATGGGGTCATACTTTCTGGTTTAGAGAAGAATTATTTATTGCGCCAATGCATTATTCCTTTGTAATTGGTGTGTGGTTCGCGCTTGGAGTCGGCGGTATTCTGTTGCAGCAAGTCATGCGTATGAGTGATTTGATCATGCAAATTAACCAGGAATCGGCACAGTAAATCCAAGCTTGACTCCAAATCCGTGCTTTCAAAATGCGGAAGTGAAGTGGCTGTAGGCGGACATGCGGGGGCAGTAAGCCCCCGACACTCCCCCGAATCGATATTTCCACACACCATCCGTGCTGGTACAC
>CAZGQY010000204.1:0-6998 GCA_964528035.1 uncultured Methylococcaceae bacterium | reverse complement strand
TAATGAAAAATACGGTTTTAGAATTTTCACCCGAATATTTAAGGGTAAAAACCGCGGCAGGTTTTAAAAACTACCCGATATTAAATATTGATGCTCTGGAAAGAGAACAGCACTCAAAAGCAGAAGAGGATAAAAAATTAAAAGATGCACCACGTTATTCAGAAACGGGCATTATCTCCATTATGTACGGAGGCAGAAAAATAGAGATTTGCGAAGTGTACGGCATCGACAATTTTGGGAAGATGTATGATCGTATCGAGTTTTGTATTCGTGCCATGCTGGAAATAGCGGCGCAGGAAAGGGAGGCAGGAGGGCAATACCGCCAGCAAGAACAGCCGCGCAACGAAGAACCCGCCACAGGCTCAAATATGAGCTATCAGGATGCTTTGCAATGGTTGGAACTTGAAGACGAGGGGCTAACGTTCGCTGTTTTAAAAAAACAAAAGCGAAAACTACAAATGAAAGTTCACCCGGATCAGGGCGGGTCTAATCAAATGATGAAAATGGTTAATCTGGCCTTTGATGTTATAAAAAAACATAAGGGCTGGAAATAACCGCTAATATTCATCCGGGTCATATTGTCCGGGGTTGTTCGCCTTCCATTCCTCGAAATCTTTACCGATATAATAATCCATCAATTCGAGCGCAATTTCATCGTCAAGTATGGCTTGGATATGATCCGGGGGCGATTGCTTATAGGCTTTATCAAATAGTTTTTGTACGCTGTCGTTAAGCTCTACCGGGTCGAATATCCAGTTTTCCGGCAAGCCGAAATAGCGCAGATAATCGGATTGTCGCCAGCCTTCTTTTTCCGATATCGTCACCAATTCCGGTTTGTTTCTTTGCCTGAAACTAAGTAGAAAGTATCCTATGCGGTGTTTCCATGGGAGATGGGAAAGCCGTGTATCGAAATTCTCGAAGCCCTCCATTTTCTCCAAGATGTAGTAAGCAGGCCAGATTTTATCTTTAGGGCGGGGCTTGTTTTCGAGCCTGAGCATATTTTTATTGATTGACGTAATGAATCAATGTTAAGGCATCGGCCCAGGAAATTAAAGGAAAAGCCGGGTAATCATGCTGAAACGGAATTTCAACAATCGAGGGGCAAGGCCGCTCTATATTCGGGAAATGGCGGGAGGCTACCGCAAGGCCACGGATAATGAAATCATTGCCATCGCAATGGAAACCATCAACAAAACATTTTCGCCGGGAACAAAGATTGAAAGCCCCTCGGAAACGAAGGATTTTTTAAAACTGCAACTGGGCGGGCTGGCACATGAAATCTTCGGGGTGCTGTGGCTGGACAATCAACACCGGGTCATTGCCTTTGAAGAACTATTTCGGGGAACCATCGACGGAGCCAGTATCTACCCGCGAGAGATCGTCAAATCCGCGCTGTCATACAATGCCGCCGCCTGTATCCTCGCCCATAATCACCCCTCCGGCATCGACGAACCCAGCCACGCTGATAAGCAGATAACCAACAAGGTCAAAGAAGCCTTGAATCTGATTGATGTTAGAACACTGGATCATATCATCGTGGGAGAAAATACCTGTTCCTTTGCAGAGCGGGGTTTGCTATAGCAACCGTTGCAAAAGGGAACGATGCTGGTGAAAAACTCTTGAAAACCCCATTGTTTGATAGGCTTGGAACTCTTTTCCATTTATAATGTAAGCAGTTATATTTAAAGGAGAAAAAGAGAATGATGGGTCATTTAGACAACGAAGAAGCATTGTTTTATGAATTCAGTTTTGACCATCATATTCCACAAGATCATTTGCTCAGGCAGATAGATCGTTTTCTCGATTTTTCTCTTATTCGAAGCAAGCTGTCCGCGCATTACAGTCATACTGGCAGACCATCCATTGATCCGGAACTAATGCTGCGAATGCTCCTTGTCGGCTATCTGTACGGAATCCGTTCCGAACGGCGTCTGGTCGAAGAAATTCATTTCAATCTTGCGTATCGGTGGTTCTGCCGTCTGGGTCTGAATAGCGAGGTTCCGGATCGCTCTACTTTTTCGAAGAACCGCCATGGCCGTTTCCGTGAGAGCGGCATCTTTAGAGAGTTGTTCGAACAGATTGTTCGCCAATGCATGGAAAACGGTCTTGTCGGCGGTAGCGGAATGGCTATTGACGGAAGCTTGATTGAAGCAGATGCCAGCTATGAACGCCGTCTTCCCGGTGATGTGTTGCCAGTTGCCTGGGCTGATAATGAGGCTGTCTCACGGCCTGTTAAAGAATATCTTGAAGCTCTGAATGAACAAGCTGGGCTTCCTCAGGATGCTCCCAAACCTATGCCGCTGAAACATCTTTCCGAAACTGACCCACAATCCGCATGGTCCATGAAATCCGGTGCCGGTCGATTTGGTTACTTTACGAACTATCTCATCGATACCGACCATGCGATTATCGTTGATGTTGATGCAACACCCGCCCGAACAAGCGGAGAAATCATTGCGGCCCGCCATATGATAAAGCGCAGTGCTGACACGTTTAATCTAAAGCCTGTAAGCCTTGCGGCTGATACAGGATACGGAACCGGGCCATTCCTGAGTTGGCTCATTAAACAGCAGATCGAACCTCATATCCCTGTTCTTGACCGTAAACACCAGACCAAAGGAAAAATCACCCGCGATGCTTTCACCTATGATCCGGTACGTAACGCGTTTATCTGCCCGGAAGGCAAGTTTTTGGATCATCGGGCTTCTCGTAAAAAGACACGTCTTGATGCCTATGCTTCCCGGCCCCAGGATTGCAAGGATTGCCCAATTGCTAATCAATGCCGGACCGGGACCAGAAGAATTGTCACCCGTATGTGGGATGAGGAAGCCCGCGAGACGGTCCGCCGCCTGTCATCAACGCGGGCCTATGAAATATCCATGTGTAACCGGAAAAAAGTAGAAATGCTCTTTGCACATTTAAAACGACATTTGAACCTGAGAAGGCTTAAGCTGCGTGGTTTGGCAGGTGCCAATGAAGAATTTCTGCTTGCAGCAACCGCTCAAAACCTCAAACGTCTCGTTAAGCTTGTCCCAACATAGCAAAAAACAGCAGATTAATCTCTCCGCACAGAAAAATTGAAGAAATTTCCCAAGCATCCCGCCAAAACGGGAGCAAAATACACGGCCCGATTACAAAACTCTTCCAAAAATGCTGTGTTTTTCACCAGTATTGAACCCTTTTGACACAGCTAATTAATCGCAAACACAACATGTTGTGTCTCCGAAAAACGACCGTTTTTAGGAGACTTTGAAAGCTGGTATGTATATATTGTCCTCAATAGTCTATTCACAAACTATAGAGCAATAAAATAAAACACTGGGGGCGGAAGAAAATTTTCCATTTGTGCTATGCCGTCATCGTAGCGCTCCGTTAGAGCTACCACTGCGGTTTATTATTGTCATCATTGAGAGAAAAAAGTGAAAACGTTTTTATTTGTTCTTGTAACAGTTTCAACGCTAAGTTTTTTGTGCTCAGGTTGCAGTTCCGAAAATGAATTCATGATTAAAGTAAGAAGTGTAAAGGAGTTGGAGAAATTTCCATCACCGAGCTTACCAATTGAATCAGAAGAAGACGCTGTTCGTTTTGCTGTCCGTTTGGAGCCTATAACAATGAGACTACAACGAGCAGAAATGATAATAAATCACCCCATATCGTGGAAGATTCGTGGAAAATTAGAAATCCAAGATGGACAACAATGGTGGAAGGTCAGAATCCAATCATCGGATATTTTACCCTCATTCACATGTGTGGCCTCCTTTGATTCTTCAGGAGCATTAATATCCAAATGTATACCATACAACTACTGTTACTACAATAAATAAAGATACGTAAATATTCCTATGTTTTTTTACAAAGAGAATCTAGCTATGCGATCACATATTATTATTTTATTATTAGTTTTTTATGTTCACCCAGACTCATTATTGGCCCAAAGTACTTCCCCTAACCTTGTCCCACTCACCGAATTTAGTCCATTAACATTTGAGCTACAGGCAGCTCCAGAAGATATAATCACGTTTAGTGAGTTTCCCATTGGAACATCCATATCAAATCAGTACGGAAACAGAGGAATTCTCTTTGGTGGGGCTGCCCCCTTTATTACAATGGATGGAGCGAATCCAAGTAGTCCCGTATTGTCAGGATCTCCAATATTTAGGGGATCTATAGGAGGTACATTTGTTGAACCTGAAGATGGAGAAACCCCAAGAATTGTAGAATCTTTCAAACTTGATGCTGGTTTTTTCGATGAGTTGAGATCAACACGATTAGAATGGTTTGATCCAGAAGGCAATAAACTTGGACAGCGAGCGAATTCTCAGTTCGGCATAGAAACTATTCTAATAGAAGGAGGAAACATTGCAAAATGGAAAATTTCCATTTTTGAGGATGAGCCAGCTGGTTATGCTATAGATAATGTTTCATTTACACCTGTTCAGGCATCCATTTTATTCAGGGAAAAATCAGGTGATAATAAAGATGGAACTTGGGGAAGTAAGGACGATGAAATCCCTGGATTTGATCATGTTGCATTTCATATAGACAATTTGGTTTACGAATCTCATCCAGGGTATTCTCCCGGAATTTACCTCAGTATGGATGGAGAAGAAAGTGCTTTTGTTTCTGCAAATAACGGTGTCCAAGCACAGCATACCAAAGAAACGTTTAAGCATGACTCACGTGTTCTTAATTCATCACCTGTTATCGATTTTGAGGAAATTCCGATCAATATGGATTTAGCAAAGGAAATGAGGGGGGCAATTAATTCTCAAATTTCTATAGGAGCAAAATTTCAGTCGATAGCGGTGGGTAGTCTTGAGGCCATCGAAAAAACATTGTCGCCCTCAGCACAAAAGGGAGGAGATAATTCGTTTACTTGTGTAGGGCTTATAGAATGGGCGGCAGAACAGGCAGGTAGAAATGGAGGACAAGGTTTCATTCGAAATTCTTTTGAATCGTTTAGCTATCCTGATTTGAGCGTTTTTCCACCAGTGATTCGTGAAGCCCCCTTATTATCACCTCAGCTGCTTATTTATGCCATGAAAGGAACTCTCACCATTGATAAAATTCAACAATGGTTTCAAGGGTTTTTTGATCCTGTAGATTTTATCATTACCGATCCTCTTGGAAGAAGGCTAGGATTTACCGAAGCTCTTGGAGAAATTAATGAGATTCCAGGAGCATTTTTTAGCGGGAACGGCAACCTTGAACAATTTTTTATACCCAACCCGATAGCAGGTTCCTATGCGATCGATTTAGTAGGTGTCGGTAAGCAAGTGGCTGGCGCTATCGCATCAAGTTTTCAAGCAGAAGGAATAAACACTTTTTTGTCTAGCGGAGAGAAAAGTTCTATATCCTTTGATATAGAGTTGATACCAGGTACTCCCGGTGATGTAAATAAGGATGGGGTGATTAATGAGGAAGATACTGAGTCATTAAAGACGATTTTGAATACTTTCACAAATGACCCGACCGATCCAGGAGATATCAACGGTGATGGGATAATCTCAGATGAAGACCTTTCTCTGTTAGAACAATTAATTGCTCTCCGCGCCATAGTTTCGGCAGAAATAGTTATAAAAGAAGCTAAAACGAAAGATGAAGAAATTGAGATAGAAGGATATTTTGAAGTCGGTGATGACAGTGATGGTATTGATGTTCTCAATGAAGCAATCACCATTACCGTTAACGAATTTAGCCACATGATCCCTGCCGGGTCCTTCACCCGTGATGATGACGATGAAGGCTTCGAATATAAGGACGTTTTTAACGGTATTGAGATAAAGGTAGAGATTCGCGATGACGGAGAATTCGAGGTAGAGCTTGAAGACATTGATGGGTTCGATCTCACTAACCCGGTATCATTTTCACTCCAGATCGGGAATGATATTGGTAACACCTTGATACCATTCAACGCCAAAGGCCGCTTCAAACAATAATAAAGATTATTGTTGCTTTTCCCCTGTAGCCTTCCTGGGTTACAGGGGATTTAACGAAAGGCAAACATCACTCTCCTAAAAACCTTCGTTTTTCGGAGACGTAACCCAAACCACCAAAAAGGCCGCAAAAGCGGCCTTTTTATATCCCAAAACTGTCTCTTGTAATTAATCTCCGAATACTGCATGATAAACATGAGTTTTAGGAGATTGAGCCATGCTTGTTGGTTATGCCCGCGTTTCTACCCAGGATCAAAACCACGATTTACAAATCGATGCCTTAAAAAAGGCGGACGTTGACCGTATCTTTGTTGAAAAAGCGTCTGGCGCACAACGAGGGCGACCGGAATTACTCGCCGCATTGGAGTACACCCGAAAAGGCGATACGCTCGTGGTATGGAAGCTGGATCGGCTGGCCCGTTCGTTAAAACAGCTTATTGAAACCGTGGAAATGCTGGATGAGAAAGGCATCGGTTTCCGGTCACTGACCGAAGCCATTGATACCACCACACCCGGAGGCAAGTTGGTGTTTCATATCTTCGGTGGTTTGGCTGAATTTGAACGCTCGATCATCAAGGAACGTACCCGTGCGGGTTTGGACGCCGCCAGGACGCGGGGGAAAACAGGAGGTCGACCCCCTTCCCTGAAAGATGCAGACATTCAGGCCGCAAAAGCGATGCTTGCCGATCAGAAGATGACCGTGGAAGAGATCGCCAAACAGTTGAAGGTTGCCCCTTCAACACTCTATCGGCATATGCCCGGCGGTCGAAGCGCCGCTCTTTGTGGAGATATTTAAGATGATAACTTACCTTGAACGCGAAGACCCTTCCAAAAACAGCTATCGCTTTTACGCCTTGCAGGTCACTCAAACGATATTCGGATCATGGGCGTTAATCCGCATATGGGGAAGGATCGGACACCAGGGAGGCACAAAGCTTGAATCATGGTTTGATCGGGAATCCGAGGCGCAAGAAGCCGCGATTAAAATCAAAAAAACCAAAGAACGACGGGGTTACCGATCTGTATAAAAAATGATTGACAATTGTCACTTGTCATGCCTAT
>CAZGQY010000203.1:0-7063 GCA_964528035.1 uncultured Methylococcaceae bacterium | reverse complement strand
AGATTACTCGAGATCTTTGGCTAAACTTTCATCTGTCAGTCTGATCTGTTCGGCATTCTTGAACAATACAGTGGTCGTTGCAACACTATTGAATAAGGTTGCAAATAATTCCTATCATTCTCCTTCACGTTTATTGATTCCACTGTCCTATTGCGCGATTCTAGGGGGCACAATGACTCTGGTTGGTACATCTACCAATCTTATTCTCAACGGCTTTGTTATCGAGGTGGGCTTGCCATCCCTTCAATTGTTTGATTTTACTTACGTGGGGCTGCCGGTGGCTTTGCTGTGTAGTGTTGGGATCTGGCTGTTATCTTGGCATTGTTTGCCGGATCGAAATATCGATACGGCTCGACGTCGAGATTTTTTGGTTGAGGCAACAGTTACAGCTACTTCTGGATTGGTTGGTTGTACTGTCGAAGAAAATGGGTTGAGAAAGCTCGATAGTCTATTCCTGGCGGAGATACAGCGCGGTGAGGAGTTAATTTCCCCGGTTCGTCCCAGCACCTTGATTTTTGCTGAAGATCGATTGTTGTTCAGTGGTGAAATTAGCGATGTGGCCCAAATTGAACAACTCAGTGGTTTGGTGTTGAATGATCACGGGGTTGGTGTGCCAAGAACGAATCTGATTGAGGCGGTATTGAGTCATACCTCTTCGTTAGTTGGTAAAACAGTGAAAAATACCGGGTTCAGGAGTCATTTTGATGCTGCAGTACTGGCTGTATGTCGAGGGTCAGACAAACTTAGTGGTCGCATTGGTGATATCGAACTGAAGGCAGGCGATTGTTTGATCCTGGCAACAGGACAGGATTTCGAGCAACGACGCCCAGGAAAGCACATGCATTTAATTCAAGGTAAAATTCAGATTCCGGCTCTGAAATTTAAACAAAGCTTTGGCGCCATGTTGGGGTTCTTGTTGAGTTTGACTGGCAGTGCTTTAGGTCTGATCCCCTTGATGGATGCTTTGGTATTCTTGCTGGCAGCCTATTTGGCGTTGGGGTGGCTATCACCGAGTGAAATCCGTTTCCGCTTCCCCTTGGGCGTATTTGTGACAGTAGGCTGCGCATTATCGATTGCAGGTGTTTGGATAAGCAGTGGATTAATCGATAGCTTTGTATCCATAATCTATCCATGGCTTAATGGCGGCAGTCCTTTTATTGCTCTTGTTATCGTCTACCTGTTAACGGTGATATTGACTGAGTTGGTGACCAATAACGTCGCTGTAGCTCTGTCTTTTCCTCTTGCTTACGCCAGCGCTCAGTACTTTGAGGTTGAGCCAATGGCATTTATTATGGCATCGGCGTTTGGTGCCAGCGCCAGTTTTATCACCCCGTTGGGTTATCAAACTAATCTCATGGTGTTCAGTGCCGGGAGGTATGAATTCATTGATTTTGTCAAGTTAGGTGTACCTGTCAGTCTGATCTATGGTGTAACTGTTCTAACGTTTATACCGATAATTTATCCCTTTCACTGACAGTTCTTGTTTGGTATGGGTTGGTATTCAATATTCAGTTGTGGGATCTGAAGTTTGGCTATGGTGCTTGATTGCTATAAGCAGATTATCCCAAATGGGCAAATATTAATCCACACCTGAGTTTACTTTTCGGTGTCTTCAACGTGTTGCGAATCATTAAAGCAGCTATTGATTCAGTACCCGTAGCTACTTAGCCAATTTTGATGTTTAGGGTATAAATTAATGATATTTATGGGCGCATAAATATATTTCTGTTCGCCTTCTGCACCACCCATGTTGAAGAAGCCCAAATAATCAATAAGTTGTACTTTTTGTCAACTGTCCTGAATTTTACCAGAGTTCTCTTAATATTTTGGCGTGTGTTAGTACGTGAAAATGCTGAGGCGAACTAAAAAAGTGTCAGCTATTTTTACGTAAGTATAAAAAGTTTTGGTAAATATTGGGCAAATACCCAAAATATTCGAATAATCTTGCTTTTACATTTAGTGGTATCCATTCTTCTTCAGAAAAAACCCAATATTGGTTTTTTCACCCATAATATGTTTTGATACGTTATAATAGATTCTATATCGCTTGTGAAATCTTATAAGTTATTGTTATATAATATAAAAAATAGTAGGCGTGAGTATTGCTCGTTTATTTATTAAGCCCCAGTAATTGTTTTATCGCATAATGCTTAAAATTTTTGCTGTTCACGGCAACCTTATTGAGTGAGGAGAGTAAACGCGCTGAATAGCTGCTGAGATTGGGCTAATCCTGTGGTCGGTGACTGAATAGTAGGCGCCGTCTTAAGTAAGGTTCCTGAGTTGACTGGATTTTTGTATGTGGATGTTGTGCAGGGTTTTATGTAATTGATTACGCGTTATCAGGACATCAGATGTTTGTCGCAATCAATATTGACCAAGTATTCATCGGCGATAGGTAAAATATCGGGCATACAGAAAAAATATGGGAATCACAAAAGTTCTATCGCAGGTGAATAAGATTTTCGGTAACAATCGAAATGGGATGAGGGTAAAAATGAGTCAAAATAATAATATGGCAGTTTTGGAGGCCAAAATGAAAAATCCTTTGCTTGTAGCATCGTTGGTTGTAGTTGTCACTGGATTGCTGATTAGTCTTGTAGTACTCCCCACAGTCGATCCACCGGGTTCGATTAAAAAAACCAAGGTTGATGAAGTAACTTCGACCGAATACAACATTAAGTGATAGGTCTGTCAGTCGTTCTTAGCTAGGAATAGTGTTTGTCTCGAAATTAAAACATTGCAGTCGGTTACAGTTTTGGAAATGGAGTTTTACCACCACAGGCCAGGTCGGGAAACGTAGTTGGAGTATTGTATTCGTTAGTCCTTTGGATTAGGCAGAAAAACATTTTGCCCCCAGTGATTCTGGAAATATCTGTCGATGTGGTCATTTATCCACTGGTACTGTCGGTTGCGGACAATCGACTGGTTTGCTGACTACAATATAAATCGCGGATACCGCCAACAGGCACTATTGAGTGATTTTTCTGTCGATGGCAAAAAATAAATATCTGTGGGATTTTGTTTAGGCGCCAGCCTGACTGAATCTGTATTTCTTCTAGTTGGTGGCGGATAAACTTATCGTTTTTTTTAAATCCAGGCTAAGTGTCTGAGATCCATTTAAATCTGGTAACTTCGGAGGGTGATGGGTGGCTGGTATTCCGTGACTGGTTCAGGAATATTTTAGCTGCTAGACTTAGTTAAGTTATTATAAGACTTGGAAGCTCATGAATAAAAAATTGTGCTGTATATTGTTGATTTTACCAATGTCAATGGTTGTCAATTTCCCCGTTGTCGCCGAGAGTTCCCTAGGGGATATTGCAGAAATATCGGAAAGCAGTACAAATCCCATCGAATATAGTATTAATCCTGGGGACGTGCTGGAAATTTCAGTGTGGAAGGAAGAGTCATTGAACAAACAGGCTTTAGTGCGTCCGGACGGGGGTATCACATTTCCACTGATTGGCAATATTCACGCGGGTGGCAAAAGCGTAGGTGAGCTGAAAAAAAATATTATTGAAAAGCTCGCGACTTTTATTCCGGATCCCGTGGTTACGGTATCAATCGTTTCAATTGGATTGAAGGTTTATGTACTGGGAAAGGTCAATAAACCTGGAGAGTTTCAGCCTACACATAATATTGATGTTATGCAGGCGCTTTCGATGGCTGGCGGATTGACACCTTTCGCGGATGATGATGATATTAAAATATTACGAAGAATGAACGGTGATACCAAGGTTTTACTGTTCGATTATGGGGCTATTCTGGATGGACAGAGGCTGGATCAGAATATAGTTCTTGAAAGTGGGGATGTGGTTGTCGTTCCGTGAAACAGCAGGTTTGTAACGGATTTATGTTGACAGAAATCAATAACACTCAACACATATGAATCCGACTTTGCCGACAGTAATGTTTGGCTTGAGCCTATTGGCGTTTGCGCTAATCCCCTGCCCCGTATTTGCGTTTGATTGGTCATATGAGGCAGATCTGGATTTCAGCGGAGAATACAATACCAATATTTTACTCTCGCCACTGCCCCATCAAGATGTTTGGGGAACATTGTTGGGCGCCAATCTGGATGTTTCAGCAAAGTCCGAGCCTTGGACTGCCGGTGGCAGTATTCGTATTCTGGACGCGCGATACTTCGGCCAGCAAGGGCTGGATACAACTAATTTATTTGCTCACCTGAACGGTCAATATGATATTAGCGAACGAGCTCGGCTTAAGTTCGAAGGAAAATATGTGTTGGACTCGAGTTTGTCTGGGCTCTCCGAGGGTCAGGGACTGGTCGCCAGACGGTTGCGTCGGTCATTGGTAGAGATTATCCCTTCCTGGGCGTATTCTCTAAGCGAGCGGTGGATACTGGAATTGAGTTACAAGTTTAATGATCTGTCCTACGATCAAGCGGATCTGGGTGCTTCGAGTCGGGTGGTTGATTCGAATGCGCATACCGGAATTATGGATCTTTCCTATAATTTATCAGAGACTACATCGCTTAATACGAACCTCCAGTTTATCAGTTACACAGCGGATCCTCCGAAAGTGAGAGAAATGTCGGCGGTTTCCATCAGGCATAAATTTGTCAACGCAGTGCTCGGTGTTGACCACGATATCGATCCGACCTTGCAGATTGGGTTATCCGCCGGGGGACAGTTTATTCAGTCTGATCGAAACACCATTGTGGTTTCTGATCAGGCGTTATCGCTGGGAGTTCTGACTGGACGGAATGAAGATTTGCGTACCGAATATGTGGTCGACGCGTACATAAAAAAAGAATTTGAGATCGGCTATTTACGGGCTGAGTTTGCCAGAGGGATAGCGCCTTCAATTTTTGGGGATCTACAGAAGAAAAATCGCATCAGTCTGATGGGAAGATATTCTTTCCTGGAGGAGTTGAGTGCCGGTCTGCGATTTGATTATTTCGAATTCAGGAACCGCAATTCCGCTGATATTGAAATATCCGGTAATCGGATTAACCGGGATGTATACAGGATTGATGCGGATCTGCTCTGGAATTGGACAGAAGCACTTTCTCTGCAAGCGGCTTATCGGTATATTCACCAAACCCGCGAGAGAATACCCGGTGTACAGTTTGGCCATCGAATTTTTCTTACTCTACGCTATCATTGGGATAAGACTTCGATCTGATTGGTAGACAATATGGATTCAAAAGAACTGGCTGATTATATCGCTGCTTTTCGCAGAAATAAGCGTATGAGCATGCTGATCGTCGGTATTTTACTGGGGCTAACCCTATTATTGGCTAAATTTTGGCCCCCTACTTACCGTTCAACAGCGATTATTCTAATTGAGGAACAAGAGGTTCCTCAGGACCTGATTCGTTCGACGATTACCAGCTTTGCGAATCAGCGACTGCAAACAATCAGTCAGCAGGTCATGACACGGGTAAACCTTCTCGCCATTATCGAGAAATATGATTTGTATAAAAACAAACGCGATAAAATGACCAGGGAGGATTTAATTGCCAAAATGCGCGATGACATTGGTTTGGATACGATTAAGGCGGAAGTCGTTGATTCTAAAACCGGACGTGCCAGTGAAGCCACGATTGCTTTTACCCTGTCATTTGATGGTCCGGATCCGGCTTTGGTTCAGGCTGTGGCCAACGAAATAACAACGTTGTATCTGGAAGAGAATTTAAAGACACGGGCAAAAAAAACCGCACAAGCCTCCGAATTTCTTCAACAGGAAGCGGGACATTTGCGAAGCGAAGTTCGTGAGTTGGAGCGGCGCCTGGCGGAATTTAAACAGGAAAATTTACATCGTTTGCCCGAACTAAAAGATTTGAACACGCAGTTTCTCGACAAAACTGAGCGTGAAGTTCTTGAGTTGGACAGTCAGGTCAGGGTTTTGCAGGACAGAAAATTTTATCTGGATGGTCAATTGGCACAAATCAAGCCGTTTGGCCCTATGTTTTCTGAATCCGGTGAAAGAATTCTGAGCCCTGAAGACAGACTTAAAGTATTGCGTACAGAATATGTGTCGATGGCCACTAAATATTCCTCGAA
Source organism: uncultured Methylococcaceae bacterium (assembly GCA_964528035.1). Lineage (GTDB taxonomy): Bacteria > Pseudomonadota > Gammaproteobacteria > Methylococcales > UBA1147 > CAZGQY01. Next base: position 1,037 of record CAZGQY010000203.1, on the reverse strand, counting down.
ACATCCTGATGTGGTCAAAATACGGCAGGAAATTAAGGCGCTTGAAGTTGAAACCGGACAAGTCAATGAATCCCTGGAGCAAGCCAAAAGGCTTAGTGGGTTGCGTGCGGAATTGGCGATTGCCAATAAGGAATATTCTTCCAATCATCCGGATTTGCAAAGAATAGTCCGTAATATTGAAGCGTTGGAAAAAGAAATCAGCCTGACCAAGGGGCGAGGTTTGAGCGCAGATGTGTCTGTCGCTCAGCCGGAAAATCCTGCATACATCACACTTAAGGCTCAGTTGGACAGCGTGCAGCATGAACTGAGTTCATCAAAAATAAAACGTCAGGCGCTTCAGCAAAAAATTGCAGGTTATGAAGAACGGTTGATACAAAGTCCACAAATTGAACGCAATTATATCTCGCTGGTAAGAGATCACGAAAATGCAACGGAAAAGTATAAAGAAATTAAAGCAAAGCAAATGGAAGCTGAAATAGCTGAGCAACTGGAGAGGAAAAGTAAAGGTGAACGATTTTCTATAATAGACCCCCCACCTGTACCGGAAAAACCGATCAAACCCAATCGTATGGTGATCATGTTTCTTGGCATGCTGTTTTCTTTTGGTTGTGGGTTTTCTTACGTGGCTTTGGCTGAGTTGATGGACCATTCGGTGCGCAGTCCGAAAACTGTTGTTTCAGTAACCGGCAGTTTGCCGCTGGTGGTGATTCCTTACCTGGAAATAGATCGAGGAGACGAGAAAAGCAGGAAAAACTTTAATTTTATTGGGCTGGTCGTCATTGGTTTTGTGGTCGTTCTGATTCTCGTTGTTTTTGAATTCATAGTGACACCTGCTGACAGCATGATCCAGAACACCCTGGATGTTATTAATAATCACTGACGATAAATATGTGTCATGTTGCCTAAACGGCACACTTTAGAGTCACATAGTGAAAACTCACGCGTTGCTTTTACCTGGCAAAGCAAAGGCTTTGTTAATTTATTTGGTAACTGCTCGCCCCTCTATGGGTGATCTGTTCCGGAAGACGCCGTAAATA
>CAZGQY010000202.1:0-7085 GCA_964528035.1 uncultured Methylococcaceae bacterium | reverse complement strand
AACCACCACGAATGAAATCCTCGTGTCAAGAAGTTTAGAACCGTTTCGCCGTGGACAACCTTCTCAGTCGAAAGAGTGTTTCAATGTTATCTGCTATAATAACCGGTTAGCCCTGATGCTGGTGTAAATAATTTGCGCCGATCTGGATCGGAAACCTTTACAAATTCTTTACTATTGTGTCTATAAACAACATTAGAAACATCGCTATCATCGCCCACGTTGACCACGGTAAAACAACGCTGGTTGACCAGTTAATGCAGCAGTCCGGGACATTTTCCGCGCACGAGAAGCCTGTCGAACGGGTCATGGATTCCAATGATCTGGAAAAAGAACGCGGGATTACTATTTTGGCCAAGAATACCGCAATTGAGTGGCAGGGCTACAGAATAAATATTGTCGATACACCGGGGCATGCGGATTTTGGTGGTGAAGTCGAACGAATACTGTCCATGGTTGATTCGGTGTTGCTGCTGGTTGATGCGGTTGATGGTCCAATGCCACAGACTCGTTTTGTTACACAGAAGGCTTTTGCTCTGGGTTTGAATCCCATTGTGGTCATTAATAAAGTGGACAGGCAGGGTGCCAGGCCAGACTGGGTGGTCGATCAGACCTTCGACTTGTTTGATCGCCTGGACGCAACTGATGAGCAACTCGATTTTCCAATTGTTTATGCTTCGGCATTAGAAGGCTATGCTGGCTTGGATTCTGATGTATCCAACGGCGATATGACACCCTTGTTTGAAACCATTCGCGATCAGGTTATGGCTCCTGATGTGGATCGGGATGGGCCTCTGCAGATGCAAGTGAGTAGCCTGGATTACAGTTCTTATGTTGGGGTGATTGGAATCGGCAGAATTTCGCGTGGCGAGTTGAGGAAGCAATCCGGCCTTGTTTTGGTAGGATCAGATGGTGAGCAGCGAAATGTTAAGTTATTGCAGATATTCGGATTCCATGGCTTGGAGAAAGTACAGGTAGAGCATGCAGTAGCGGGCGATATTGTCTCATTTACCGGGGTAGAAAACCTGCGAATTTCTGACACACTTTGTGCGCCTGACACGGTTGAGCCTTTGCCACCGTTAACCGTTGATGAACCCACTATTAGTATGATGTTCCAGGTCAATAAGTCTCCGTTTGCAGGCCGAGAAGGTAAGTTTATTACCTCAAGACAGATTCGCGAACGACTGATGCGTGAATTGCAGCACAATGTTGCTTTACGAGTTGAAGATACCGATGATCCTGATCGCTTTAAAGTATCGGGTCGGGGTGAATTGCATTTGTCGATTCTGATCGAGAATATGCGTCGGGAAGGTTATGAACTGGGTATCTCCAGGCCTGAAGTAATTCTTAAGGAAATAGATGGGAAATTATGTGAGCCTTACGAATATGTAACCGTAGAGGTAGAGGATATTCACCAGGGTACGATTATGGAAAGCTTTGGGCAACGCAAAGCAGAACTGCAAAATATGGTACCCGATGGACGGGGGCGGGTTCGCCTGGAATATATTATGCCGTCGCGTGGACTTATTGGTTATCAGACAGAGTTTCTAACGGCAACTTCCGGTTCCGGTATGTTGTACCATGTATTCGAGCGTTATGGTAAGTTGACGGAAGGTGACGTAGGGCGGCGTATAAATGGGGTATTAGTATCCAATACCGCTGGAAAGGTTTTGACTTTCGCGTTATTCAATTTACAGGAGCGTGGTCGATTGTTACTGCAACCTGGCGAGGAGGTCTATGAGGGAATGGTCGTCGGTTTGCACTCAAGATCGAATGACTTAATCGTCAATCCGACAAAGGCTAAGCAGTTGACGAATATACGTGCTGCCGGGACAGATGAAAATATGATACTGACCAGCGTTCAGACGCTGACATTGGAACAATCACTGGAATTTATTGATGATGATGAGTTGGTTGAAGTCACCCCAGCGTCGATTCGAATCAGGAAAAAGATGCTTTTGGAGCATGAAAGGAAACGTGCCATGCGAGCAGCAATCGCTTAAAACAACGCTTTGAATCGCATTTTTCTACGAAAATAAAGGTGGTCGTGAGTGGCTGCTGAATTTAATGGAAGAATTAAGGAGCCCCGACGAAGTCCATTCGTCGGGACAGATATCGCCTGCTTGGTTGGCTAAGTGGTCCGCTCCGTGGCAACATCCTGTTGTAGCGTCCTTGAAATCCGTTTCCGGGTGTCGGCGACATGTGTATTCTCGCAGAATCTCAGCTGGGAAAAAGCAAGTATTGGATGAAAGCTTTGTAAGCATTTACTTGCATAGCAGATGAAGAGTTTCTAGTCTGCCTGCCCAGGCGGGTCAAAATCGCAAGATTTTGGAATTTGGCTATCAGTAGCTTGTATTCTCGAAAAATTAACGCTGAATTTTTAACGAATTTATTGGGTTTTTATATTTATTGGCCTGGCTTGTCATATTGTTTCTGTGATGCGCTTCTGGGGAATTGAAATACAAGGTGTCTTAAATGCTAAAGCACTGTATTATATGTGCTTTCGAAAACATTAAGGTTCTTTTGAACTGTATGTTTGCCTTATTCGGTGTTAGGTGGGCAAATCATTGATAGTTTGAGTGACCTAAATACTTTAAGCAGGCTTTCTGCAACAACACCGTTGCAGACCCAATTGACCTGCAGCTCCCACCAGGATGAAGAATTATTGATTTGTTATCTGGTGGGTTTTCCACAAATGGTGAAATATTAGAATAAAAATGACTGATCGACGCGCAGAAGTTGAAAGAAAAACATTGGAAACGGAGATCGATGTCAGTATTAATCTTGACGGTGCAGGAAGTGTATTGTTTGAGACTGGCGTTCCGTTTTTAGATCATATGATGGATCAGGTTGCGCGCCATGGGATGTTTGATTTGCACATCAAAGCGGTTGGAGACATGCATATTGATGCTCACCATACTGTTGAGGATATTGGTATTACCCTGGGACAAGCCTTTGCGAAAGCTGTGGGTGATAAAAAAGGACTGGTTCGCTATGGGCATGCTTATGTTCCCCTGGATGAGGCTTTGTCGCGTGTTGTAATTGATTTTTCAGGTCGGCCGGGCCTATGGTACGAGGTGGATTTTCCACGTGCCAGAATTGGTGATTTTGATGTCGATTTGTTGTTGGAGTTTTTTCGTGGATTTGTGAATCACGCTAAGGTGACATTGCATATTGACACCTTAAAAGGCACCAATGCTCACCATATTGCGGAAACTGTATTTAAGGCTTTCGGGCGTGCACTTAGAATGGCCGTCGCTCATGATCCGGCGATGCAGGATGTCATACCATCGACCAAAGGTCAGTTATAATAGGCGGTAGCGTAAATGTCCGCGGTTTTTGAATTGGGTAGGGACAAAAGCGTGAATAAATTTCCGCAACTGGCGTAGGGTTTTTGTTCAAGGTTCGAAAACAGACGCGAAGTGGGTTTGGTAACTGTTTTTACACGAGGCAATCGAGTTGAAGGATAATTCTGTTTCGAAAGGTATAAAATGTGTGTTCCAGAGTGTCTTTCATATAAATAATAAGTAAGTTTGATGTTTTCTGTTGCAGTAATCGATTACGGAATGGGTAACCTTCATTCCATTTCCAAAGCATTACAACACGTTTCCAAAGATACAGAAGTATGGGTGACATCAGATCCCCAAAAAATATTCGAGGCAGACCGAGTCGTATTTCCAGGTGTTGGTGCTATTCGGGATTGTATGCAGTCCCTGCGTCGTCTGGATTTAGTCGACGTAATAACGAAGGTGGCTAACGAAAAACCGTTTTTGGGCATTTGTCTGGGATTGCAGGCGCTTCTGAACGACAGTGAAGAAAGCCCTGATTCTAATTGTCTGGGGCTGTTTCCGGGATCTGTATTGCGCTTCAAGGAACCCTTATTGAATACTCGTAATGAAGTGTTGAAAGTTCCTCATATGGGGTGGAATAATGTCTCTCAGGTAACTGACCATCCCTTATGGAATAAAATTCCGCAAAATAGCCGCTTCTATTTTGTACATAGTTATTATGCCAGTGTAACGGATGCCAGTAAGATAGCGGCATCCGCAAACTATCCAATTCCCTTTACCTGTGCGCTTGCAGCGAACAAACTGTTTGCGGTTCAGTTCCATCCAGAAAAAAGTCAATCTGCAGGCTTGCAATTACTGGCCAATTTTCTGGCTTGGGATGGAGTCTGTGAACGTTAATGAGTACGAATCTGTCATGATGAGAATGCAAAAATGTTATTGATACCCGCGATCGATTTGAAGGATGGCAAATGTGTACGTTTGCGGCAAGGAAATATGGACGACGATACGGTGTTTTCTGATGATCCTGTGGCAATGGCGGGTCGATGGGTTAAAGCAGGCGCAAAGCGTCTGCACCTGGTGGATTTGGATGGTGCATTTGCGGGGCAACCAAGAAATGCTGATATCATTCATGAGATTACTGATGCTTTTCCTGATGTGCCGGTGCAGGTGGGTGGTGGTATTCGTGATGAAGATACCATTCAGGGTTATTTAAATGCCGGTGTCAGTTATGTGATTATCGGGACCAAAGCGGTCAGCGAACCTCATTTTGTCAGTGAAATTGCGGTAGAGTTTCCAGGCCACATTATTGTTGGCCTGGATGCAAAAGACGGTAAGGTGGCTATTGATGGTTGGTCAAAACTTTCACGCCATGATGTGATTGACCTGGCGCAAAAATTTGAGGAAGAAGGTGTTGAAGCAATTATCTATACCGATATTTCACGCGATGGCATGATGGATGGAGTAAATGTTTCTGCAACAGCAACATTGGCGCGCGCGATTCATATTCCAGTGATTGCATCTGGAGGGATTCGTAATATGGATGATATTCGGGCCTTGGGTGAGGTTGTTGATGATGGCATTGTCGGTGCGATAACCGGGCGTGCAATTTATGAAGGTACATTGGAATTTTCCGAGGCGGCAAAGCTTGCCGAATCCTATTCCTAAACCTGACGCTTACATTTACTCCACTGTTTCAGTTTGAAGCCATTTTGTTTTTTATTATAAATCAGTCATGAGTTTGGCAAAAAGAATTATCCCTTGTCTGGATGTGGACAATGGGCGTGTAGTAAAAGGGGTACGCTTTGTTAATATTCGCGATGCTGGTGATCCCGTAGAAGTCGCGCGCCGTTATGATACCGAAGGTGCGGATGAAATAACCTTTCTGGATATCACGGCCAGTTCTGACAACCGACAAACGATGGTTGATGTAGTTGAGCAGGTTGCTGGTGAAGTGTTCATACCGCTGACCGTGGGGGGCGGAATTCGAACGCTTGATGATATTCGGCGAATGTTGAATGCGGGCGCGGATAAAGTGGGTATTAATACAGCGGCGGTATTTACCCCTGAATTTGTAAGACAGGCTGCAGACCGTTTTGGCTCTCAGTGCATCGTTGTTGCCATTGATGCGAAGCGTGTTGATAATGGTGAAAAAAATGCTCAATGGCAGATATTTACACATGGAGGGCGTAAGCCAACCGGTCTTGATGCGATTGAATGGGCCCAGAAGATGGTTGAGTATGGTGCCGGGGAGATTCTGTTGACCAGTATGGATCGTGATGGAACACGAGAAGGTTTTGATCTGCCTTTAACACGGGCAATAAGCGATGCCGTATCGGTACCTGTTATTGCGTCTGGAGGGGTAGGAAACCTGGATCATCTCGCGGAGGGTGTTCTTTCGGGTAATGCAGATGCTGTCCTGGCGGCGAGTATCTTTCATTTCGCTGAATATAGTGTAGAACAGGCAAAGATGCATATGAAGTCGAAAGGTATAGAGGTGCGCATTTAATGGGCAATGATTGGCTGGATGAAATCTGCTGGACAGTGGATGGTTTGGTTCCCGTCGTTGTACAGGAAGCCCGGAGTGGCCAGGTTTTAATGTTTGCCTGGATGAATCGTCAGTCAATGAAGATGACTGAGGATGAGGGATATGCGGTCTACTGGTCTCGTTCCCGGAAAAAGCTCTGGCGTAAAGGCGAAGAATCCGGCCATCGTCAGAGGGTACTGGATTTACGTCTCGATTGTGATGCAGATGTTGTACTGTTATCGGTTGAACAGGAGGGAGGTATTGCCTGCCATACGGGTCGACATCATTGTTTTTTCAGAAGACTATCAGGATCGAAATGGATCGTAACCGAGCCGATACTGAAGGATCCTGATTCAATTTATGGTGGTTGACGGTGAGTGATGTATTAGATGAATTGGCACAAGTTCTGGAACAACGTAAATCATCCAATCCGGATAGTTCCTATGTGGCCAGTCTTTATGCGAAAGGCCTCGATACTATTCTAAAAAAAATAGGTGAAGAAGCCACGGAAACCGTTATTGCGGGTAAAGAAGGCGATACGAAGAAAATCGTATATGAAATGGCCGATCTATGGTTTCACAGTATGGTATTGCTTGCCCACCAGGGTTTGAAGCCCGACGATGTTTTGCAAGAATTGAGACGTCGGTTTGGATTGTCCGGACACGAAGAGAAGGCTAATCGAAAGTAAGTTGGGCGTCTGGAAAGTTTTTCTGGTTGGCGTTTTGTTCTTGGACAGTTTTCTGGGTAGTGGATTAAGCTAAACTTGTTGTGTCTTTCAAACTGTTTGGTGTTGAAACTAATCAGCGAATAATTTGTTGAGGGTGTAAGCCAATGATTGTTAGGGCTTCTGCAACAAGGATGTTGCAGGAGAGTTTACAAGGATATACTCACATGTCTTGAACAATCAATGGCCTGTGCCCTAAGCTTGCAACTCGCAGTGTAGATATTTGGTGTTAAGGAGCGAGGTTTTAATAATATGCGAAACATTGACGCAGGATAATTGTTTGTCTTCAAGGCGTAGCAACAGGCGCATAGCAGGGCTACGCAACTGTTGCTACAACGCAGAAGACGGACAATAAGACAAGTCAAGATTCGTATATTATTGAATCCTCGCTCCTAAGGGTGAGGTTATTGATAGATTGGGGGCGAGCGATCGTTTAACTTTTGCCTTGGTCTAAAATTTATCGAATAAATACAACTTATAAGTGTTAGTGTTTGTCTTAGGAGCGAGGTTTTAATAATATGCGAAAGATTGACGCAGGATAATTGTTTGT
>CAZGQY010000201.1:0-7087 GCA_964528035.1 uncultured Methylococcaceae bacterium | reverse complement strand
CAAAGTATTAATACAACTACAATACCCAGTCCGGAAGCCCACTGAACCAGATCTGTTGACGAAGCCCCAACATACGAAGGTTTATCTACATTTTCAACCGCCGCTAACACTTGATGATTCCACACCATCAAAACCAAACTGAGGCCGAGCATTGCCAACTTCATTGAAGTTTCTTTACCCGCTCCGCAGGACTAATAACATCAGTGAGGCGAATACCAAATTTATCATTAACCACCACAACTTCACCATGAGCTATTAAGGTACCATTCACCAACACATCCATCGGCTCACCCGCCAGACGGTCAAGCTCCACGACCGAACCCTGATTCAATTGAAGCAGATTACGAATATTGATCCGTGTACGACCTATTTCCATAGAAATCGTCACCGGTACATCGAGAATCACATCAAGATTGACTTCTTCGCTCTTATCTATCTGGGTGTCGCCTGACGATGCACTAAGATTCTGAAATGCCGCTGGGGACAATTCGTCGGTCTCATCGTCGGAGCCATCTGCACTTTGTTCACTTAAGGCCGCACCCCAATCGTCATCCAATGCACTGCTAAGTTCATCGCTGACTTCACCAGAAACTTCAGTTCCTGATATTTCATCTTCTGGCACCTCATTTTCCAAAGGCTCAGAATTCTCCGATAGTTCGTCTTCGCTCATAAAATTCCATCCCAAACTGGTTCGTATATTTGCAAAACTATTGAGTCTTCACCTCGCCGCAGTGTTTTCATGTGCAACCTTTCTCTATTCAAATCCACTTAAGACCACGCTTGCATTCGAAAATGATGGGATCAATCAGACAAACTCAGCTGCATTTGAGAAGTTCTGTCACATTTAATCTCTTCGGTTACCTGGATCGCATAATTACCGTCAGATACCCCTACTTTGCCCGTAAACAGGGGTATATCTTCGGTCACAAGAGTAACGACTTCAGGCATATCGATCGGGATCACGTCCCCCGCCTTTAGCTCAAGAATTTCATTTACACTGAGAACTTTTTCTGTAAGAGTACTTTTCAAATCAATATTGGTCGTCAAAATTTCTGCTTTCAACGTCTTCTGCCATCGATCATCAGAATCCCCTCGATCACTTTGCAATCCTGCATCCAATAATTCTCTTATTGGTTCAATCATTGAATACGGCATAGCAATATGAATGTCACCGCCACCGCCATCCAGTTCAACATGAATGGTGGATACAACCACAATCTCAGATGGACTCACGATATTCGCGAACTGGGGATTCACCTCGGAACTCAAATATTCGAAATCCACGTCCAGCACCGGTACCCAGGCTTCTACCAAATCCTTAAAAATCAAGTCCAGCAACAAGCGAATAACCCGCATTTCTGTCGGCGTGAATTCACGACCTTCAATCTTGTTATGAAATTTGCCGCTACCGCCGAAAAAGTTGTCAACTGCTGTAAACACCAGGGTTGGATCCAGGACAAACAGAGCTTTGCCGCGTAGAGGCTTAAAACGGACAATATTAAGATTCGTGGGTACAAATAAACTGTGAATATATTCTGAGAACTTAATTACCTGAATACCAGCCAAAGCAATTTCTGCTGATCTGCGTAAAAAGTTAAACAGGCTAATTCTGAAGTACCTGACAAAGCGTTCATTGATCATTTCCAGAGTCGGCATTCGTCCACGAATGATTCGATCCTGGCTGGTAAAATCATACTGAGTGGCCTCTCCACTCGGCAGTTCTTCCTCCTCGTCTGTTTCTATTGCGCCATCATCGACACCATGCAATAACGCATCAATCTCATCTTGCGAAAGTAAGTCTGTTGACATAACTATTGCATCACGAACTCAGTGAAAAACACTTGTTCAATGTCTTTGATACCCGCTCGCTTCTCCATGATTTTTTTAATCTCTTCCAGTGCCGCAGTTTGCAAAGCTTGCTTACCTTCCTTGGTCTGCAAATCGACAAGATTTTGCCCGCTTAACAGCATTAACATATTATTTCTAATCACCGGATTATGGAGTTTCAGTGCTGCGACGCTCTCTTCACTGTTCGCCATAACGGCGACCGAAACCTGCAGTAGTTTTACGTCTCCATCTTTGAAATTGACAATCAGTGGCGGCTCGGTGTTGTAATACGCAACGACCTTGTCGCTTTCCGAATCAGAAGAATCCGAATCATCCTCTTCGGATTTCTCGCTTTTCTCAGAATCAGCCGCAACCTCTGTTTCTGACTCTTCTTTGTCAAAATATCCGGTAAAATAAAGCGTTGCAGCAACCACAATCAATAGTGTCAGAACACCACCAATGATAAATAATTTTTTTGAAGATTTTTTTTCTTCGCCTAGATCTAAATCATCATCCGCCATTAATAAGACTCCTGTTTATCCAAACAGTTAGAAGCAAATTCCCTGCCATAATTTTATCTGCCTGATTAACAGAGGTATTTATGTGATTATTGGTCTTTTCTGGCAGTTTTACGCCATTTTGATTCGATTGTTTTGTTGACACTGCCAATTAAATGGCACTACTGGAAGGAAGTGGAATACCTGGGTGGATTTGGTACCATATCTGTCGCTGACAATTTTCATATGGCAACCATAAAAAAGGGACTTATAGAACTGCATCTAATTTCTTTTTAAACAGATATTATCTGCCGACCTTATTGGTATCTATATTTTTCTTCTTATCAATAGAAATATATTAGCTGACTGATCTATTGATTCACGCTCTATTAGGAACATAAACCAATGACTCATGTAATCGATGACAGCACCACCACTGCGACTAGAGACAAAGACGCTATCGAACAAATACAAAGTGCAGCCACTGGTTGTTTAAAACCGTATAATCCTAGATATTTCAGTGCCATAGTATACAAAATAAAAGTCAATAAAAATTCCATTTGTCACCCCATTCTTACTTAATATTAAAAAATCTTTTAATAAATTTGCATCATGCTTGCACATCATCAACCAGAATTCCGATCAAATATAGTGCTGTCATACTCAGTTTTAGATTGACTGTTATGATATAACCCCAACACCCCATCTTCTGTTGAATAGTTCATTTTGAATTTGAGAACTATTCACAATTTCCTTTATCAGGCATAATTGAGCCTTGGAAAGCTGTTCGAAAACGAATCTTGCCGCAAATTTATATTGAGGCTAGGGATTTAGTTAAATTGGCCGGTTATCGGACAGGTTTTATGGTAAATTTCGTCGGCAACGGATTTGTATTGTTGTAGCCGCAGGATAGGGATGAAATACACTCCGTGTTTCATCAGTTTATTTGCGGAAATGAGTCAAAATTCGGTTTTTCTCAGGAAGATCTCTGTTTCTGGAGCAAAATCCTGCAGAAAACTGAATAAATGGCTTGTCTGATAGCTTCGGAGACTTTTCGTGCACGAAAATGTATATAAAGCACTGAGTAAAATTTCAATTTTTTCTCACTTGTCCGAGGAGGCTCTGAGGTCTCTGGCATCACACGCAATTATTAAATCTTTCCCAAAAAATGCAATCGTAATAAACGAAGGCGATGAAACCGCGTCGTTTCACATCATTTTGTCCGGGGCCGTTCGAGTTTACGTCAGTGATGAGAGCGGCAAAGAGTTAACGCTCAGTATTGATGGAACCGGAAAATATTTTGGGGAATTGGCGTTACTTGACGATGAACCCCGTTCGGCATCGGTAATAACAACCGACAAATCGACCTGCGGAATTATTTCGAAAGCGGAATTTAAATCCTGGTTAAATAAAAATCCCAGCGCACCTTTTAGTATAATTAAAGGCTTGGCAAAAAAAGTTCGCACACTAACCGATAAAGTAAGAACTCTTGCCTTATCCGATGTTTACGGACGGCTGATTATCGAACTGCAAAACATGTCTGAGGACGAAAACGGTACACGCATAATAAACACTCGTCCAACACAACAGGAATTAGCCAATATGATTGGTTCATCTCGCGAAATGGTGAGTAAAATATTCAAAGAATTGATCAAAGGTGGCTATGTAACTGTTGAGGGGAAATCACTCACAATTAATAAAAAATTCCCATCATCCTGGTAACCTATAAGGCTACCTGAAACAATCGACTGTTTTTACTGTGGTTTCAGGCTACAGTGCGTTGGCTCACGCATTAAATTCCTGCATCACATTATCCTCGAATGAAACTCAAAGCTGATATTCGTTTCCGATTATTTTTGCTCAGTTTTATCCCAGCGGGTATAACCGTTTTGTGTTTACTGGCTTACGTTTTCCACAGCCAAAAATCCGAACTGGAGAAAAATCTTAACCAGCAAGGAACTCTAATCGCTCAGCAGGTAGCAATAGTAGTCACTATTAACAATATCCAAAAATCCAGAATTCGAAATTTTCTGACATCCTTAATAATTGAACATGACGTACTCGCCATTAAAATATTCGACGACAAAAAACAATTATTCGCATCAATTGGAAAAATCAACAATGAACTCTCTAAAAACACCGTCGTTGTTATCGAAAAAAAAATCTCCGGGGACACCACCAATAGTTCATCAAATTCTTCAGCTTCACCCTCACCAGCAATTCAGAAGATAAGCAATTACAATCAAACCGGTACTGCACCAGGATATATAAAAGTTTTCCTGTCGAAAACTAACACGGTCGATTCACAGAGACTGTTTCTGACACACAGCGTAATTATCGCGCTTTCAGGGCTGATACTTACGCTTCTAATTGTCGATAAAATAGCTCGTAAAATAAGTCACCCAATTCTCAATCTAACTCATACTGTCTCATCTATAACACAAGGTAATCTTGGAACCCGAGCGAAGTTAAGTGGCACACAAGAAATCCAGACATTACAACGAGGATTCAACTCGATGGCCTCCGCCATGCAAAAAAACCAGGCCCATTTAGAACGAAAAATTTATAACGCTACAGTACGATTACAACACACATTACGCTCGTTAGAAGATAAAAATCTAAGCCTGGAGGAATCCCGTAAACAAGCTATCTCACAAAATAAACTTAAATCACAATTCCTCGCCCATGTCAGTCATGAAATCCGGACACCCATGAACGGAATTATGGGATTCATTGAGTTACTCAGCAAATCTGAACTCATGCCTGATCAATCAGATCAGCTCCAATTAATCGAAACTTCAGCAGAAAACTTACTGGAAATAATCAATGAAATTCTAGATTTGGCGACATTGGAATCCGAAGAATTCACACTAAAACCAAAAAACTTCAGACTTCGACCGTATTTGGAAGATTCTGTTTCATTATTAGCCCCACAAGCCAAAAATTCTGCAGTTACTCTACTGATAGAAAAAGATTTTCCAACCCTTATCCACGGCGATCCAATTAGAATTCAGCAGGTAATAACTAACCTCGTGGGTAATGCTATGAAATTCACACCCAAAGGAAGAATAATTATTCGAGCGCAATATTTAAAACTAAAGTCAGCACGCTTCGGCTTTTTATCCATATCCGATACAGGTTGCGGTATTTCAAAAGAAGATCAAATTAATTTATTCTCGCCCTTTCCCCAGATGAGTGATTTTGATGTAAATCCCTCTGAAGGCACAGGACTTGGCTTGACAATATCAAAAAGTATTGTCGAACGCATGAACGGAAGAATTGGTGTCATGAGTCGTCCGGGACAAGGGTCAACATTTTGGGTATTGTTACCACTAAGGGAAACCAAACAACCAGAAAAGGTGAACAAAAATTTCTCTGTCGTATTAATCGATGCCACTAAGCTTTCCAGGGCCGCACTCGAATCTCAGCTCATAGCACTCGGCGTCCACGTTTTAGCTTTCCCATCCATAAAGAGTTTCGTCGCCAATTTTTCCAACTCTGATATTGCCAACACTGTTTTCATCTATAACCCGCAAACGGAACCAGAATATGATGACAAAAAACCTATAGAAACAATTTATTCGGTCGCCAAAAATTCGCTTTTACTGGTGGGTAACCAACCTCAATCTGAACTCCTTAAAACCATTATTCAGGAACACAGTATCAAATTCCTAAAACTACCCTGTCGTAGTAGCTTCCTATCCGATACACTGCAAAGTATTTTACAACCCTTCACACTCCGAAAAATATCACCACCAGTCACTACAACTCCAGAATATATCAACCATACATTCCTGGTTTCAGACGATAATGACATAAATCGCGCACTGTTAAAATCACAACTTTCCCAAACGGGGGCTGTCATATTAGAAGCAAGAGATGGGAAGGAAACCTTGGAGCTGTTAAACGCCGTGGCATTTGATTTGATTTTTCTTGATCTGCAAATGCCGATAATGAACGGTATGGAGATAATGCGCCACCTGGTCGAAAATGAGAACATCAACCAATCAACGCCGGTAGTCGCCGTGACCGCGCACGCGCTACCAGACCAGCAAGCTGGAGTACTCGCTGCAGGATTTTCTGATTGCTTAATTAAACCTTTGTTAAAACCCAGATTAGAAGAAACAATGCGCCGTTGTTTAGATTACCAGTCCACCCATTCACCAACCAGCGAGACCAGCGACTTGTCCATTACAAGCACAATTACAGTTCAAAAAGCATTAGACAGAACCGAGGGAGATATTGATCTGGCCTGCGTATTACTGGACAAACTATTTGCGGAAATTCCAGACCAATTAGAACAAATTAGTAAAAATATTTCTGTCTCAAACTACGCTGACGCAAAAGAAATCACGCACCGACTCCATGGCTCACTCAGTTTTTTTGATTTTAGCACCATTAAGCTGGTGGCCAATAAACTCGAAACGACCCTGAATGGCCAATCAGCAACATCAATAAAGAAAAATTTCAGTACATTGAAAATACATCTGGATCATTTAATGTCACTACAAACATCAATTTTATCCGAAATTAAACAAATAAAATCTAACTCCGATACCTGAGTCAAAAATCTAATTCAGCGGTAATTTTTACCGATGATCGAAATTGATTGTTTGGCTATCTGTAATTGGGAATGTTGCAGAAATATTTTCAGAGATGATTCACACCTCATGTATATTCAATGGCTTATACTCTAAGCACAAACACATTAAGGAGCGAGGTTTTAATAATATGCGAAAGATTGACGCAGGATTATTGTTTGT
>CAZGQY010000200.1:0-7089 GCA_964528035.1 uncultured Methylococcaceae bacterium | reverse complement strand
CGACCTAGTGATTAACAGTCACCCGCTCTACCAACTGAGCTACAGGGGAATAAAATTTATCCGGCGTATTGTACGAATATTATTGGGCTTGGTCAATTCCGGTCGACAAAGACCAGGAGATTAATTGAGAATTAATTTCATCGAATAGGAAAATGGTTATTAGGAATTTATCTCGATAAAAAGAAGTGCCTATTAAACATCTCTAACGAACTCTCTCTTCTGTTCAACTTTCATGGATAGATTCATAACCACCCGACTATGCTCTCGCTGTTAAAATCTATAAACTGCAGGAAGCTCCTCTAGCAATTTAGAAACAGTGCCTATATAAAAATGGATAACCACTTTTGAGTATTTTGGCTACTGCAACAGGAATATTGCACAGAAACCAATCCAAACAAAAGCGTCCACTAATCCCCGAACAACTCCTTAAGCTTATCACCAGGCTGTTCTGCTTTCATGAATGTTTCGCCGACAAGAAATGCATTAATGGAATTCTGACGCATCAATGACACATCGGCGATGCTTTGAATACCACTTTCTGTGATCACCAATCGATCATCTGGAATGAGTTTAGACAATTCCAGACTGGTCACGAGTCGCGTTTCGAAAGTTTTAAGATTTCGGTTATTTATTCCCAGCATCGGAACATCCAAATTGAGCGCTCGATTGAGTTCAGATTCATTATGAACTTCTACCAGTACATCCATATTCAGCCGCGTCGCTGTATCGACCAGTTCTTTCATTTGCTCATCAGACAATGCTGCGACGATCAGTAAAATACAGTCGGCTTCTATCGCACGTGCCTCAACAACCTGATACGGATCTATAATAAAATCCTTACGTAATACGGGTAAATTACACGATTGTCGAGCCAGTTGAAGGAAAACTTCCGAACCCTGAAAAAACTTCTGATCAGTCAATACAGACAGGCAGCAGGCACCACCCTTTTCATAACTTTGAGCAATTTCTATGGGTTGAAACCTCTCTCGCAGCACACCTTTACTGGGTGATGCTTTTTTGATTTCGGCAATTACTGCGGGCTTTCCCGCTGCGACACACGCTTGCATTGCCTGGTAAAAACCTCTGGGAGGTGCAACAACTCCAATTTGTGACTCCAGGTCACTCGTACTCATTCGTTTTTTCCGATGTTCCACTTCTTGTTGTTTATGGGTCAATATTTCCTGAAGAACATCGGGTATCTGCGTCGACTGCTTTGCTGTTATTGATCTGGGTTGAGATGTAGCTTCAACCGCCACTGGCACATCAATAACTGTACCCGATTTAAGCGAACGACTGAGCTTTACCAATTCATTCAACTTTAAGCGAGCGGAACCGTCGTCCAGTATCTGTATGGCCTTTTGCACACCCGCTTCAAGCGTATTGGTCAAACCTGCAGTATAGATCGCAGCCCCTGCATTGAGCGCAACAATATCCCGCGCCGGTCCCTTCTTTCCAGCGAATACGTCAATGATTATTAGCAGGCTGGCCTGTACTCCGTCCACCTGAATTTCATCAATGGGTGCACGCATCAATCCAAACTGTTCCGGGGTGAGTATAAAATTCTGAAACCAGCCGTCTTTCAACTCAGCCACATGGGTTGGCGTCGCAATACTGATTTCGTCAAGACCATCTTCTGCATGAACCACCAGAGCATGGCGACTACCCAGTTTTTGCAGTACCTGTATCATGGGATCAACCCAATCTTCTGAAAATACGCCCAAAACCTGATTGGGTGCCAACGCGGGGTTAGACAGCGGTCCCAAAAGATTAAACAAGGTTCTTACTCCCATCTCGCAACGGGGTCCTGCTGCATGTTTCATGGCACCGTGGAAAACCGGAGCGAACAAAAACCCTATTCCTGTTTGGTCAACGCATTGCTTCACCTGATCAGGTGACAGTTCGAGATTCACACCTGCTGCTTCGAGCACATCTGCACTCCCGGAACTACTGGAAACCGAACGATTTCCATGCTTTACGACAACACCACCCGCTGCGGCAACAACAAACGCGCTGGCAGTCGATATATTGAAAGTAGAGAGCCCATCTCCACCCGTTCCGCAAGTATCGATCAGGTGTTCGCCTGTGATCGGAAAATCTGTCGCAAAATCCCGCATTATCATGGCTGCCTCTGCGATCTCGTCAACACTCTCACCTTTATTTCGCAGCGCGATTAAAAAGCCCGCAATCTGCGCAGAAGTCGCCTCACCCGACATAATCATGCGCATCACCGTACTCATCTGCTCGGCACTCAAATCTTTATTTTCCAGCAACTGCTGTAATACAGAGGATATATCGTTATTCATTATCATACTATTTGTCGTTTATGTATCTCCAACTACCAACTAGTTTCAGTCAGAGACAATTGTATTGTGTTCAGTCATGCACAACTGTTATTTTTGAAAACCCACAGACAGAGGGACTATACAAATTCGACAGTCCTGAATATTAAAAGACCTGAACCCCTAAATCCAACCGTTGCCGAATCGCTATAAAAGCCTACGATTTATTCAAAAAATTTCGTAATAGATCATGCCCGTGGGTTGTTAAAATTGACTCCGGGTGAAATTGCACACCTTCAACATTCAATGTTTTATGGCGTATACCCATTATTTCATCCATGTCTCCTGCATCATTTTCTGTCCATGCTGTCACTTCCAGGCACTCGGGTAAGCTTTGCTGATCGATAACCAACGAGTGATAACGGGTTGCTTCAAACGGATTGCTCAAGCCAGAAAAAACTGCACTGTCGCGATGATAAACCATCGATGTCTTGCCATGCATAATACTTTTCGCATGCACAATCCGGCCACCAAATGCGTAACCAATGCTTTGATGCCCCAGACACACACCAAGCAAAGGGCAACTGCCAGCGAATTCATGAATTGTCTCCACCGATATACCGGCTTCCAATGGTGTACACGGTCCCGGAGATATAACGATCTTGTCCGGACTCATGCTTTTGATGTCAGAAACCGTCACTTGATCGTTTCTAACCACCTCCACATCGGCACCCAGCTCACCCAGATACTGCACCAGATTATAAGTAAATGAATCATAGTTATCGACCATGACGACATGATTAGCTTTCATCAGCTACGCCCTCCTTCAAGCCCAGCCTCTGCCATCGCTACCGCCCGAAAAACTGCACGACCTTTATTCATGGTTTCATCCCATTCGTTACGCGGCACCGAATCATGGACTATTCCTGCGCCAGCCTGTATATGCAGGGTTTTATCCTTTATGACTGCAGTTCTTATTGCGATCGCGGTATCCAGGTTACCCGACCAGCCTATGTAACCCACTGCCCCCGAATAAACGCCACGTTTTACAGGTTCCAGTTCATCGATAATTTCCATTGCCCGAATTTTTGGCGCACCGCTGACAGTACCCGCCGGAAAGGTCGCTGACAATACATCAAAAGCATTTTTTCCATCTTTCAATTCGCCTGTTACATTGGAAACAATATGCATAACGTGCGAATAGCGCTCAATAATCATCTTGTCGGTCAACTTTACCGTGCCAACTTCCGCGACCCGACCGGCGTCATTTCGACCTAAATCTATCAGCATAAGATGTTCGGCAAGTTCTTTTGGATCTGACAACAAATCAGTCTCTAACGCCTTATCTTCATCACGATCTTTACCTCGTGGCCGTGTTCCCGCAATAGGACGCACTGTCACCGTACCGTCTTCTAATCGCACCAGAATTTCTGGAGAGGAACCAACAACCTGAAAATCACCCAGATTCAGATGATACATATAAGGTGATGGATTGAGACAACGCAGTGCACGGTATAAATCCAGCGATGACGCGCTATACGGTATTGACAGGCGTTGCGACACAACCACCTGCATAACATCACCAGCGACTATGTACTCTTTAACCCGTTTGACTGCATCTTCAAAACCTTTCTGGGTAAATCCGGAAACAAAATCCGCCTCATTGACAATACTCGGATCATGCGTCGTGGGTTGTGCCTGAGATTCACGCAATTGTTTTTCCAGTTCATCCAGGCGCGTCTGGGCAATTTGCAGAGCATTTTCAACATTGGGGTCAGCATGGGTGATGATCAAAAGCTTGCCGGACAAATTATCAAATACAACCAGTTCTTCCGACACCATTAACAGAATATCCGGTGTACCTAAGGGGTCTTCTTTTTTATTTCCCCGCAGACGCGGTTCAATATAAGCGATCGTTTCATAGCCAAAATAACCCACCACGCCGCCAGTAAAGCGCGGCAAACCTTCAATATCCGGAGACCTATACTCTGCTATGAATGACTGGATCCAGTCAAAGGGGTTTTCCCGCTGCAATGACTCGATCCGCTGATTATTTTTCTCCAGCTGGATCTCATCGTCATAAATCTTAACCACGGTCTCACACGGCAGACCAATGATTGAATAGCGGCCCCATTGTTCGCCACCATGCACCGACTCGAAAAGATAGGAATAGGAGCCATTGGCCAGCTTAAGGTAGGCACTTAAGGGAGTATCCAGGTCGGCGAGAATTTCTCGCGTGACAGGGATATGATTGTAACCTTGAGAGGCGTATTGCTTAAATTGTTCAGGTTTCATAATTTACGGATAAAGTTTCAGAGTAATGAGGGCGTATACGAATCAGTGCCAACTTCCACACCGCCATCGTTCTCTAAAAATCTTGCCGTATCCGTTCATATTATGCCGCCCGCAACAGTGCCGACAGTTGATCCAGAGACTCCACACTATGATCTGCGGCCAGGTCATCCACAGTATATTTTCCAAGATATCCATAGGGTACAGACACGGACATGAATCCAGCGGCTTTTGCAGCTTTTATATCATTAATGGAATCACCGACCATGACCGCGCATTTTGGATCCACCGAGAAGTGCTCAGCTGTTTTTAATAACGGCATCGGATGAGGTTTACGTTGTTCAAATGTGTCGCCACAAACTACAAAATCAAAATACTCTGCAAGCCCACTTTGTTCCAGCAATTTATGAGTAAACCTTGAATGTTTATTAGTCAAACAGGCGAGTATAAAGCCATCAGCCCTAAGCTGAGAAAGTCCTTCCCGAACACCCGGATACAAGCAGCCCCGCTCATTGATATTTTGTTCGTAGAAATCTGAAAATACACTCAGCGCTTGTTCAAATTGCGGTAGCTGGTCAGGCGGATTCATAGTACCGGTTAAAGCTCTCTTCACCAATAAATTAACGCCGTTGCCGATCCAGGTTCGAATCTGATGTCCCGTAACTGGCGCCATATCCAGCTGTTCAAGCATATTTTTTAATGCATAGCCCAGATCGGGCGCACTGTCGATCAATGTCCCGTCCAGATCAATACCAATCAATCGAGTTCGACTCATGATTATCTCGTCACTTTTGCCAATTCTGCCCGCATTTCTTTAATAACCGTACTGTAATCATCGGCACTGAATATCGCCGACCCTGATACAAAAGTGTCTGCTCCAGCCTGGCTGATTTCTCGAATATTAGCCGTATTCACACCACCATCAATTTCAAGACGAATTGGATAACCACTGTCGTCAATTCGTCGCCTTACCCGTCGCAATTTATCCAACACTCCTGGAATAAACGCCTGACCACCAAAACCTGGATTAACTGACATCAATAAAATCATATCAAGCTTATCCATCACGTGATCAAGATAATTCAACGGCGTTGCCGGATTGAAGACGAGCCCTGCTTTACAACCATGGTCACGAATCAATTGTACAGTCCGGTCAACATGATCCGAAGCTTCCGGATGAAAACTAATAAACTGTGCGCCTGCCTTGGCGAAATCCGGAATAATTCGATCTACTGGACTGATCATAAGATGAACATCGATCGGAGCATTTACTCCGTAACTACGCAAGGCCTCACAAACCATAGGACCAATCGTCAAATTTGGAACATAATGGTTATCCATAACGTCAAAATGCACAATATCTGCGCCTGCCGCAAGCACCTTGTCAACTTCTTCACCCAGGCGCGCAAAGTCTGCTGAAAGTATTGATGGTGCAATCCAATTTTCCTGCATCGAATGTAATCAGATAAAAACGCGCAATGGTAACCGATTCAATGAAAAATTTCAGCCAGACAATTAACCGAGAATAGGAATAGTCACCACAGACAGTTGTTTTGAGTCGATTTTTCCGCGATTACCCGGGAAATTCCAGCGAGAATCTGCAACTGCGATGGCTTCTCAATGCATTTTATTTTAAAAAAACATGTAAACAAGAATAAACGTAAATTTTCCAATAGCCATTAATCTGCATATTCAGTCAATATTTTGTCGTAACTGCCGTCAGCCTTCATAGCTTCAATAGCCTTGTCGAAATCCGCGATAATCTTATTATGGTCGGGATGTGAACGACTGACCGCTATATGCGTTCCACGGCGAATTAAAGGCTTGGGAAGTATTTCCAGATCCTTGACACTACCCTTCATAAATTCATTCAATTCGTGACGGATCTTACGATATTCGCCCAGGGTCAAATCGATTTCGCCTAAAGAAAGTTTCAAGAGATTCTGCAACAAATGATTTTGAGGCAATTTAATGATCTTACGGGATTTTATAAAATCGTCCTGGTAAGCATAATCTTTGAGTGTTCCAACGATAAGCCCGTCCAAATCGGCGAGCGAATCATACTTGACGCCCGAATCAGACTTTCGTTTTATAAATTTGATTTCATGAAACAGATAGGGCGCACTAAACGCGAAATCTTTAGACCGCGCATCGGTATACCAAATCGAACCGACGATATCATAAACTCCGATTTCAGCTCCCTCGTAAGCCCGTGGCCAACTTTCAAATGCGAAGGAGATAGAATAGCCTGCCTTCTCCAAAGCGATTTTGACAATCTTTGCCGAAAGCCCCTGATCAACTAAAGTTCGGCCCATAAAAGGTGGTTCTTCCTTAGCAACCACTTTCAGTACCGGTGCCGCACCGACGGACTGCAATAATCCAAAAATAATCAATAAAGCAACAACCTTATTCATAATGCTCCCAGGCAAATTTTTTTATCTGTATTCAAAGAAATGACCACTTAGGAGCGAGGATTCAACAATATACGAATCCTGACTTGTCTTATTGTCCGTCTTCT
>CAZGQY010000199.1:0-7161 GCA_964528035.1 uncultured Methylococcaceae bacterium | reverse complement strand
AAGTGCATTTTACAACTATTGAAACTAATTTGTCTTTCTGTCCTTATCTTGGCCCTGTTCTCTCCATCCTGAACACCAATCCTGTACACCAATCCTGTACCTTCCTGGGAAATTTTTTCAAGCCGCTTTGTTTGAAAAAGAATTTGAATCGTTAATCAGTGTACAATTTTATAAGGGTCGACGGATCTTGTTGCAGATAACCTTTGCTTGCATGGTGCTGCATCAATTGTGTGGCGAGTCCCGACATTGGGATAGGTTTGCCTTGCGTTCTTGATAGGTCTACCGCCATGTTTAAATCTTTTAGTAGTGTTTTGACCCGCCATTTAATTGGCTCGAAGGTTTCGCTGGCCATTTCTGGCCCTAATATTTGCAGTGGTTTGGAATCCGCAAATCCACCTTCCAGTGCCCCAGGTATTTTTTCAGCGTCTACTCCGGATTTTTTTGCTAATGCCAGCATTTCCGCGATGACCAACGCGTTGCAACTGACGATCATCTGGTTACAGATTTTTGTGACCTGTCCGGCTCCCAGGTCACCCATATGCGTGAGCCGCTGACTGAGGTGCTGCAATATGGGTCGAATACGTTCAATGTCTGAATCCAATCCGCCTGCCATGATTGTCAGGGTGCCTTGTTCTGCGCCAACTACGCCGCCGGATACTGGGGCATCCACCCAGTGTATACCACATTGCGATTGCAGGCTTTGCCCGAATCGTCGGGTTTCCGAGGGATCAATACTGGACAGGTCGACGATGATCTTTTTATCGTTGGCAAAGCGCCCAATGCCACCATTAGCAGAAACGACATCATTAACAGCTGCGGTATCTGCCAGACTCAAAAATATAACCTCAGTATTTAATACCAGCTTATCGATTGTCGTTGCCCGTTTGGCACCTGCAGCAAGAACTTCCTCCAGTTTTTCCGGGCTACGGTTCCAGACTGTTACCTTATAGCCAGCTTTTAGTAACCTCAGCGTCATGGGTTTACCCATCAAGCCTATACCAATAAATCCTATCGATTGTTTGTCGTTCATCTGTGTGGTTTTATATTGTTAGTATGGTTAGAAGTTAAGTGGTTAATTGTCGGTAATTAAAAAAGTGAAAAAGCGATTCAGAACACTCTGCAGCAATAGCAAGATAAATTGCAGGATCATCGAATTTTAATGGAAATGTACTAAGACTTGGATCATTCAGGCTGCAGCAGAAGGATTGCTGTAGCAGGGTAAAGGAGATCTGCTCTGTATCTTTAATAATCAATGACTTGTATCCTTTTCGCTGAACGGGTAGGGTCGATATGATAAGTTAATGTTGGCAACCTGTAAGGCACTTTGCTGACTGGATGTTCCATATTGTTGATTGCTGGGGATCGTAATCATATCATTGTCGCTGCCTGTTTATTTAGCTTGTTTTGCAATTATGGCGCAAATACTCGGATTGTCGAACTGTGTTATGTCGGAAAGCATGAAATTAGCGATTAAGATTTAAAAAATCCAACTGATTTGGGAGTGTATATGGATGTTTTATTGGTTACCTTAGGGACTGCAGGAGATGTGCATCCTTTTGTTGCTTTGGGTTGTGAACTGAAGAAAAGGCAGCATCGGGTGACTTTAGTGACCAATGAAACGTTTCAGCCACTTGCTGAACGAGTAGGCTTGGATTTTATTTCTCTCGGAACTGCTGAGCATTATCAGTCGGTGTTAGCAGAGCCGGATGTTTGGAATCCAACTCGTGGTTTTCAGATTCTTGTTCGGGAAATGATTCATGGTTGCATGCGACTGGCTTACCACACTGTCGCGGACGCGCGTAAAAAAAATACTTTGGTTATTTCGCCCTGTTATCTCTATGGTGCGAGGATCGCCGCTGAAAAATTTTCGATTCCTCATGTGAGCGTAGTGTTACAGCCCGCATCGATCTGGAGTATTGAAGAACCAGTATCGATTCAGGCATTTTCCTGGAGTCGTTATTTTCCTAAATGGATTCAGCGGTTGCTTGCTCGTGGGTTTGGTGAGCTTGTGTTAGAGCGAATGTTGGCACCGGAAACCAACCGATTTCGTCGTGAAATCGGTTTGCCTTTTGCGCAAAAGATTGCGACCAAATGGCTTTATTCACCGGACAGCGTAGTGGCCTTGTTTCCGCAATGGTTTGCCACACCTCAGTCTGATTGGCCGCCTTCTTTGTACATGGGGGGCTTTATTTCTCACGAAGACCGCGATCAGTTAGACTTATCTGAGTCCTGTAAACAATTTATCGACGCTGGGTCAGCACCAATCGTTTTTACACCAGGATCCGGGCATTGTCACGCGTCAAGTTTCTTTGCAACAGCGGTGAAGGCATGTGCTTTATTGGGTGAACGTGCGATATTTCTAAGCGGATTTCACAATCATATTCCCAAGAAGCTTCCACCTGCTATTCGACATTTCGAATATGCGCCATTTGATCGCGTGTTCCCGTTGTGTAAAGCAGTTGTGCACCATGGGGGTATTGGTACTACAGCTAAGGCTATTCGGGCAGGAGTGCCGCAACTGATTATGCCAATGGCATACGATCAGCCGGATAACGCCAATCGGGTGCAGGCCCTGGGCATCGGAGATTTTCTTAGGCCTAAGCGGTTTACAGCCGACAATGTAGCTGAGAAACTACAGGTACTCCTGAGATCTCAGCAGGTACAAAAGCAATGTCAGAAATTGGCCGCGGATTTGTGTGCATCAGATGCTTTAATTGATGCCTGTACAGAAATAGAAAGAGTAGGTAAATATTGTAAGATTATTCTCTAATCTGAGATTCGACCCGGTGACAATATTACGCAGTTTGACTAACTGACCGCATCGCTAATCATGGTGTAAAAATCAATTGTAGAGTTAAAGTATTTGAATTCCTGGGTCGTTTGTTTATGCTGCCGTATCGGTGGCAGAGAATTGAATTTATTAAGTGGAAATTATGGATTATATAGTATGGGACGTCAGTCCGACATTACTGAGTTGGGGACCGCTTACGGTTCGCTGGTATGGGCTGTTGTTTGCGATTGGTTTTTTTCAAGGTTTTGTAATTCTTAAATGGATGTTTCAACGTGAAGGAAAGCGAGTAGAGGATCTTGATGATTTGTTTTTCTATGTATTTGTGGGAGTGGTGGTTGGTGCTCGACTGGGACACTGTTTATTTTACGATCCGGGGTTTTATCTGAGTCATCCGCTTGAAATACTAAAAATCTGGAATGGTGGCCTTGCCAGTCACGGCGGTGCGGTTGGAGTCATTCTTGCGGGTTATTATTTTGCAGTCAAAAAGAAGGTTTATACTGGCCTGTGGGCACTGGATCGTGGTGCTGTTCCGCTGGCAACCGTTTCTTTTTTTATCCGCATGGGTAATTTATTCAATTCAGAGATAGTCGGTATTCAGACTACAGTGCCCTGGGCGTTTATATTCGAACGTGTGGATCTGGTGCCGCGTCATCCGGTGCAGTTGTATGAAGCCCTGATTTACCTGTTGATTTCTATAGTCATGCTGTTCACCTATCTGAGGTGTGCAAACCGCTATGGCGACGGATATATAATCGGCATTTATATGTTGTTGATGTTTCCTTCCAGATTCTTTCTGGAATTCCTCAAAATTCGTCAGGCGGCGTATGGGGCCGATTTGTCCTGGAGTGTGGGTCAGTGGTTAAGTCTACCGTTTATATTAATGGGCTGTGTGTTGGTTTATCGGGGCTACAAGAACAGGATAACCGCCGAACCGTAAAATCCAGACCGTTAGTTACAGGTAAGTGGAATTTTAAATTGCAGATCTTAGATTGTTGGGCGTGTGTAAAACTCTATCAATAATGTTGTTCTAGAGTAACTGCTCACCCCTCTATGTGTGATCTGTTCCAGAAGACGCCGTAAATACATCCTTGTAGGCTTGGATGCGGCTTCCCTGCCGCATACACTTCCTCCACAGATCCCCCATAGAGGGCTGTTTCGGTAGGGAGACGAGTAGTTACGTTCTAGAAACGAATTTGTGTATTGTTTGAGTAGTGTCATTCTCAGGGCTTTGCTGCGGAAAGAAATTTAAACTTGATGACTACGATGATAATCAGTGCAACCACAATCGCAGAAGTTTCGATCAAGAATCCGGTGAGTCCTGAGTGGCTGTAGAATCCCCGTCCCATCATCGGTTTGATCACCCCCAGTGTCCATGCCCAACGACTGCCGGCATAAATAAGGGCGCCTGCAATTGCCCAGCCTGCGCTGTTTTTGCCGACTTTTTCGGCTGAATAAAAATACCAGATCAACGTGGCTACCGCACCGATCATACCAATCATCGCTCAATCCTCTTTATCTTGAATTACCCAGACTCTATCAAATAATTGGGGAGTTGCCTAGGAGGTTGTGGGTGGACAATCTGCGGTCTGATGGATACTTGAATTTATCCGGATACGGTGCGATTGTTAAGAACCAGAATACCCGCTGCTAACACAAGGCCAGCGCCGAAAATAAAGTATTGATCCAGCGTTTCTTCCCAGAAAATCCAGCCCAGTAAGCTACCGAATATTATTGACGAATAGGAAAATGGCCCGATTTGGCTTGCGGGGGCGAGTAAATAAGCCCGAGTCATTAGTATTTGTCCACTGGTCGCGAATAATGACAGGGCGACAACAGGATTGCTGTACAGTATTGCAAACACACTACATCTATTGGCAGAGGAACCAATTCTTCGCGTCATCTCGTTGCAAATGGAATGAGCCTATACTTTAATCATTAGACACTATTCATCGTTAATTTCTTGAGGGTGCAAGCCACAAGACTACTCTGAGTAGATACATTTTTGTATACAGTATGGGGTTTGGATCCTCTGCACATGACAACTTATTTTCCTCTTACTCTGGTGACGATCCTGATTCCGGCATTGTTTTGGGCCTGTTACCACTACTGGAAGGATCGCCATCAGCCTGAACCCATTTTATATTTATTACTAACCTTATTGCTTGGTATTGGTTCTGGCTATATGGGGCAACTTGCCTATGAAACACTGGATCTACTTGGTTTACGACAGGACGCCTATGCTTTGGGATATACCAACCGACTTGGATTGTTTATATACGCAGTGAGTGTCATAGGGGTTATCGAGGAGTTGGTGAAATTTATTCCTTTTTACGTAATTGTCCTGCGATTTCGTTATTTTGATGAACTAATGGACGGCATTATCTACGCCTCGTTTATCGGGTTGGGTTTTTCTATTTACGAAAATTTTGTTTACGCACAATTTGCCGATCAAAAAGAATTGCTTGCAAGGGGCGTGGCATCCCCCCCGGTTCATTTTATCTTTGCATCGATTTGGGGCTATTCCTGTGGCTATGCCAAATTAACCAAGCGTCCTCTATTTTTATACGCTTTTGCTGGCTTGGTCGTAGCAGTACTGCTACACGGATGCTACGATTTTTTGGTTATTGGGCTTCCCGGGTGGGGGCAGGTGGTTTCATCGTTGATTATCCTTTTCATCTGGGTGTGGAGAATGTATTTGATTCGACGCTTACAGCCGCGTGGAATGGCAAATTAGGAAGCGGGTGGTACATTTCATGGTTCAGCGCAGAGCATCTAATTGTTGCAAAACATCTGGCCATATTTTCTGCCAACAGCAGCTGTGGTCAAAATTTTTTAACACAGTAATGTGAATACCCTTTCGGGTGTGGCTTCTGGCCGTAACGAAATCTGGAAGGATATTGGTATCGTTATTTCCAATATAATGGAATTCTGGAATATGTTCGGGCAATGGTGGCATTTCAGCAGGGTTTAAAGAACCACTGAGATTGTCAAATCGATGGTGTGTAGTCCATCTACCTGTGTCTAAGTTACCTGCAAGTGTGACAATGGCCACTGTTTCGGGAAATTCTTTGGCCATGAGAATGGCTAAGGTTCCGCCTCCACTGTGACCAAAAAAAAATAATTTTTTATGCTGCGCGCCTTTAAGATAAACCCTTAAGGCCGCAGTCATACTGGAAACCACTTGTTGTGAATATCGTTTGTCGGTCCATATTGCAGAATGACAGGCTTTAGTGTGTTTTGTGCGAATATAGCAAGGCCTACCCAAATAAAGTGACGGTTGCTCATCAAGTTGCATAAGCTTCAGCATTACAGGATTTCGAGGGGTCGGATCATCTGCAACAATGTGCCGGGTTAACCAGGGTGTCCCATCTCCATCCAGATAAATGTGCAGACTTTCCTTGTTTGAGTCGGAGTTGTGTTTGAAGCCAATATGATCGTAGTTTGCTCCAGTCAGGTGAGCCTCCTGGTACCCGAGTTCAAGTGCTTTGGAACGTAAGGCTTCAGAAGGGGTGGTGCAGGAAACAGCAGTGAAAACTATCGCGAATATAGTCGTATACCTCAACAGTAATGGTAGGTGTAGGATTCGGATGGCTTCAATTCTTAATTGTAGTGGCATATCCGCTGGGATTTTATCCCGGTTGTTAAGACGAGAGTGGAAATTATTGGGCGAACAAGTGTTTTGGAGAGGTTTTTTGATGTATGAAAGTATTAATGGAAATATTCAGCGTATAATTTTCTGAGTGCCCAAGCCATAGGTTTTTCGGATTAAGGTTACTGGGATGTTGCAGCAAAGTATACCTGGATCTTTTTCGGTATCCCAAACAACCAACGGTTTGTACCATAACCGAGAAAATCTCTGAGTAGAAAGGGTTTAAAATGATGAAAAATAATACACGGTTGGTGTACTCCACTGTTTCAGGTCGTATTAAACCACCAAAAGAGGTTGCAGCACCTGTCCGCCTGGATGGAATTGTGCGAATTCGGCGTGAAACCAAAGGTCGTAAGGGGAAGGGCGTGACCACTGTATCTGGGTTGCCAATGGAAGCGGATGGATTGAAACAATTGGCTAAAGATCTAAAACGCCAGTGTGGAACGGGCGGTTGCGTAAAAAAAGGCGTGATAGAAATTCAAGGCGATCATCGAGATGCAATCAAGATGCAACTTGAACAACGGGGTTACACTGTAAAATTTGCGGGTGGTTAATCTCTAAGTAGTGAGGCTTGGGCACTATGGACTCGTAAGTTTCTATGCAACGAAGACGGTCGATGAGAGCCCAACTTTATGCCATTTGATAACGATGGTGCGAAAATAATTGATAAGGAGCGAGGATTCAATAATATACGAATCTTGACTTGTCTTATTGTCCGTCT
>CAZGQY010000198.1:0-7187 GCA_964528035.1 uncultured Methylococcaceae bacterium | reverse complement strand
TGTATATGCGTGAGATGGGTACGGTTGAATTGTTAACTCGTCAGGGCGAACTGGATATTGCCAAGCGCATAGAAGAAGGTCAGATACAAGTGCTTCAGGCCTTGGCTCGATGCCCTAGAGTGATTGAATACGTTCTTGCGTCTTGTGACCTAGTTGACGAAGGAGAAGCACGCATTACTGATTTGATTTCAGATTTTATCGATCTGGATCAACCGGAATACCAAATTTCCACATCACCTCCGGAAGCAGATACGGAAGTGGAGGACGATGAGCAAATGGGTCTGGATCCTGAGGAACTTAAGGAAAAGGCGGGGCTTCTACGTAAACGTTATAAAGCCGTAAGCAATGCACTTAAGAAATATGGTTATTATCATGAGCGCACAGAAAAACCGTATACGGCGCTCACTAAAAGTTTTGGTGAATTCAAGTGGACCCCCCAGTTTTTCAGGGTAATGAGCGGGGTTTTGCGCGATGGCATTGCTGAAATAAGGCGACGAGAAAAAATAGTTCTGGATATTTGCGTGAAAACGGCAAAAATGCCGCGTAAAGAGTTCATTACAAGCTTTACAGAGAATGAAACAGATCCAGCCTGGTTACAGAAATATATAGATAAAAACGAAAATTATAGTGAGGTTTTGCGGGAACATGCTTTTGAGATCAGGCGAGCGCAAAGCAAATTGGCCGCAGTAGAAAATGAACACGGCCTGTTAATCAGCGAACTGAAAGACATTAATAGGCGAATGTCGATTGGAGAAGCAAAAGCCCGGCGTGCAAAAAAAGAGATGATCGAAGCAAACCTTCGCCTGGTAATTTCTATCGCTAAGAAATACACCAATCGGGGCTTGCAGTTCCTGGATTTGATCCAGGAAGGGAATATTGGGCTTATGAAAGCCGTGGATAAATTCGAGTACCGTCGTGGCTATAAATTTTCCACTTATGCCACTTGGTGGATTCGTCAGGCAATAACCCGATCCATTGCAGATCAGGCGCGTACCATACGTATTCCTGTCCACATGATTGAAACCATTAATAAGTTGAACCGAATTTCTCGACAAATGCTTCAGGAAATGGGTAGGGAAGCAACACCTGAAGAATTGGCCGAACGTATGGAAATGCCGGAGGACAAGGTTCGTAAGGTACTTAAGATCGCGAAAGAGCCCATTTCTATGGAAACGCCTATCGGTGATGACGAAGATTCACATTTAGGGGATTTTATCGAGGACGCGAGAGTGCTTTCGCCTGTTGAATCAGCGAACGTCGAGGGGCTAAAAGAATCGACCCAAACGGTTTTGGCCGGGTTGACAGCGCGGGAAGCGAAAGTTCTCAGGATGCGTTTTGGTATAGATATGAATACCGATCACACCTTGGAGGAGGTTGGAAAGCAGTTCGATGTAACTCGAGAGCGTATTCGTCAGATAGAAGCTAAAGCCCTGCGCAAGCTCAGACATCCTACAAGATCAGAAAGGCTACGCAGTTTTC
Organism: uncultured Methylococcaceae bacterium; assembly: GCA_964528035.1. Lineage (GTDB taxonomy): Bacteria > Pseudomonadota > Gammaproteobacteria > Methylococcales > UBA1147 > CAZGQY01. The sequence continues at coordinate 5,708 of CAZGQY010000198.1, read as the reverse complement.
TTGATGTTGATTAAACTGCCCCGGTGGTTTTTTAGGATTCCATCCTGTAATCAAAATAAAAGAATGATCGATTTCCTGGATGTGTGAAGAATTTATCAAATAATTGATCTGTATCGTTTGTCAGTCACATGCAAACAAAGTTTCGGGCCCTTAGCTCAGTTGGTTAGAGCAGGGGACTCATAATCCCTTTGTCGTAGGTTCGAGTCCTACAGGGCCCACCAATTAAAACAAGCACTTACGAGAAATCGAAGTGCTTTTTTTGTGTCTTCGGGACAATTTCGGGACACTTAGGGACAACAAGCAACAACAATTAACGATTATTGTGTATCGCGCAGGGGCACGGATTTAGGCTGTTTTGGGATGCAATTGTCCCGATATTGTCCCGGATTCAGGAACGATCACAAGGATAAATATAAGTAACAATGAGATATGAACAAAGAACGAGTGATTACTTATCCCTTGTTGTGTATTTTGGTGGTGTGTTGTAACATATGAAGCAGGTATCAATGGTGCGATAACACCATCGATACCCTAGCCAAATTTATAACTTACAGGAGTTAAAGTAATGGCTTATTCAAATTATATCGTCATGGCTACCTTATCGATAGGGGGTGCAAATGGCGACCATTGTTAAACGCGACACCAAAGACGGCACGGCTTATCAGGTTAAAGTCAGACTGAAGGGCTACCCGCCGCAATCGGCCTGTTTTGAAAGACTCACGGACGCAAAGAAATGGGCGCAGGATGTAGAGTCAGCGATTAGAGACGGTCGACACTTCAAAACAGTTGAATCGAAACGTCACACCGTAGCGGATTTAATTGATCGATACATTCGCGACGTATTACCCACCAAACCCAAACAGCAAGTTAAGCAAACACAGCAGCTCACCTGGTGGAAATTAAAGCTTGGGCATCACCTATTGTCTGACTTGTCACCGTCGTTAATTTCTGAATGTCGGGATGAATTATTGAGGACACCAACAAACCGTGGCGGGAACATGTCACCGTCAACCGCTGTGCGTTATCTGGCTGCGCTGTCGCATGCGTTATCTATAGCAGTTAACGAGTGGCAATGGTTGGATGATTCACCAGCGAGAAAAGTTAAGAAGCCCAAGGAGCCGAGAGGAATAGTACGATTTTTGAGTGACGATGAACGAGATCGATTACTTGAGGCGTGTCTGGAATCAAACAACAAAGCGTTGTATGCAATTGTTGTGTTAGCACTCAGCACAGGAATGCGTCGAGGTGAAATATTGAATCTTAAATGGAAAGATATCGATTTAAACAAAGGCTTTTTGATTATTGAGGAAACTAAAAACGGGGAACGACGACGGGTACCGGTTAGCGGTCACGCGTTGGAAACATTAAAAGAATTCTCGAAGATTAGAAAGCTACATACTGAGTTGGTTTTCCCTGGCAACACAGGAAAGCCCGTTGAGATACGAAAGCCTTGGTTGAAAGCGGTTGAGCAAGCAAAAATAGAGGACTTTAGATTCCATGATTTGCGACATAGCGCGGCGAGTTATCTCGCTATGAACGGTGCGAGTCTGGCTGAAATTTCGGAAGTTTTGGGTCACAAAACATTACAGATGGTCAAGCGATATGCGCATTTGAGCGAGTCTCACACACGGAATGTTGTAGCGAGTATGAACGATAAAATCTTTGGTGGTGAGTGATGGAGAAAATATTAAAGCCAGCGAAAAAATATTACTCACTGTTGGAGGTAGTTAATAAGTGGAATAAGTATTTTGATGACGAATTAATGATTTACGATTTAGCTGATTACGCTGTTGAGGGTGAATTGGTTTTATCAATAGTGGTTCCGGATTCGGTTTTTGTGGCGGTAGATCACGCGGGGAAGAATAGAGGGGAAGTATACGTAAAGGGTCCCGTTAGGATTAATGGAAAAAGGTTATTAAAGCATAATGATGGTGATGGTTACTATTGTGTTAATGATTGTTTTGTTGTTGATGGATTAACGAAAACAAAGCCGCGTTTTGAGAATGCTAAGTATTATCATCTGCTTTTTTTAGCAAATAATATTGCGACTTTTGGTAACTCAATCAAAACAAAGTTGGACAATTTAGTTGTCTTAAACGAGGACATTGAAAGATTTGAAAAGAAACATGGGATATTGAGTATTGTCGATGAAGCAATGAGCGGTGATATTAAAAATAAAAGAGTAACGGATATTAATCGTTGGCTATGGAAAACATGGACTACAGAAGGAGAGCCAGGCGGTGCTGATTTTTTTAGGATTCTTGGAGAAAAATACTACGGAGTAGAAGGTAGTCCTGTACTTGAATTTTTAACTGGCAGCGAGAATAAATTTAGATGGCGAACGGAGGCATCCACCGGTTGTTGGTCAAAAAAAACAATTGCGAATAAAGTATGTGATTTTAAAAACGGTAAATTATATTAGGTTAAAAGTATATTAAATAGCATGTTTTTTATATGAATTAAAAAACCTGTCAAGATCTTTTTTTTGTTTTATTTCCCGGGGGAGTTTCCCGGGGGAGTTTCCTAAATTTCCTCAACGCGTATTTCTCGCTAATTTCAAAAAAACCGCCCCTACAATGGTTATCAAGCCAGAGCAATTGGCAACGGCTATAAATCATTTATACATAAGGGTTTTACATGTCAAATACAAGCAACGATTCAGTTCCAGATTTATTAACTATTAAATTATTCGCAGAAAAACACCCAGCTTTTAGTCAAAGTTCACTTCGATATTTAATATTTAATCAAAAAACTAACGGATTTGCCGGGGTATTTCCGAAGATCGGTGGGAAAGTTACGATCGACGAAAAAAAATTTTTCGATGTAATAAAGAAACAAAACGAAACAACGGAAGTTTGATACTTATAAAGGAGATTAAAGATGGATATAAAAGACAAAACCCGCGTGGCTGCGGGCTCTGACACTGTTTACACACTACTGTTTCAACGATTGAAAAAAAAGGTATCAACGTATCGCGAAAATTCGAAGTCGTACCTGGTTATCAAGGTATTAAAACCCATTGTCGTCGGTATTGGATCGACGAAGATCAGCACAAAAAAGTGCATGCGCTATTAGGTCACCAAAGTGTCCAAGAATAGGTTGGAGCGAGCTAAAAATAGACGCACGACTAATACTTATTCCGCAAAGCCGCATCACATTTTTAGAGCTGATTTAAAGGCGGGTAAAGCATCACCCGCCTCGATTTTAAGTTCAAATGCTTTTCGCGTTCTGGATAATTTATTATGTCAGTATAATGGGAAAAATAACGGTGACTTAGCTGCCTCCCCCAAAATAATGAAATTCTATGGATGGAGCTCAACAGGAACCGTCCATGACTGCATTCAAGAATTAATATCAGCCGGTTTTATTCAGAAAACTCGCCAGGGAGCCAGAACTAATAAATGTTCATTATTTGCGGTGACCTGGTTGCCTATTAATGAGTGTAATAATAAATTGGATGTAAAAGAAACAACCACCCCATCCAATTTTTGGAAAGAAGAAAATCGTTATTTGCGCGATCAGACTGTTATAAAAAAATATAAAGAAAGAAAAATATCTAAAACTCACGGAAAATCTAAGTGAGACATCATTACATTTTCAATCAATTTAAAATTAGTTTTTGTTACCGCCATTTGGAAAGGTGTTACCGCCATTCAGAAAAGTCATAAAAAATATAGAAGAAAAAACTGGATTTGTTACCGCCATTCAGAAAAGTCAGGCTGTTTTTTTTAGTTTTTGTTACCGCCATTCAGAAACCTTTCTATATATACCATGTGTGTGTGTGATTTTTTGAGAGTTAAAGATTCAGTGTTTGTGTTTTTATTTTAGGGGTGTCATCAATGGCACTCGCACTACTAAAGTTATAAAAAATATCATGGATTATAAAAAATTGCTCGATAAGAGAAAAAATGACAAATAAGAAACCAAAATAGCTAAATAAAAACAAATAGTAAATTTGTTATTGAATAAAATGCCCATAAGTATCTGTAATATATTTAAATACAAAATACACAAACGGTTTCGAAAGGGTTACCAAAGGGTTTAGTAACGGTTAGTAACGCATGTAACGGTGTATGACAGACTTAGTCTTGAAGATAAAGATTTATTTGATAACCGAATTAATCAACCGAATCGTGACTGTTAAAATAAACCCCTCGTTTCAACGATAGGCTAGATGATGCAAAATTCAATCAAATTGTTTACTTGTCCGAGAATTCCTGGTTCATTACGTCTATCGAAATCTGCATGCTCCAGTAATTATGTAAAATCAAAAAAAATAGACGGGTTTGAGAGATGGCCACATTGCCAGAACTGCGCAGTTGGGCAAAAAAACAGTAATCAATCTGATGTATCGAAACCTATAAAAGCTAATAACAGCCGAAAAAAAGTATTAACCAATCGTTGCATACGTTGCAACAAAGCATCCGACCGAATAATTTATAAAACTTTGTGTATAAATTGCGCCAATCGTCAAACTGAACTTTTCAGGGGCAGCAATGCTCGCGGCGCATCCAATATAAAACTAAAATTATTCGTTATTCAATTAAACACAAATAAAAAAATAACAAAAAATGTCTGCACAAATTTGATTGAATACATATACGCAACACTGCTTGTAAATAATTCAATCCACATCAAATGGCCTGACTTAAATACCCCAATATTACAACCAATAGCAGTAGGATCCGGACGCAAATACCTGCCATTAGTTTATAAACAAAAACTGCTTGCCACAAAGCAGTCGTGAAAGATAATAGTTACTAATACTTCAAAAAAAATGGCGGTTAATTAATGTGTTTCTTATCTAAAATTCGCTCGAATGTCGGTCAAAAAAAGCTCGACGAAGCGACGGCCTTCAATAAGTCGTTATTCGCCCTTCCCAACCAGGGCTCGTCAGAAACAAACAACTTCATCAAATACATTCGTAAAATCAGACTCGAAGAATATAACTACCCACCCAAACAATCAGTAGTCCAACAAAAAATGGACGATTTCAAAAAAGGAGTTTCACACATGAGTAATTTCGATAGATTAATCAAAGCCCTCCAGGTTGCAGAGTACGAGCAAAGACCCAAAAAACAATCGCTTCAAAAGTGTATTGCGAGTCTTGAAAACGACCTATCTAAATCAATAAAAACGAACAAAAAATTACTGAAGTCATTGCCTAACCCGCAACCTTCGCCGATTCAGAAAAGAGAAATAATTCGTAAAAGCTTGTCTAGTTTTCGTCAAAAAATTGGCCAGGAATTGATGCAAAAAAGTATTACTCCACACGAGTGCCGACGTTTAGAGTATCAATTAAATCAAATTTCAAACCACTACGGAGTATTTACTTAAGATGCAGTTAGAGATACTAAACAATCAGTTATCCGAGTCTGAAACCCGCTGTAGTGTTGCCAGCGAGGCAGTTGAAGCGGCGCTGGAACGTTTAAACGAAGCGCTTGCAAAAGGTCGTGATACCAGCCTTTGCCGTAGAGCCGCAGAAGAAGCGACCAACCTTTTAGACCAAGCGATTGCCGCCCGTGGTGATATTAATCAAAAAATCGAATCGATTATTCAAACCGAGAATGCCAGTGTTGCGATTGATTTGTTAGCAGCCGCTCAAGCCTGTATCGATGAAGTTTTAAAACCTTTTGATTTAAAAAAATGCGAGAAATCATGGAGTTAAACCACGCGATTGCTAACCATGTTGCCATCGCAAAACGAAA
>CAZGQY010000197.1:0-7387 GCA_964528035.1 uncultured Methylococcaceae bacterium | reverse complement strand
GAGGATTAAATTAAAAACACTTTATCCGTCAATACAAGTGTGATGGAGTACTAGCTTTCCGGTCAATACAACAAATATTGCACAAATATTCCCAGAAAAACGGATCCACCCAAATAATTGTTGTTCAAAAATGCGTTAAAGCAACCCTCTTTTGATCGGTTTGCAATCAAACACTGCTGATAGATAATTAATCCCAACGAAGCCACTAGACCCAGATAAAATGGCCAGGTAAAGGCTTCGACCTGAGCAACAACATACAACATCAAAATTGACGAAACCTGGATAATGGCAATAATCCCGCGATCCAGGTTACCGAATAGGATTGCAGTTGATTTAACGCCTATTTTTAGATCATCATCCCGATCTACCATGCCATACATGGTATCGTAAGCTAAAGTCCATAAAATGGTCGCTGCATACAGGAGCCAGGCTGTGAGTGGTACTGAGCCGGTCTGGGCGGCAAACACCATAGGGACCGCCCAGCCAAAAGCGACTCCCAGATATAACTGTGGCAGATGGGTATAACGTTTCATAAAGGGATAAGAAGCCGCCAATAAAGCGCCGACTACAGAAAGCAACACTGTCATCCAGTTCAATAGCAACACTAAAGCAAACGCTAAAAGACAAAGACTTGCAAACAAAAGCAATGCCTCTTTTTCTGTCACTCTTCCCGCAGCAATAGGACGGTTTCTCGTTCTCTCAACCTTCGGATCAAACTCTCGATCAGCATAATCGTTTATGACACAACCTGCCGCTCGCATAATTACAACACCCGAAACAATAACGAAAAAGACCAGGGGTTGAGGAAAACCATCAGCAGATATCCACAATGCCCACATCGACGGCCACAGCAACAGAAATATTCCTATAGGACGGTCAAATCGCATCAGAATCCAATACTGGCGACAGCGATCCTCTAAATACTCCTTTTCTAACTTGCCATTTAACACCGCGTCATCACCGTAATGCTAATACCGCCGGCAAAAAAAACTCACCGACCAACAAGTGTCTGCCACCAATGCCGTACAATGTTCGCCTACCCCAGACAGGCTCAGAAATTTTAATCTTTTCAATCAACGCCGGGTTCCATGTTTGCTTCGAAACTTCCACAATATCGAGATTCAATCTTTGTAAACCCGGATAAGTAAAAATCACTTCCCCCAGCGGTCGACTCCCCAGTGAAGAAAGCCGACGCTGAGCACCTCTAAGCGTTTTCAGAGGGATTACTGTTCTGGCAATAATGAGGGGATTATGTCCGCTGTGCAAAACCACTTCCCGCACTAAGGCATAGCGATTCGAGGAAAGATTTAACACTCTGGACTCGTCGATATAGGGTTTACTCAACACTTGATGTAAAACCGACACACCAAAATCAGAACCACAACTGTTTTTGAGTCTTTGCGTTAACGAAGATTTTTCATAAAGCCAGGAACGAACGTTATTCGATAAAAAGGCCTTACAGTTTTGTTCACTTGAAAACCAACGCGGTTGGAAACAAAATATTACACTTGTTTTTCGCAAACTAATTGCCTTGCGGAACCATAAACAAAATAAGTCGGCAAATACTACAGCAGAAAGCTATTATTACAAACCAAAGAATCACACATCGGTATATTGGGAAGCATCACCCACCCAACGACTCACCATGGGATTCACCATTTCCGGATAATTCTTATGCATGTGTTCTGCAGCCCGGACAGCCTGACTGACCATGTTTTTATCACGAACCAGATTGGCAATCTTCAAAGGAATCTGACCCGTTTGTCGAGTACCCAGAACCTCGCCAGGGCCTCTCAATTGAAGATCTTTTTCAGCTATTTTGAATCCATCACTGGTTTGCCGCAATATAGATAAGCGTTGTTTTGCCATATCGGACAAGGGTGATTGATAAACCAACAGACAATAACTATCGCCTGCGCCACGCCCGACTCGGCCTCTTAACTGGTGTAACTGAGCAAGCCCCAGACGTTCCGGATTCTCTATTATCATCAGATCCGCATTGGGTACATTAACACCCACTTCGATTACTGTAGTCGCCACCAATACATCGATACGGTGCTCTACAAAATCGAGCATGGTCGCATCTTTTTCCGCTACTTTCAACTTACCATGAACCATTGCAACGCGAGCACCGGGCAACGCGGTTTGCAGATAAGACAATGTTTCCTCAACCGCTTCACACTGAAACAACTCCGATTCCTCGATCAATGTACACACCCAATACACCTGCCGCTTTTTATTTACCCATTCTGCAATTCGCTCAATAATTTGATCTCTTCGTCTTGCAGGTACAACAGAAGTCTTTACCGGTACCCGCCCGGGCGGTAACTCATCAAGTACCGAAACATCCATATCCGCAAACCTTAACATAGCCAGTGTCCGAGGAATGGGTGTCGCGGTCATTATCAACTGATGCGGAAACATTCCTGACTGCAAACCCTTGTCTCGCAATGCCAGACGCTGCTGCACCCCAAACCGGTGTTGCTCATCTATGATAACCAATCCAAGTCTGAAAAAATTAACGGCTTCCTGGAATAATGCATGTGTACCGATCACCACATTCATTTCTCCAGATGAAATTTTCTGCAAGGCAGCAGATTTTTCTTTATCCGACTGGCTACCGGACAATAGACCAACGATATAATCTGAAGATTGAAACCAGTCATTCATGGTTTTGAAGTGCTGCTCAGCTAACAATTCAGTGGGCACCATCAGCGCAACCTGATAGCCTCCCTGCAAAACAGCCAGTGCCCCACACGCGGCCACAACAGTTTTACCCGCCCCCACGTCTCCATGAATAAGTCGCATCATTGGAGATCCGGACAAATAGTCATTGTGTATTTCATCGATGACGCGTCGCTGAGCCTTAGTCAGCTCAAAGCCCAAATTCACCAGGAATGAATCAATGCATGGCTGGGGACAACTGAACACCGGCGCGCTGCGTTTTCCAATAAGTTGACGGGCATTGTTGAGACAAAGATAGTGAGCCATCAGCTCTTCAAAGATAAATCTTTGTTGCGCAGGATGAGTGTACTCTACAAGCACATCGATATCGACATCCGCGGGTGGAGAATGGAGAAAGGTCAGTGCATTATGCAGGCTGGGGAAATCCATATCGTGTCGAATCGTAGCCGGTATCCAATCAACAAGAAGAGCATCAATATCACCATCAACCCATTTCTGTAACGACTGATCGACCAATTTTCTCATCAACGGTTGCCTTATGCCCTGAGTCAGAGGATAGACAGGAGTAAGCGTTTTTGTAGCCGAAAACGACTCACCTGCGTCGATGCATTCATATTCCGGGTGGATCATTTCCAGTCCCTGATACCCGGAGCGCACCTCGCCAAAGCACCTGAGATTCAGGCCGGAGCGTAAAGTTCTTTGTTGAGATGAACTGAAGTAAAAAAAACGAAGCGTCAAACAATCATTTCCATCATCGATCTGGCAGACCAGTATACGCCGCCGACCAAAGGTCGTTTTTACAGTGTCAATACGACCCTCAACCAAAGCCTGCTGGCCAGGTACTAAATCACGGATAGGAATAATTCGGGTTCGATCTTCATAACGAATGGGTAAGTGAAATAGCAGATCCGCCACTGTAGTGATCGCCAACTTTTCCAATCGAGCAGCGCTCTGAACACCTACACCACGCAGAGTACTAATCGCCAGTGTTTCAAGATTTCCACCAGAAGCCACCCAACAGAACCAGAAATATTAAAAAGTGTAATCATCCTCGTCAACAACCAAAACCGCATCCATTTCTACAGATGCATCTTTTGGCAAACTAGCAACTCCAATGGCCGCTCTCGCAGGATAGGGTTTTTCGAAATATTCCGACATAATTTCATTCACAATCGGAAAGCAGGAAAGGTCAGTGAGATAGATATTCAATTTCACAACATTTGATAAAGAACCACCCGATGCTTGCGCAACGGCTAAAAGATTATCAAACACTCTGCGAATTTGAATTTCAATTCCGCCTTCAACCAAAGACATGGACTCCGGATCAAGAGGGATCTGTCCAGACAGATACACAGTATTGTCTACTCTTACCGCCTGAGAATAAGTACCAATCGCCTCTGGCGCTGCCGAAGTGGAAATGATTTGTTTTTTCATGATGTATTTTTATAATTTTTAAATGTCATTGTTGTGTCCTTTCGCTAAATAGAAAGCACTACAACTTTACTCGGGAAATTTTCAATACGATAACTAACTTTCTTAATTGGCGCATAATTTTCGCCAGATGGACACGATCACTGACAGTGAAAGTAATAAAATCTAACGATATCTGGTCATTCTGTTCACGAGTATTTACCGTCTCAATATTTGAACCCATTTTTGATATTGTTGAGGCAACCGTCGCTAAAGTACCACGCTGATTACTCACCTCCAGCCGAACTTCGACCGAGAATTCGCCGACAACCTCATTATCCCATTCCACGTCCAACCAATTATCATTCTGGCGGCTTTTTGTACTCGCATTTTTGCAATCATTCTGATGAATAACAATGCCTTTTCCCGGATTAAAATAACCAAGAATAGGATCCCCCGGAATCGGACGACAACATTTGGCCAAATTAACAACCATATCCTCCGTTCCTTTAATCATCAGAGGAGAAAATGAAGCGGGCTGATTATCTACATGCTCATCAGAACCTATTTTTTCTTTGATGTTCAATCGTTTGGCAACAAGAAATGGCATTCTGTTACCCAATCCGATATCTTCAAGAAGATCCTCCAGTGAATCATAATCCATAGATTCCAGAATATGATATAAGTGTTCCCTGCAAACTTCATCCAACTGCGTGTTTCGTGCGCTCAATTCTTTATCCAGCAAGCGTCGCCCTAATTCAATCGCCTCCCTGCGCTTAAAATTCTTAAGATAAGTTCGAATAGCCGTTCGTGCTTTAACTGTGACAACAAACTTTAACCACAATGGGTTCGGACGTGCCCAGTGTACGGTGGCCACCTCAACCGTCTGCCCGGTTTCCAATTTTGTTTGCAGGGGCGCCAATCGCTTATCCACTCGAGCGGATACCGCAGAGTTACCAATATCTGTATGTATTGCATAAGCAAAATCAACGATTGTTGCGCCCTTCGGCAATTTTACTATGCTGCCTTTAGGAGTAAATACGTATACCTGGTGCGGAAACAGATCGACCTTGAGGTTATCAATGAATTCCATTGAATCACCCGCACCCTTTTGAATTTCCAGAAAATTGCGTAACCATTCATTGGCTGAAGCCTGGGTATTTGCAAGTTCTGTTGTGTCCCCCTTATAAAGCCAATGGGCGGCAATACCCGATTCCGCCATTATGTGCATGTCTGCTGTTCGAATCTGAATTTCAAGCAATAATTCGAAAGGTCCGATTAATACCGTATGCAACGATTGATAACCATTCTCTTTGGGTAATGCCAAATAATCTTTAAATCGCCCCGGTAAAGGCTTGTACAGGCCATGCATGACACCTAATGCCCGATAACAGTCATCGACCGTATTTACAACGATTCTGCAGCCATAGACATCAAATACTTCAGACAGCGAGATTCGTTTACCCGCCATTTTTCGATAAATACTGTATAGATTTTTTTCTCTACCAGACACCTCACAGGACACGCCACAATCCAAAAGACGCTTTCTGATCGTTGATTCTATTTGACCGACCAGATTTTTTCTATTTCCCCGCGCATTTTTGACAGCCAGATCCAAAACCCTGTGACGCATCGGATACATGGCTGAAAATCCTAATTCGAGTAATTCCTGTCGAATACGGTTCATCCCCAAACGGGACGCCAAAGGAGCATAAATTTCCAATGTCTCACGCGCAATCCGCCGCTTTTTTTTAGCCGGCATAATACTTAAGGTGCGCATATTGTGAACTCGGTCAGCAAACTTGACCATGACAACTCTGAGGTCTCTCGCCATAGCAAGAAACATTTTCCTAACATTTTCTGCTTGCGCTTCTTCGCGCGAATGACTATCCAACTGAGTCAGTTTACTGACCCCATCAACAAGATCGGCAACAACTTTGCCAAACTGTTTTTTGATCTGTTCTTTGGAAACGCCCGTGTCTTCAATTACATCATGCAATATACCCGCGACAATTGCATTCGAATCCATTCGCATATCAGCAAGGATAATCGCGACAGACAAGGGGTGACAGATATAAGACTCGCCACTCAGACGGAATTGGCCCATGTGGGCCTCTTCACCAAAGTGATAAGCCTGAAGAATTAGATCGACCTGTTCCTGATCCTGGTAACTGCTGACAATAGATGTCAGTTTTTGGACAAGATTTTCCTGCAGAACTTCAGGTCCAACATTTTCAGCAAGATCAGTCACACTAATTTATTTATTCGATTTAACGCATTAAGCTACTACAATAGTAATCTCGGAACCTTGAGGGGTACAACACATAAACTTCAACCTCTTGGTTTAATGTAACGCAAATTCGGGGAATTAATAGGCCGCAAAAAAGATGTATATTTCCATGCAAACGGAGAATGAGTATCCATTGTTACATCACAACCTAAGATACCCAACATTCAATAAAGCTTTACGATCAACTCATTCGTCGCTGCTATCTGACTCTTCCTTAACAAAAACTTCATCAATATCTTCAGACACTTTCTTTTGCTTTTCTTCGTAATATTTCGGTGTAATCAAACCTTCAGCAATTTCCCGTAAAGCAACAACCGTGGCTTTATCCTTTTCCCATTTTACTTGTGCTTCTTCGCCGCGGCCTAGTTCCCGGGCACGTTTACTTGCCAACAACACCAATTCAAAACGATTATCGACATAATCGAGACAATCCTCGACAGTTACTCTAGCCATTCATAAACCTTCATTTTTAAAAAAATAATATAGTAGTTTCAATTGTATAGCCATTCAGGAAATTATACTAGCGCTCAAAACAAAAACGCGCTAAACAGTTATCCTGCCCAGCGCGCCTTGCTTTCTGATTTGCTTATACAGTCAAATGGAATGCACTACAAATTCTCAGCATTGCCATCCAGATATGAAGCTACTCCGTCAGGACTGGCATCCATACCTGAATCACCTTTATTCCATCCGGCCGGACAAACTTCGCCATGCTCTTCAAAGAATTGAAGTGCATCCACCATACGAATCATTTCGTCCATATTTCTACCCAAGGGCAAATCATTAACAACCTGGTGACGAACAACACCATTCTGATCCACCAAAAAGCTACCGCGATAAGCAACCGCAGCACCTTCAACCTCAACATCGTAGTCGCGCACAATGGTATGCCCCACGTCAGCGGCCATAGTGTATCGAACCGGTCCTATGCCACCTTGATTAATAGGCGTATTGCGCCATGCGTTATGCGTGAAGTGTGAGTCAATCGACACTGAGATTACT
>CAZGQY010000196.1:0-7396 GCA_964528035.1 uncultured Methylococcaceae bacterium | reverse complement strand
GTACAGCCCCCCTATCGAGCCTGGGTTCCCGAGCAACTGGCACGAGAATGGGGTATTCAGGCAGGTGAACGTTTACTATTACGAGACGGTCGTCAGCTACCCGCTGCCCTGATACAGAGTCGTGAACAACAGGGACGACGGGTACTCATGGATATCGCTGCTGTATTTGCTTTATTGAATACAGATCGTTTTAGTTATCTTGCTGTCGGAGAGATAAACTCCAGAGAAAAGCTCAGACTCGAATCTTTGCTTGCCGATAATCTGGAGCTGGTGGAAAACCAGCAACATTTCGACCTGTCGGAGCTTACCGAGAGTTTGCATACTCATCTCAGCGCGATGAGTTTACTTTCTTTTGCGGTAGGCCTGTTTATTGTATTCAATGCGGTTCGTTTTTCACTGTGGTATCGGCGTGAGACATTAGTGAATCTGCGTTTAATGGGTGTTGGTCTGTCTAGCCTGGTGATCGCAATCTTTCTTGAAACCCTGACCTGGAGTCTGGTTGGTACGGCATCCGGGGTGTTAACCGGTGTTGTTTTAGGACAATGGCTATTGCCGGGTTTGAGTGCCAGTCTGCATAATTTGTACGGAGCTACCATTGATGCCGTAATTTTGCTGCGTGGTGACACGCTGATTAAAGCCTGGCTGATTACATTGGTGGGTTTGTTGTGGGCACTTGCCTGGCCTATGTATTTGCAGCTAAAAACGAATGTATTAATGGCGAATTCGCAGATGGCCAGATTAGATTCAGAGCGTAATGCCCGCCGAAATCTGGCGATAGGCGCGTTGCTTCTGTTGCTTCTGGCTGCATTTTTATATCCGCAGTTGGAAAATACGATTAGTGGTTTCGCTTTGATTGGATGTTGTTTATTTGCGGCTGCGTGGATATTACCCAGCGTACTGGCACTTGGTTTGCGGGTGTTAAATCGATACGTGCCTCAACGTTATTTAATTGCTCGCTGGCTAGTGTGCGATGGCTGGTCACAGATGCCCGCGTTTCGTAGTGCCATGATGGCCCTGTTACTCGCTATGACGGCTAATTTGGGTGTGGGTACGCTGGTTAATAGTTTTCGTTCGGCTTTTATAGGTTGGTTGGAATTGCGCCAAAGTGCTGATATCTATGTTCGTTCGACGCAGATAGACATGCAGCAATTGATTAATGCCGAGGATTCGAAAAACTGGTTACAGGATAGCCACAGACGTAACGGAGTAACCACAAGGTGGCAGGGTCGACCGACTTTGGTACGTGGCGTTGATACTCGTGCGCCAGATAGTCTGGTTTTACCACTGGCCTTATGGTTAGGTGAAAGCCCTGACAAAGCTTTAATGATGTGGCGAAATCAATCTGATGCGGTACTTGCTAACGAACAATTACACTATCTCGGCGGTTTGCAGTTGGGTGATATCGTACAATTAGCCACCGACAATGGATCGAGAAATTATCGAGTCGTCGGTTTTTTCTATGATTATGGCAATCCCCTGTTTCAATTTTATTTATCTTTTAAAGAAGTATCTGCACGCTGGAAGTATAACTATTCCAGAGGCACTGCTTTATGGTTAAAGCCGAATACTAGCTCCGGGCAAACGTCACGACAACTGGCTGAAGCAAGCCTGCGAAAAGCAGGCGCTTATACGGGTGACTGGATTTCCCAGAAAGAAGTACGACAGTTATCGGTGAAGATTTTTGACCGAACTTTTGCGATTACCTCAGCGATGAACGCATTGACCTTAATTGTTGCGGCAATTGCTCTGCTCGCTTCGTTACTCGCGATTTTACAGGAGCGTTTGCCCGAGTTTGCTCAATGGCGTGCGCTCGGTCTGAGTTACCGGGAGCAATTTCTGGTGATTGCCTGCCCATTGTTAATCTTTGTAACAATTACCTGGTTGATGGCTATTCCTTTGGGGGCGTTGTTGAGCTGGTTACTAATTAACAAACTCAATATTGTCAGTTTCGGCTGGAGTATGCCGATGTTATGGCAAATGGTGCCTGCTTTGTGGCTGGGTGTTTTGGTATTGGTTATCGTGGTCTTCACATTGTTGGTGGTATTTTTGCAACTACGCAGACGTTTGCCAGTTGCGCTGGCGCAATTGGGTGAACTGACCTGAAGCACTCGGTTTCCGGTGATTGTCGGAAAACAATTTACTGGAATGTTTGGATATTTTTGCGTATTTGAGATGCATATTAAGTTAATGAACGAATAGCGCAATGCAGAAGATGGATAAGAGGGTGAGAAAAGTGGTCGATTCTTTGAGACAGTTAGTCTTATTGGGATGGGTGCTCTGGCTCAACTCTGTAGCGGCACAGGATGTATATCAGGTGTTGCGTGATCGGGGGCAGGGTTTTGCTGAAGTTATTCGTGGCAGAGCATTAGTCTTTCCACGTGATCATAGCGCCCATTCGGATTTTCGCGTCGAATGGTGGTATATCACCGCAAATCTACAGGACAATCAGGGACGTGACTGGGGTTTGCAATGGACATTGTTTCGCCAGGCTTTGAGTGCAGAGACTGATACCGAAGGTTGGGACAGCAATCAGCTATGGATGGTGCATGCGGCGCTTACGACGCCCGAACAACACAGGTTTGAACAACGTTTTGCGCGAGGGGGTATCGGCCAGGCTGGAGTGAGTCTCAATTCGAAAGAAAAAACTTTCAGTGCGTGGCTGGATGATTGGCAGTGGCGTTCAGAGTCAGAAGGACTATTTCCATCACAACTGCATTTTAGTGTCGGTGAGAGCGCTATAAAAATGCAATTGGATAGTGGCTACCGCTGGGTACTGCACGGTGATCAGGGTTATAGCCGGAAATCTGAGCATGGACAGGCGAGCTATTACTATAGCCAACCGAAGATAAGTATTCGAGGTACCGTGCAGGTCGGCGATGAAACAATCGAATTGAGTGGCCAAGCCTGGATGGATCGGGAATGGAGTTCGCAAGTGTTGGCAGAAAACCAGTCGGGCTGGGACTGGTTTTCACTGCACTTTGACGATGGTAATAAACTGATGCTTTATCGACTTCGGCACAATACTGGCGCAAATTGGATAAGTGGGAGTTGGATCGATTCGAGTGGACAAGTCCGACATTTGCATAACAACGATATTGAATTAATTCCTGAGGTCATGCGCACAATTAATCCTGGACCAGGAAAATCTCTACAATTACCTCTTGAATGGAGTGTCAAATTGCCGAATATTGGTCGAAGTTGGCGAATAAAGCCTCTTTACGATCAGCAATGGATGGGTACTCGAATACCTTATTGGGAGGGTGTGGTATTGGTTGAGGATGATTCGGGTAAATCTGCGGGTCGGGGTTATATGGAATTGACAGGGTATGACTGATGTTTTAATTTTCCATAATAGGGGTCTGGGTACTCGTTTAGTTCTTTGTTAACAGGTGCGCAACATCAATATTGTGGTAAGCGAAACTGTCGGCCAGCAGGTCGAAGCCAGATCCTGAAAATTCTGGTAAATATTTGTCTGATTCACTGACTGCTTCGATCCTTTGACCCCACTTGATCAGCCCGGCTCCCCAGGTCAGGCCCGCGCCGAAGGTTGCAGTAAGAATCATCATTCCAGGTTTGATCGCACCTTCGGTTAAAGCATCGCATATCGCCAGGGGAATAGAAGCCGCGGAGGTGTTTGCATATTCGTCGATGCGTACGATCACTTTATCCATTGGAAAATTTAGCTTTTTTGTCAATGCCTGGATTATACGTATGTTCGCCTGATGAGGAATAAGCAAATCGATGTCTTCGATACTCAGTCCCTCGCGCATTAATACCGTCTCACAGGCCTCAGTCATCCCTCGGACTGCATTCTTGAAAATTTCCTGCCCTTGAAAATCCAGAGAGATTTCTATATTTCCTGAAAATCGACCGGGCTGCAGTCCCCAGTCGGGAATATGTAAACATTCGCGAGTGTCAGAAATACAACCCATTTTGGAAAACACTAATCCCAATTTTTTTTCGCATGCTTCTAAAACCACAGCTCCTGCGCCATCGCCAAACAGTACACAGGATTCACGCTTACGCCAGTCGATACATGACTGATATGACGTCTTCTAATGCCGGATCTTGAATAGATCCAATCGTCCGACGTATCGATCACCTGAGCGATGTCGTCATTTGTCATAATAACCGGCGGAGCATATTTACCCCATCCAGTAATTTCTGCATATTTCAAATTGAGGTCCCAGCTTAATTAATGCCCTGGAAAGAAGAATGTACTGCTTGTTGGTATTGAAAACAAGGCAAAAATTGCAGTTGCCCTGTACATCAACACATCTTAATCTTTTCATTCCACTATCATTTCTGTCACGATACGCACAGGGAAGGTGAGCACCACATTAAGAATCACTGGCTATAGCATAATATCGATATTCAATTCTCAGGTGTTTTCTAAGTCGCTACAATTCTTTTTATTGGGCAATAATGTTACTGGTCATCATTTTTTTGGCTTGTTTTTTAGAACCCAAGTAAGCGGCTAAACTTTTGATCTCCTTATCGCTCAGATTGATCGCTATTGCCTGCATTACGGCGTTTTCACGTACACCAGTTTTAAAATTGACCAGTTGCTGTTCAAGGTAGGCAGGTTTTTGCCCAACGAGTCTCGGAAAAGGTGAGATTCCTTCACCGTCGCCGCCGTGGCAGGCAGAACAGGGTGAATAGGCCAATGCATCGTCTTCATTCAACTTGTCTGCCAAAACTGCTGACTCCGTATTTTCCGGTGCCAAATTGCTGTAATAGGTTGCTAAACTGGCGATTTCATCATTGCTCGGTGATTCGGTATTTATGTTTAAAATCGGATGGAACCGGGTTTGGCTGCGAAATGATCTAATCTGCTTGATTAAATACGCACTGTTTTGGCCTGCCAGATTTGGCCCCTGGAGCTCCTGGTTTCTCTGTTCGGTAGCATGGCAATTAGCACAACTGAACGGTTTTTTTTGTGTTGTTTCGCCAGCGGATACTGCATAGCTCCAAACTATAAGGCTGAAACCTGCCAGCAAAGCCAGGAATTTTAACATCATCGCATCACCTTATTGTCTGCAATTGAGTCGCCGAAACTACGGGGTTTTTGAATTTGTTTCATTAAGTCATCGTTCCATTGTCCTCCTACTTTGATATGCGCTGCTGCACCCAACAATACCGCCTCGATCAGATTGTGATTGAGATACACATAGAGCCCCGGCTGCTTGAATTCATACAACATTGCTCCCGCCGAACCACCGCGTATAAACCAGGTTTCAAGGTTAGCCAAAGGTGTATCTACGAACGACCCGGTAGGCCAAACCAAATCGCCATGGCCACCGATAAGATGAGGTCGTGAATCCCGATTAGCCTGGGAATGGATGAACAGAACTTTCTCACCGACCTTAGCTTGTAGTGTATTGTCTTTAGTCAGTGCACCCACTGCGCCATTGAATACCGTGTGGGTTGGCCTAAGCGTTTTCATCGCCGTCAGCGTGTCTCCCATGGCTTCAGGTAACGAGTTATATTGTTGGTAGGTTCCATCGGAGTTTTGAGGGACGTAAAAATCCTGTTCGCCAATATAATAGGCTCGGTCATAGCGTATTGGCTTGCCTTGTTTGTCTTTCAATCCGTCACGAGGTAATACCATAATGACACCGTTCATACCTGAGACAACATGAAAAGGAATCATCGGTCCGCCGGGTGCGCAGTGATAGACGAATACGCCGGGTTTTGTTGCTTTAAAACGGATCACTACCGATTGACCGGGTTTTACTTTGGTTAAGCCACCGCCACCTAATGCACCGGTTGCGGCATGCAGATCGATACTGTGTACCATGGTGTTGGTTTTTGGATTTACCAGCGTCAATTCCACATAATCATTTTGATGCACGACGATAGCTGGCCCAGGGACAGAGCCGTTAAAGGTTGCCGCCTGAATTTTTGCGCCATTGCCGATATCCATTTCTTTTTCCTCCACTATTAATTGCACCTCGACGATCTTGGGGGTGCTCAGAGTGGATTGTTGGTGTCCAGGCAATAATGGCGGTGCGACTAAATGTTGCCGGATTCTTGCCAGGTCTGTCGCATGGGTTACTGAAGTGGTTTGATGGAGCGATTGACTCGCACAACCTGTAAAATGTATGAACATGCATAGGAGTAAAATTAGTTTTTTCATTGTTCCCTCTATGATTTATTTTCGGCTTTCTTTTCGATTAATTTGCATGACAATATGAGCTTTTAGTGTCTATTCACCTTGACTAGAAGTGTGAAGCAATTAAACGAATTTTTAAATATCCCTTTAGGCCTATATCTTTAGCCATAAGCGAGCTGTCTAAAGTAGTGTTTCGAGATCTAAAGCACTACGCAAAGCATATACTTGCATCTATTGATTAACAATATCGATTGTTGTTAATATATAGTTTCTCTATGGAAACAATAATTCGTGAAACCCGAGGTCAATTTTATTGAATTCGTCACCGTTGTGGATGAGGGCAGTTTTTCAAACGCGGCCTTAAAGCTTGGTGTCTCAAAATCCCATGTGAGTAAACAAATCAGCCGATTGGAGCGACGCCTGAGGGTTCAGTTGCTGCGACGCTCAACCCGCAAGCTGAGTTTAACTGATGTCGGAAAAGCTTATTATGAACGTTGCGCTCGAATTGTGGATGATATCCGTGAAGCGGAATCGCTTATATTGGAAGCAGACGGCGTTCCGCAAGGAATCCTAAACCTGAGCTTACCCAATACTTTCGGTGAACGGTTCATCGTTCCGATCATTAGCGATTTCATACTGAAATACCGCCGGCTCAAGGTAAACACAATTATTTCAACCCGCAACGCAGATCTAATCGACGAAGGACTGGATCTTGCGATCCGCATCGGCGATATTCCTGATTCCAGGCTGGTCGCTCGAAAGCTATGCGAGACGCAATGGATTGTATGTGGAAGCCCGGATTATTTAACTACTTATGGTGTTCCAAAGCATCCCAATGATCTGCAAAACCACTTATGCTTAGTATTCAGTTTGTATGGGATATCCGACGACATCACCTGGACATTGCGAGCACAAAACAAATCTGAGAAATTTCATGTACAGGGTATTTTTTGCAGTAACGATGGGAATGCATTGTTAAGCGCGGTACGTAAGGGCGTAGGTTTGGTTTATCTCCCGGAAATTTTTGTCGCTGACGATTTAGCATCCGGTACGCTTTCCCGTGTACTAAACGACTGGGCCCTTCCTACCTGTATTTCTGCAATATACCCATACAGCCGTCACCTGTCTCCGAAAGTCCGCACATTTATCGATTTTTTGCTTGAACGCCTGGAGATTTAGACTGAGTGAGTCATCCTTCGCTAACCGCCACGGACGCAGGGCGGACCGGGGCAATATTGGTTGTCGCGTAGGCGAGTCGATTTTGGAGACTGGGACGTCCCA
>CAZGQY010000195.1:0-7424 GCA_964528035.1 uncultured Methylococcaceae bacterium | reverse complement strand
CCACGGGGTGCGAGTTATTCCTGGTATCTATATAGTGCGAACCGGTTGAAATATCCTTTGATGCGCAAGCGGTTGATGAAGTTGTGGCGCAGTGCCCGGGGAGCAATGGGCCCGGTTGAAGCCTGGGCGTCTATTGTTTCATCGCCGGAAAAAACCTCGGAATATAAATCAGTTCGCGGTATGGGTGGTTTTGTTCGGGCGACCTGGGAAGAGGTCAATGAAATTATTGCTGCTGCCAATGTGTATACAGCAAAAGAGTTTGGTCCGGACAGAATTGCCGGGTTTTCGCCAATTCCTGCGATGTCGATGGTTTCGTATGCAGCTGGGACTCGCTACCTGTCGTTGATTGGTGGTACCTGCTTAAGTTTTTACGATTGGTATTGTGATTTACCACCGAGTTCTCCGCAGACCTGGGGTGAGCAAACAGACGTGCCTGAATCGGCCGACTGGTATAACTCGAATTATCTGATTCTTTGGGGGTCAAATGTTCCGCAGACGCGTACACCCGATGCTCATTTTTATAGCGAAGCGCGCTATAAAGGGGTTAAAAGCGTTGTAATTACACCCGATTATTCTGAAGCCTCGAAATTCGCCGATGTCTGGCTGGCTCCAAAACAGGGGACGGATGCGGCATTGGCCATGGCCTTTGGTCATGTGATTCTAAAAGAATTTCATATCGACAATCCCAGCGAATATTTTCTCGATTATTCGCGCAAATACACCGATTCGCCAATGCTGGTGTGTTTAGGGGGTCATCAGGATCATCACCTAAAGCCGAACCGCTTTCTGCGCGCGTCCGATATCGATGGTGCGCTCAAGCATGAAAACAATCCGGAATGGAAAACCCTGGCTTTTAATGGTAATGATTTAGTCGTACCCAACGGTTCTATTGGTTTTCGCTGGGGTGAACAGGGGTACTGGAATCTACAGGAAAAAACTCTCGATGAAAACGTGCAACTTTCTTTGAGTTTACTTGAGGATCACGATGAAGTGGTGTCGGTGGCCTTCCCATACTTTGGTTCGATAGAACACGAACATTTTAATAGTACAGAGCATGATAACGTGCTGTATCGCAATGTTCCGGTGCGCACGATCAAAACTGCGAGTGGGGATAGCCTCAGAGTGGCGACAGTCTATGACTTAATGCTTGCGCATTACAGTCTCGATAGAGGTTTGGGCGGTGATCATGTTGCTACTTCTTACGATGATGACGTGCCTTATACACCCGGTTGGCAACAGAGAATTACCGGGGTTAAACCGCAGGATGTGATTAGTG
The DNA here is from genome assembly GCA_964528035.1 of uncultured Methylococcaceae bacterium. GTDB lineage: Bacteria > Pseudomonadota > Gammaproteobacteria > Methylococcales > UBA1147 > CAZGQY01. The sequence goes on along the minus strand of CAZGQY010000195.1, from coordinate 6,148 downwards.
TTGCCCGGCAGTTCGCTGATACTGCCGATAAAACAGAAGGTAAATCAATGGTCATTGTAGGTGCGGGACTGAATCATTGGTATCACCAGGATATGAACTATCGCGGTCTGATCAATATGTTGATGATGTGTGGTTGTGTGGGTCAAAGTGGCGGCGGTTGGGCACACTATGTAGGCCAGGAAAAATTGAGACCGCAAACTGGCTGGTTACCATTAGCTTTTGCACTGGATTGGAGTCGTCCACCCAGGCAGATGAATGGCACGTCTTTTTTCTATAACCACAGTGATCAATGGCGCTACGAAAAAATTGAATTGGACGAAATTCTATCGCCATTGGCGGACAAAGAAAAATTTACCGGCAGTGTAATTGATTACAATGTCCGCGCTGAAAAAATGGGCTGGTTACCCTCTGCACCACAGTTGGGTTGCAATCCTCTAGATGTGAGTAAGCTAGCTGAACAAGCCAATCAGGATCCAGTGGAATACACTGTCGATCAATTAAAGAGTGGCGATTTAAACATGGCCTGTGAAGATCCGGATAATCCACAAAACTTCCCCCGAAATATGTTTATCTGGCGGTCAAATTTGTTGGGTTCCAGCGGCAAAGGTCATGAGTATATGCTCAAACATTTACTGGGTACGACCAATGGCGTGTTAGGTAAAGATCTGGGTGATACCGGTGGAGTAAAGCCTGAAGAAGTGGTTTGGCACGAAGAAGAATGTACCGGAAAATTGGATTTACTGGTGACGCTGGATTTCCGCATGTCAACCACCTGCCTGTATTCTGATATCGTCCTGCCGACAGCAACCTGGTACGAAAAAGATGATATGAATACTTCGGATATGCATCCTTTTATTCATCCGTTATCATCGGCGGTCGATCCGGCCTGGGAAGCGCGCAGTGACTGGGATATCTATAAAGGTATTGCCAAGAAATTTTCCGAGGTTTGTGTGGGTCATTTAGGCGTTGAAAAAGATGTGGTTACGGTTCCAACACTGCACGATACTCCGGGCGAACTAGGCCAGCCTTTAGGGGTCAGTGAATGGCAGAAACAGGAATGCGAAGCCATACCCGGTAAGACTATGCCCAATATCGTTGTTGTCGAACGCGATTATCCCAATACCTATAAAAAGTTTACCTCCGTCGGCCCATTGATGGAAAAACTCGGTAACGGTGGTAAGGGTATCCAGTGGAATACCGATGACGAAGTCGAATTATTGGGCAAGCTCAACCATAAGGTACTCGACGAAGGTATTAGCAAAGGTATGCCGTGTATCGAAACAGCCATCGATGCTGCTGAAGTGATCCTGGCGTTTGCGCCTGAGACTAACGGTCAGGTCGCCGTTAAATCCTGGCAGGCATTAAGTGAAAAAACAGGCATTGATCATACTCATCTGGCCAATCCGAAAAAGGATGAAAAAATTCGTTTTCGTGATATTCAGGCGCAACCGCGTAAGATCATTTCCTCACCAATATGGAGCGGACTGGAAGACGAACATGTGAGTTACACCGCAGGCTATACCAATGTTCACGAACTAATCCCCTGGCGAACCATAACGGGTCGCCAGCAGTTTTATCAGGATCATGAATGGATGATTGCCTTTGGGGAAGGTTTTGCTGCCTACAGGCCGCCAATTGATACCAAAACTGTTCGACCGCTGATCGGTAAAAAGTCGAATGGTAATAAAGAAATACCGCTAAACTGGATTACTCCGCATCAGAAATGGGGTATCCACAGTACTTATACCGACAACTTGTTGATGCTGACTCTGTCCAGAGGAGGGCCGATTATCTGGCTCAGTGAAATTGATGCTGCGAAAGTAGGCATTGAGGATAATGATTGGGTTGAGGCATTCAATGTCAACGGTGCATTGACAGCCAGAGCTGTGGTTAGTCAACGTGTCAATGAGGGTATGACTATGATGTATCACGCCCAGGAAAGAACAGTCAATGTACCGGGCGCAGAGAGTACAGAAACCCGCGGTGGTATCCATAATTCAGTGACACGGGCAGTGCTCAAGCCCACGCATATGATTGGTTCTTATGCTCAACAATCGTATGGGTTTAATTATTACGGTACTGTGGGTTCAAATCGGGATGAATTTGTAATTGTTCGTAAAATGAATGTTGTTGACTGGCTGGATGATGAAGAAACACCAGGCGATGTCGCTGGAAAAGAGGAGGTCGCTTAATGAAAATTCGCGCTCAGATCGGCAAAGTATTAAATCTGGATAAATGTATTGGCTGTCATACTTGCTCAGTGACCTGTAAAAATGTCTGGACCTCACGAGAAGGTATGGAATACGCCTGGTTCAATAACGTAGAGTCCAAACCCGGAATCGGTTATCCCAAAGAATGGGAAAATCAGACAGTTTGGAATGGCGGCTGGACTTTGAGAAAGGACGGTGAAATCGCTCCAAAAATAGGCGGTAAATGGCGCATTTTGGCAAATATATTTGCCAATCCGGATTTGCCGGAAATTGACGACTATTACGAACCCTTCGATTTTGATTATCAAAATCTCCACACGGCAAAGGAAGGCAAGCACCAGCCGACCGCGCGTCCGCGCTCTTTGATTACCGGGCAGCGTATGCAGAAAATCGAATGGGGTCCCAACTGGGAAGAAATATTGGGAACCGAGTTTGAAAAACGCAGCAAGGATATTAATTTCGAACAGGTACAGAAGGATATTTACGGCGAATTCGAAAATACATTCATGATGTATTTGCCTCGTTTGTGCGAACATTGTCTGAATCCCACCTGTGTCGCCAGTTGTCCTTCTGGCGCGATCTATAAACGCGAAGAAGATGGCATTGTATTAATCGACCAGGACAAGTGTCGCGGCTGGCGTATGTGTGTGTCTGCCTGTCCTTATAAGAAGATTTACTATAACTGGAAGTCCGGAAAATCAGAAAAATGTATTTTCTGTTACCCGCGTATCGAAATGGGCGAACCGACGGTTTGTTCGGAAACCTGTGTTGGACGTATTCGCTATCTTGGCGTTATTTTGTACGATGCTGATCGCATAAAAGAAGCGGCCAGCGTACCCTCCGAAGTGGAACTCTATCAAAAGCAATTGGATATATTTTTGGATCCCAACGATCCAGCAGTAATTGAACAGGCGCGTAAAGATGGTGTTCCCGAGAATTGGCTGGAAGCGGCCAGGGCTTCACCGGTTTATAAAATGGCCATGGACTGGAAGCTGGCATTTCCGTTACACCCGGAATACCGTACTTTGCCAATGGTTTGGTATATTCCGCCGTTGAGTCCTATTCAGGCGGCTGCCGATAGCGGCAAAGTTGGGGTCAACGGGATTATTCCGGATGTTGATTCTTTACGAATACCGGTTAAATACCTGGCTAACATGCTGACGGCTGGAGACGAAGCACCGGTAACTTTGGCGTTAAAACGCATGCTGGCGATGCGCGCTTATAAACGCGGACAGAATGTCGAAGGCATTAACGATCAGGATGTTTTGGATGCGGTTGATTTGACCGAAAAACAGGTCGAAGAAATGTATCGTTATTTAGCGATTGCTAATTATGAAGACCGCTTCGTGATACCGACAGCACACCGGGAAGAAGCTGTCGATGCTTTTCCTGAAAGAGGCGGTTGTGGCTTTAGTTTTGGCGATGGTTGTAGTAACGGCAATAGCGCGACAAATTTGTTTGGAACGCGGAAAACCACTACAGCGACTATTAACGTCGATTCCATTGGCAAATATAAACCGGGGGTTCGGCTTCCACCGGTAACCCCGCCCAACCAACCGGATTAACACATGAATAGCTTGAAAGTTCTTTCGGCGCTGTTGTGCTATCCAGAGCAATCAATGCTCGAGTACAAAACCGATATGATACAAATTCTGAATCAGGAAGCAGTGCTGGAGTTATCCGTTCGGGATCAACTGGTCGCATTCATTAATGCCTTGTGCGCACGTGATTTGATGGACAGTCAGGCCGAATACGTGGAAACTTTTGATCGAGGTCGTTCCTTGTCTTTGTTGTTGTTCGAGCACGTGCATGGAGAATCTCGTGACCGAGGTCAAGCCATGGTGGATTTACTCAAAATTTATAAAGAAAATGGTTTTGACGTAACCGCTAACGAGTTGCCCGACTATATTCCGTTATATCTGGAATATTTGTCTCAGCGTCCGGATGCAGAAATTCATGACTGGTTGTCAGAAATTGAACATATATTGGCATTACTGGCAACCCGCTTACAGGAACGTGAACATCCGTATCAGATTATTTTTCAGTCGTTATTAAGTTTAGTTGACCGCAATGTGGATATGGAGCAATTGCAACGGACGGTTTCCGAAGAAGTTCGTGATGATAGCGCCGAAGCTCTGGATAAAGTCTGGGAAGAAACAGCGGTTCGTTTTGGAGCAGATGACTCACTGGCAGACTGCGCTTCTGCGAATCAGACTGGTGGCCAGGTACAAAAAGTTTCCGTGGACTCAATACGACGCAGGAAGAACGCTTAGGACTTTTTGTCGGACAGACTCAAAGAACATTAATTACATATTGAAAGAATTAGCATGAATTATTTTAACGACCTTTTTTTTGGAATTTATCCCTATTTTGCCTGTGCGGTTTTTTTTATCGGCAGCTGGATTCGTTTTGACAGGGATCAATATTCGTGGAAGGCTGGTTCCAGCCAGATGTTAAGCAATCGCGAATTCCGCAAGGCTAATAATTTATTCCATGTGGGTATTTTGCTTTTGTTTTTTGGTCATCTGGTGGGTCTGTTGACGCCTCCGGCTCTCTATAAAGCACTCAGTTTGACGACTGAAACCAAACAAATACTGGCCATGTTTATGGGGGGTATATTTGGTGCTATTTGTTTTGTTGGGATGACCACATTGGTTAAACGCCGCTTAACGGATCCCCGGGTTCGTGCGACCAGCAATAGCAGCGATATATTCATATTGCTACTGATCTACGTACAGTTGATTCTGGGTTTATTGAGCATATTTGTTTCCGCCTTCCATATGGATGGCGGTCAAATGTTGCTATTGGCTGCGTGGGCTCAGCAGATTGTTACATTCAATGCGGGAGCGGCCGATTTGCTGGTGGAGGTGAACTGGCTATACAAACTGCATATTTTTGTCGGTTTGACCATGTTTTTGGTGTTTCCATTTACCCGCCTGGTTCATGTGTGGAGCGCTCCAATCTGGTATTTTGGGCGCAATTACCAAATCGTCAGGCAGAAAGGATGAAAGCAGTTAGGAATGCGTTGCATGTCAAACCGTCTAGTGTAGCGGGTATGGCAGATATTACCGTTAATGGTGAACAAATTATGGAAAATGATGTTGCAGCAGAAATGCAATATCACCCAGCTGCAAGTAAAGAACAGGCTTTTCATCTTGCGGCTCAGGCATTGGTGGTGCGTACACTGTTGTTACAAAGAGCGAATCAGTTGGGTATTCAAGCAGAACCGAATGCGGATCAAGACGATGAATCGATAATCGATCAGCTTGTGGAAAAGGAAGTTCTGACACCTGAGGCTGACGATAAAGCCTGCAGAAATTATTTTTCCAGTAACCGGGATAAGTTTAAAACTACGGATTTAATTGAGGTCAGTCACATCTTGATTGCAGCGGCTCCGGATGATGTCAAAGCGCGTCGGCAAGCGCATGAACTCGCCGAAAGCATACTCACCCAATTACAGCAAGGCATAGCCTTTGAAGCATTAGCCGAAATGTATTCGGTCTGTCCATCCAAACAAGAAGGTGGACACCTGGGACAGATCAGTCGCGGACAAACTGTTGAAGAATTCGAACGTCAGGTTTTTGTATTGTCTGAAACAGGCATTGCTAAAAAGCCTATCGAAAGCCGCTATGGATTCCACATCGTGCGAATTGATCAGCGCGAAGAAGGTAAGTGGCTTGAATACGACGCCGTCAAACAACGCATTGCCGACTACTTACATGATCGAGTCAAGCACAAAGCCTTAAGTCAATATATAGAATATCTTGCCAGCGAGGCGGTCATCAAAGGATTCGATCTCCAGGTTTCAGATTCGCCGTTGTTGCAGTAGTGTCATAGGGGTGTGGGTATTCTACCGGCCACATAGATTGACGTGGGACAGTACTCTAGTACTCCATCACACTTGTATTGACGGATAAAGTGTTTTTAATTTAATCCTC
>CAZGQY010000194.1:0-7427 GCA_964528035.1 uncultured Methylococcaceae bacterium | reverse complement strand
GCAGAAGACGGACAATAAGACAAGTCAAGATTCGTATATTATTGAATCCTCGCTCTTTGAGGATATTTAATCTGCAATTGTCGGCTCGTTTGGATTCTAGAGTAAGCGGTGCTAAAAATTTTAACGTATTGAAAAGTATATTATTTGTATTATTTATGAAGTGCGGAAATGGTTGTTCCGCGAAAAAGTTTTGTATTTTTCGTTTTTCAGAATACAATTGGCGCGCTAAATTTACAGCGTAAACAAACTGTTTGAGGATAAAAGTTATGAGTGACGTTGAGGAACGTGTAAAAAAAATTGTCTCTGAGCAATTGGGGGTAAAAGACGAAGTTTCCAATGATGCGTCTTTTGTTGATGATCTTGGCGCGGATTCCCTGGATACCGTTGAGTTGGTAATGGCACTTGAGGAAGAATTTGAGTGTGAAATTCCAGACGAAGATGCTGAAAAAATTACCACAGTTCAGCAAGCAATCGATTACGTCAAAAATCATTTGTAGTTTTATAATTTGTAAGCTGCTTCGGGTTCATTGTTTTTATGGATTACCCGCGGTGGCTTATGTCTACTGTTTTTTCTCCGAGGAAATATTTTGAGTACTAGGCGTGTCGTTGTTACCGGGATGGGGGTTATTTCACCTCTTGGACTTAATGTCAAAGATACCTGGGCTAACATCATCGCCGGTAAAAGTGGGATTGGGCCCTTAACTGCGTTTGATTCTGAAGGCTTTGCTACGCGTTTTGCAGGGCAAATAAAGGGCTTTGACGTTAGCCAGCACATTAACCCAAAAGATGCCAAACGCATGGATGGCTTTATCCATTATGGCATTGCTGCAGGTAGCCAGGCTTTTGAAGATTCTGGTCTGGAAATCACAGAAGAAAATGCTGATCGGATGGGAGTTGCGGTGGGTGCTGGAATTGGGGGCATTACCGGTATCGAGGTTGGGCATGGCGGTTACTTAAGAGGCGGAGCAAAAAAAATATCTCCTTTTTTTGTACCCGGGAATATTATCAATATGATTTCTGGCAACCTGTCAATCAAATATGGATTGAAGGGGCCGAATATATGCATCGTTACTGCGTGTACAACCGGGACACATAATATTGGTGAAGCCAGCCGTATCATTCGTTACGGAGATGCGGATGTGATGATTGCCGGTGGTGCAGAGATGGCGTCAACATCGCCTACCGCAGTCGGGGGGTTTGCCTCGGCAAGAGCTTTATCCAGGCGCAATGATGATCCTCAAGGTGCTAGCAGACCTTGGGACGCGGATCGTGATGGATTTGTTTTAAGTGACGGTGCAGCGGTGTTGGTATTGGAGGAATTGGAGCACGCCAAAAATAGAGGTGCCAGGATATATGGTGAAGTAGCGGGTTATGGAATGAGTGCCGACGCCTACCACATGACCCAGCCATCTTTAGGAGGGGAGGGTGCTGCACGTTGTATGGTAAATGCAATGCGTGATGCCAGACTGACTCCGGAAAATGTTGATTATATCAACGCACACGGGACTTCTACGCCGACGGGTGATATTTGTGAAACCCAGGCGATTAAAACAGTTATGGGTGAATATGCGTATTCAACTGCCGTGAGTTCAACAAAATCGATGGTTGGGCATATGTTGGGTGCTGCCGGAGGTATTGAGGCAATGTTTTCGTTACTTTCGATTCGAGATAATATTGCCCCTCCTACCATTAATCTTGAGACTCCTGATCCAGAATGCGATTTAGACTATGTACCCAATGTTGCACGCGAAATGACTATAGATGTCGTTTTATCAAACTCGTTTGGTTTTGGTGGAACTAACGGTACTTTGGTTTTTAAAAAGTATTGATCGTCTGCGCCAGGATATTTCACCATAGATTACTGAATAATTTGATGGGTTCTTAGCAAGTGGTGATTTGTACAGCAATTGCCTATCATTTTGGATTAAAAATTAACGTTCGAATTGTTTCCTGAAGAGTTTCTATGTCCGCAATCAAAACACTGATTAACGGCACTGAATCCGAATCTCTTGGAATTTCCGACCGGGGATTTCAATATGGCGATGGTGTTTTCGAAACCATTTTCGTGAAGGATGGTATTCCGCTTTTCCTGGATCGTCATCTGCATCGCTTGGCTGATGGCTGTCGTCGATTGGCCATCAAAACTCCGGATTTTTTGAATTTGGCTCAAGAGTCCAAACAGCTTTGCCAGGATCAGGATTGTGGTATCTTGAAAATCATTGTCACCCGAGGACAGGGAGGGCGTGGTTATCGCTATTTTCCGGATGCACTCGCATCGCGTATTTTGAGCCTTTATCCGAAACCGGATTATCCAGTTAAGCTACAGGAAAAAGGTGTCAACATACGAGTGTGTTCGGCTAGGCTGGGAATAAACCCTCTGCTTGCGGGCATCAAACATTTGAATCGATTGGAGCAGGTTATTGCTCGTGCGGAATGGCGCGATCCTGAAATCCTCGAAGGCATAATGTGCGACAGCAATGATCGTGTTGTAGAGGGTACAATGAGTAATCTGTTTTTTGTGAAGGATCATTTATTGTGTACTCCGGATGTTGAATCTTGTGGCGTGGCTGGAGTCATGCGAGCAAGAATTATCGACATTGCCCAGCAAAATGGGTTACCAATTAAAATTGTGCAAATCAAAGTAGAGGATCTAATCGATGCAGAAGAAATTTTCTTAACGAACAGCGTAATTTGCGTATGGCCGGTTGTTCGAATGGACAATTATAGTTATAAGATTGGGCCAATAACACGCAATGTTATACGATTAGTGGATGCTCAGAAAAACGATGAAATCAAGTTAAAATGCTCCGTTTAATTGGTTTCTTATTAATTGTTGCCAGCTTTTCTATTGGCTGGTGTTGGATGGCGTTTGAACAGGCGGTAGACAGGATATTGGTAAAGGATACTGCGGTAATATTCGAAGTCCAGCCCGGCGATTCTCTGGGTCGTATTTCGGAGCGACTCCGGGAACGCAAGATTATGAGTTCCCCAATTTGGTTTAAAATCCTGGTGATTTCAAAAGGTCAGTCAAATCACCTGAAGGCTGGAGAATATAAACTACAACCCGGGGTCACTGCTCGTCATTTACTTGACCTTATCGTTACAGGTCGGGTTCAGCAATATTCATTGACCCTGGTCGAGGGTTGGACGTTTCGGCAGATGTTAGCGGAAGTTTGTCGTAACCCGGCAATAGTTGTGACTGTCTGTGAAAAAAATAGCCAGGCGATTATGAATGCTCTGGGACCAACTAAAGTTCATCCTGAAGGTCGATTTTTCCCGGATACTTATTTCCTGATTAAAGGAACAAGCGACGTGGCTTTTCTTCAGCGAGCACGTCGAGCAATGGATAAAGTGTTAGCTGAAGAATGGCAGAATAAAGCGGATGAATTACCATTAAAATCTTCTTATGAAGCTTTGATTCTGGCATCAATTATTGAGAAGGAAACCGGGAGGTCTGCCGAGCGTGGCATGATAGCCGGTGTATTTACGCGACGCTTAAATTTGGGAATGCTTTTGCAGACAGATCCCACGGTAATCTATGGAATGGGGGAACGCTTCGATGGAAATATCCGCTCTAAAGACCTGACCGAAGATACGCCTTACAATACTTATGTGCACGCCGGATTACCACCAACTCCGATCGCGATGCCGGGTGCTGCATCGATCCATGCTGCACTGCATCCCGAAGAAGGTAGCAGTTTATATTTTGTTGCCCGTGGCGATGGTGGTCATATTTTTTCCTCTTCGTTGTCTGCGCATAACCGAGCGGTAAATCAATACCAAAGACGGAAGAAAGGTAAATGAAACCTGTTCGTTTTATAACATTGGAGGGAGGCGAAGGTGTTGGAAAAACAACAAATTTACAGTTTATAGAACAATGGTTGCAGCAAAAAGACATTTCAGTTGTTACCACCCGTGAGCCGGGTGGAACCGCGTTAAGTGAAAATATCCGATCCTTGTTATTACAGCAACAGGCAAGTCCGGTTGCAGCCGAAACTGAATTATTACTGATTTTTGCCGCCAGGGCTCAACATATTGCCGAAGTTATCCGCCCATCACTGGATCAGGGTTCCTGGGTGTTGTGTGATCGATTTACAGATGCCAGTTATGCGTATCAGGGGTCGGGACGTGATATTAGCGAAGAAAAGATAGAGTTTCTTGAACAGTGGGTTCAAGGTGACTTCCGGCCAGATTTAACTTTGTTGTTGGATGCGCCTGTAAGTTTGGGTATGAGTCGGGCTCGTAGCAGGGGGAATCTGGATCGCTTTGAAACGGAAGACACTGCCTTCTTTGAGCGCGTAAGACAAGGCTATTTGGTTCGGGCGCAGCGTTATCCTGAGCGAATAAAAATAATTGATGCTCAATGTTCGTTGGAGTCAATACAATCGGAATTGGTTTGCCAACTGGAGGTAATGATTGCGTCATGTTGAATGCAGCCACCCTTTTTCCCTGGCAAATGGATCTTTGGGAGAGGCTAAACCGATATAGCGAAATATCCAGGGTGCCGCACGGGCTATTATTTAGTGGTCCCGATGGTGTGGGTAAAACCAGCCTGGCACTCTGTTTTGCAAAAAGTTTATTGTGTGGCAATAAACAAGCAGATGGTATTGCATGTGGTTCATGCCGTTCGTGTATCCTGTTCGAGGCAGGTACTCATCCGGATTATATTAACATTGAACCGAATGAGCCTGGATCTGCAATTGTAGTGGACAGTATTCGCGAGCTGAGACCTAAACTTGCTTTAGCTTCACAATACGGTGGATATCGTATTGTTTTGATTCGGCCCGCTGACGCTATGAATACTGCAGCTGCAAACGCACTGCTTAAAACCCTGGAAGAACCAGTATCTGGAACAGTGTTGGTATTAATTGCAGAAAACGTGTCGTTTTTATCAAAAACGATTACAAGCCGTTGTCAGCAATTCAATTGTTCCAGTGCAGAACTGACCATTATTCTGGACTGGCTGCAAAAAGAAGTCGGTGTATCGCAGCCGGAAAAATATTTGGCTTTGGCTGATGGGTCACCATTGCAAGCACTGGCATTGTTTAAATCTAAAGGTCTGGAGATGCGAACCAGAGTTTTTGATCTTTGGATGGATCTGGCGAACCGGAAAACAGATCCAATAAAAGTAGCAGAATCCTGGCAAAATAGTTCCCTGGAGCAAATATTGGAATGGATGACCGGCTGGACGATCGATATGGTTCGCTTGTATTATGATCCAAACAGTTCGAGGCTCTATAATTTGGATTACCGGTGCAACTTGCAAGCTGAAATCCAAAGACTAGACTTGAAACAGCTATTCGGATTTTATGACAAACTGATTAATGCCTCGGAGTTAGTTAATACTCAAGCTAATCAGCAGTTGGTACTGGAAGAAATATTAGTGGAATGGTACTCATTGTCTCGGTTCGATGGCGGGTACGGGGCATCTAAGATTGTTTGAATAGCCCCTAATTAAAACGGGTAATACTAATATTATGAGCGAAGTAGTCGGTAGTCCCAGGCAGGGCATATTATCACTGACCATAAAGGACAAAAGTGCGTTGTACGCAGCCTATATGCCATTTGTAGAAAATGGTGGTTTGTTTATTCCCACCAATCGGGAATACGAATTGGGTGAAGAAGTTTTTATGCTCATAAATCTGATCGATGAAACAGAGCGATTGCCGGTCGCCGGGAAAATCATATGGATTACACCTAACGGAGCTGAAGGTTATAGGGCAACCGGCGTAGGGGTTCAGTTTAGTGACCAGGACGGTGGAATAGCAAGGAATAAAATAGAGAACTATTTGGCAGGTGCGATTGAATCTGACCGGCCTACCCATACTATGTGACGGTCAGGAAATTCAGTCAGGTCTCTGCCCGGTTGTAAACGCAGTTGCAATAGTCTGGAAGTCATAATTACCCTGTCTCAGTTAAGCTAAGGAGCGAGGTTTTAATAATATGCGAAAGATTGACGCAGGATTATTGTTTGTCTTGAAGGCGTAGCAACAGGCGCATAGCAGGGCTACGCAACTGTTGCTACAACGCAGAAGACGGACAATAAGACAAGTCAAGATTCGTATATTATTGAATCCTCACTCCTAAGGAAATTCTGCGACCTTGTGGATGGAAATCCCCGTTCCACGCCTGGAAATCAGTTAATATAGCCATTTAATTCTCATTTAGCAGATATATAGCCATGTTAATCGATTCCCACTGTCATCTGGATTGCCTGGATTTAGCTCCCTATAATCAAAATTTCTCTAGCTTTATGGATGAAGCTTTATCGAACGGTCTGGAACATATGATGTGTATCAGCATAGACTTGGAAGCCTATCCGGCGATGTGTAATTTGGTGAAAGATTACACGAATGTTTCAACCACAGTGGGCGTACATCCGAATGTGCAGGATGGACACGATCCTACTGAAAGTGAATTGATTGCTTTGGCAAACAACGAGAAAATTGTCGGTGTTGGCGAAACTGGTTTAGATTATTTCCGTAGTGAGGGTGATTTGGGTTGGCAGCGAGAGCGTTTCAGAACGCATATTCGTGCTGCAAAGGCTGTAAAAAAGCCTTTGATTGTGCATAGCAGAAATGCCAAAGAAGATACCTTAAAATTATTAGAAGAAGAAAATGCTGGCGATGTAGGCGGTGTTCTGCATTGTTTTACCGAAGATTGGGATATGGCGGAAAGGGCGTTGGATCTTAATTTTTATATTTCTTTTTCCGGTATTGTAACCTTCAAAAATGCTCAATCAGTCAAAAGTGTTGCGCAAAAGGTTCCCAGTGACCGATATCTGATTGAAACCGATTCTCCTTATCTGGCCCCTGTACCCTATAGAGGAAAGCCTAATTATCCTACCTATGTTCGCTACGTAGCCGAGCACATTGCAGAACTCAGGAATATTAGTTTCTCGGAAGTCGCGACCACCAGTTCGAGAAATTTCTACGAGTTGTTTGGGGGTTCTGTAACGCATTAAATTAAGTACTGTTTGGTGAGCATTAGCTCATTTCGTTTTATCAACTTGTTCACCCATAACCTGAGATGGGTTTAAACCGTGCGGTTTAATGAGGCCTGTCGAAAAGGCGATAAGTAAAAAAACGAACAAAGCGATAGACAGGGTTATTCGGCGGGTTAATGCTTTAGCCGACCGTGTTGACTGGTTTGGATCCTTGACGAGATAGTACAATGCAGAACCTAAACTAGAGACAATGAGAATCAGAGAACCAATAACTAAAATTTTTGCCATCATAAGCGAGATCCGTTGAGTATTTACGCAAAGCTATTGTGACTTGGTAATGTGTATATTGCCATAGTGGACAGCTCGGTCTATTTATCATAATGGGTCGAAAAATAGACTCAATATGGAACACCTTTAGTCAATTAGTCTGATCTTGGTCAGCATGTTGGAAATTAAATTTACTCCTTAATTAAGGAGCGAG
>CAZGQY010000193.1:0-7484 GCA_964528035.1 uncultured Methylococcaceae bacterium | reverse complement strand
TTCTGGCACATTTGATGCCAGTTGGGGGAGCGAGGCGAACCATTCCATTTACTTGCCCCTTAATCGAAACAGCCCTTTATGGGGGATCTGTGGAGGAAGTGTATGCGGCAGGGAAGCCGCATTCAAGCCTACAAGGATGTATTTATGGCGTCTTCTGGAACAGATCACCCATAGAGGGGCGAGCAGTTACCTTCGGGTTTAGTTTTCAAGGTTTAATTTACTGATGAGCATAGCAACACGTTTGGGTGTTATCTCGAAAGCGGGCAGGCTCGACTGGATTGGGCTTAGAACGAGACGCGATGGGCCGGTGGGGATCGTTAAACAGGCGGATGCTGATCCAGCTTTCGGATTGGTCGGAGATCGCTATAGCGGAAAAAGTGGCAAGCGACAGGTCACGTTGATTCAGGCTGAACATTTGCCAGTGATTGAATCATGTCTCGGACAGCCAGTGGCACCGGAACAACTGAGGCGAAACCTGTTGATCAGTGGAATCAACATACTGGCATTCAAAAACAATTATTTTCAAATTGGTGATGTGGTTTTGCAGGCAACCGGTCTTTGTCAGCCCTGCTCTAAAATGGAACAGGTATTTGGCTTGGGAGCGATTAATGCAATGCGCGGGCACGGGGGATTGACCGCGCGCGTTATTGAAGGCGGTATGCTTCGGATCGGTGATAGTGTGACACTTATTCCGGATGTTTTAAGGGTTAAATAGGTGGCTGATGTCGTCCATGTTTCTGTTTTGTGGTCATTGGAACTTGAATAACGATGTGCCTCGACCCGCAATTTTTGGCTCAAGGTTCTGCTAACAGAGTAATCCGTGCCTTATCAGCGCGTAGCCTTTTCCTTGTTTCTGCATTATAAACGATCCAGTTTATGCTGATTTTAACGGGTTCACTTAATGGGCTTTTTAAGAAGCTCAGCGAAGGCGGATCTATTTTCCAGCTTATGATGCCTTTATCAATAGATTTTTCTTCCCAGCACTTATGGTTACTTAGTTCATGACATTCTTTTCCGGAAGGATGCTGAATGCGCACAGCACTGCTCGATGTTTTAAATGCTATATGCACATTCAGAGTTGTATCACATGCATTTTCACCTTCAAAATGTAAATTTATTGAATTCCAGTTTTTGATGGTGACTGTTTCTGGTGAAACCATTTTATTAAATTTAAAACAATTTTTAAGATCAAGCGGTTGACTAATATTTTTTGTAGATTCTGATGTAAATATATTTTCTATAAATTTCCAGGTTTTAGTATCAATAATCTTGTCTGAGGTTTGAAAAATGAGAAAAATTGCGCCTAATAAAGCGGCAAATTTTGCAAAATTCTTTTTCAGGCTATCTAAAAAGTTTTGAGATTCTTTGTTAGTTATCGAATTATTTACAGAGTTATTCATGAGAGGGTCTTTCCCTGGTAATGATTTTAGATCATTAGTTTTGCAGCGATGTTTGGTGGTTATCGAAGAAAGCTGCCGCGTCAACAATGGACATATCCCGAAGGACGCGTTTAACAAAATACCGGGTTGCTGAAAAACGGGCAGTTTCGATCTGAAATTCCAGGTCATTTTGGCGATGAAGTTTTTCCCAGGTTTGTTGCCAATATTTGAGGTTACCCGACCCAGCCTGGTGTTTTATCAAAGCCATAGCGATGCCGTTTCTATTATTGACTGAGAATTCATCTTGTACCCATGAGGCCCATAAAGAGATGTTTTTATCGGCATTCAGTAAATATTCTGAGACTGTTAAATCGCCTCGGGCTTGCGGCAGTTTCTGCTTGTTCTCCAGGCTTTTAAATACATAGGGCATGAACTGGAAAAGTCCCAGAGCGCCTGCTTTTGAAATTGCTTTAGGATAAAAACGGCTTTCATGCCGAATAACAGAATACATAAGGCTTCCCGATAAGTTTTTTGAGTGATCTATCAACCAGGCTGAACGCGCCATTGGTTGTTCTAAGGAGTTTAAAAAACTAATACTCGGATAAGCCGTGGCAAGGTATCCTGGATTATTTTCCAGCTTGCTAAGTTGGTCTTTATTGCCTGTGTCTAACATAGCTAGAGCCATTGGCCAGTCTTGCAATATTTGCCCAAAATGGCTGGAAAGTTGTAACCAGTTGCTTGCCTCGGTATCAATATCTCTGGCAGCAATCGCATCCTGACGGAAGGACAAAAGTAGTGCTGAAGGGACTAACTTGTTTTCGTCATCAAGTCGTTGCAATGGAATGTTGTCGAGTCGATCATCCAGGGTTTCATTGATTTCAATAAGTTGTCGGTATAAGCCACTGTTTGAGGCCTGTTTGATTCGTTTGTGATAGGCCGAATTGCCTTTCAGTTCACTATCAGTGTGACTGTTAATATAATGCTGATGAAAATCTTTGCGGGTCTGGGATTCGAATCCAGGAAGATCTTTCAGGGTCGCATTGATACCCTCTTCAATATGCATTCGTGCGCGAATGCCATAGTAGTCATACGGTGCTTTGTTTACCAGTGACTCGAATAGTTCATTAGCCTGCTGGTCTTTTCCTTCCTGCTCGGCAATTCGCCCTTTCCAAAAAAGACATCTTAAGCGAAAAACACCCTGGGGATAGAGATCTATATATTTGTTCAGAAGTGATTTTGCATCAGCAAGGTCGCTGCCCTGACCTCGGGCAATCAGTCCTAATGCGGGCATAAAATAAGCTGAATCCTGATAATCGTTTTGGCTTTGTAGAGTTTGTAGTTTGCCATAGTACAAAAGCGCATTATCAAGGTCGTCATCAAATAAATAATCAGTCGCAAGTTGATAAAGTGCATTATCGGCACGCTCACCCGACGGGAAGCGTTTTATCAGCGTTATCATATCGTTGCGAAAAGCAGTCTTTTGGGTAGTGCTGGCTTTTCCGCGATTATAAATTTTTCCTCTCTGATAGAGCGCTTTTTCTGTGAATGATGCTTCGGTCGAATTAATGATTTCACTGAGAATCGATATTATCTTATCGCGGTTTTCATACCGTCGGTTAAAAACTGCAAATTTGTAACCCGCCTCATTGCGAACACCAACGGGCACAGATGGGTTTTGCCATAATTGGTTGAGTGCTTCGGCAGCCTGTTTTTTTGCAGTGTTTGATTGGGTTAAATTTAATATTCTGGAATTTCTGTAAAGTTCTAGGCGTTCCGGGTCCGCAAGTTCTTTGCTTAGAATATAGGCTTTTATTTCAGCACTGATCGGTTTGAGTGTTGCACTGGAGATTATAGACAGGAAATCAAGGAAAAATGACACAGCTTGATCCTGCTTATTATTCTTCCAGGCGATATGAGCCAGGCGTTCAGCTATATCTTCTTCTAATAATGGTAAAGCGGCTAACAACTTGGTTTGTATCATGCCTGAATAAAAGCGTGTTTCCTGTATTGAGTCAGCTACATTGAAAGCGGCCTCTATTTCTTCGGCTGTTACAGCGCCCTGTTGATCGATTAATTGCAACCAGCGCCATAGCCCGAGGACAGAGAGTCCGCTGCCACCCCATGTGTCTCCGTATGGGCCAGCGGCATCATCGGATATTCCCCATTCGGCCAGAGCTCGAAAGCTTTGTCTTGCTTGCTCAATATTTTTGTGCTGTCGATTAATTTCTCCGGCTAAGTAAGTCAAGGTCGGCCAGTGTGGGTTTTCTCGGGACGATTGGAGCGCTTCTGAAAGAAGTCCATCAAGTTTAGTATTTGAATTAATGTTGTTTTCAGTCAGGGCCAAAAACAATTGTTTTACTGATACTTTCTGAACAATTTTATTGTTGACGCCAGATTGCCCGTCCTCCCTGGAGGGTTTCTGGTTAATTGACGGGCTTACAGCAGAATCGGGTTTATCGCAGGCGATTACAGTACCCAATATCATGGCATAGAAAATAATTCTAGGAATCAGTGCTGTTACTTTTCTATTAGAGTACTGTAAATATAAAGCCATACATTTCATATTTAATCCTTGTGGGTTAAATGAACCTGATATCCTGATATAAACTGCGGTGGAGAAAATCCCGAATCAATATACTCCCCTAATATACTGGTTCCAAATCCGAAAGCAAATGTTCCGGCGGGTATTCGTTACTGAAGACGCTGACAGTAGAGATTATCTGCAATAATTTACAGAGAAATATAGCAGTAATGTATGTTCTATAATACCCAAACGAATTTTACCTATGAGAGAATAAGTCTCACAATCGATAAATATAACGCGGAGGTATTATGGATCCAGAAAAAATAATGGAAGGTCTTTCCAAAGAAATATTAGCGACATTAAAAGCCATGGCAAAAGCAAAAACGCCAGAAGAAAAACTGGCTTATAGTGAGGCAGTGAAAAACTTATGCGATTCATTTGGAGTATTTATCGATTTGTTAACGGAACTGGGGCCCGATGTTGACGATGAATCTATTCCGTTTTGAAGCGCCTGATGATAGGCTTGTTTCGATTGTAACGATTCAGCCTTGTATTAATTAACTCATCAACCAATCAGCCCAACAATTCAATAAAACGATCAACCTGATTAGCTTCGGTTGAAAAGCTTGTGACGAGTCGAATTAATACTTCGTTGTCAGCGATTTTATTTTGCTTTGCATGTGGTGGATTCCATTCATGAAATAGGGCGCCTTGTTGTTTGAGTCGTGTGGCAGTGGATCGATCGAGAATACAAAAAACTTCGTTGGTCTCAACGTGCCAGGCAAGGCGGGCATTGCTTGAAACCGCGATCCCGTCAACCAGACGTTTTGCCATGGTGTTTGCGTGGCCTGCCATATCTATCCATAAATCATTGTTGAAATAAGCTTCGAACTGACAAGCGATAAAGCGAGTTTTGGAGAATAATTGTGCTGCCCGTTTACGAATAAACGGCAGGTCTTTCGCCATATTAGGATCCATGAAAACCAACGCTTCCGCACACCAGCAGCCATTTTTGGTAGCGCCGAATGAAACAATGTCGATACCCGCTTTCCAGGTCATTTCGGCCGGAGTCCGATTCAGGGTAACGAGAGCATTGGTAAAGCGCGCACCGTCCATGTGCAGAGGCAGGCCATAGCTTTTGGCAATCGCAGAAATTGCCTCGATATCTTTCACCTGATAAACAGTACCAATTTCGGTTGCCTGGGTAATTGATATTGCCATTGGTTGCCCGGCATGAATAAATTCGGGGGGGAATCGGCCAATTTCGGATTTCAGTTTTTCTGCGTCGATTTTTCCATTTTCGCCATCGACGGGCACCAGGCGCGCACCGTGGGTAAAAAATTCCGGGGCCCCGCATTCATCTTCAATCATATGGGCTTCCCGGTGGCAAAAACTCACGCCACCTGGCCGGTTCACCGATGCCAGCGCCAGCGAATTTGCCGCCGTTCCTGTTGCGACAAAAAATACTGCGACGTCCCGTTCAAAAAGCTGATTAAATGTGTGTTCAATCCTTTTATCTAATTTGCTATCGCCGTAGGCAGCGGCAATGCCTTCGGCCTCTTCGGAAAGGTGGTGAGCAATCTTTGGGTGAACACCTGCCCAGTTGTCGGAAGCAAAATTCATGGTGATCTCTGTTGTTGGAGCTTAGACCTACCGTCCATGTAAGTCGTAGATCAAAAACTATATCGAAAGTTGAGCGCAATATTATGGGTAAATAAATCGCTTGTATTTTCTCTAACCACGTACTGTCCCATATAGCCTAAATCCGCTCCCCAATGAGCGTTGAAGTTATACATAAAACCGGCGAGCACCCGGTTTTCAGCGAAACCGTTTATGCCAAATACACTTCTGTTTAAATAAAACAGAACCTCATCTCCAGCATAAATACTCAGGTCATCACTGATAAATGAAACTGGGTGGCTAATTTGAAGCCATTCTCTAAGTCGCAGTCCCAGACTTGCGTTCGAATGGAGAATTCTTTGTTCAAACCGGGTCCGGCTCAATATTTTACTGTCAAAAAACGGTACATTAATGAGTAGATCCTGATACGGTCTGGATTCTTGAAGTGAGCTGTTATCCAGTAGTTCTATCCAGTTATGCGTATAACCCAACCAGATGCTGGCATAGTCGTTTATTTGATATCCCGATTGAAGCCATAGTAAATTTTCAGAAAACCGCGAACCTTTAGAACTGTCATCCCGGGTTCTGACCTGGTCCATAATGAGCCAGCGAAATTTTTTCAAATCGGGTGAAAGTTTTCCAAAGTCACCCGAAGCCATGAATGAATTCCAGGTGCCAAAAATGTTTTGCGTGGGGTTAGCGCTTGCGGTGCTGGGGTTGAATAGAATTATGACCAGCGATATAAGGATCAATAGGCGTTTTTGAATTAGATTTGCCGGGTACCGGTTTTGGTAAAAATACTTTTGGGTATTGGGCATCTGGGTATTCTCTTGTACGGGTTCAGCGGCAATCGAATAATTTTTTGTTGGTGTTCGAAGAAAACTCCCGTTGATAAAAGGTCAGGTATCGTTAGTTCACCCCTTACAGCTTACAGGATACCTGCCGTTCCAGGATTATCAAGCAGATTCTGTCTCTGGACCCCTCCTTGACAGTCTATCTGCTCCAGGTAATGGGTTGCTATTTGGGTTGTCACCAATCTTCTATTAAAAATGGGTAATAGCAGGTACTAAATCTATCTTTATAAGATTTACACTGAATAATTACCGAGTAATTTAATTTACAGGTTTTGTTATTTATTTGAGAAATATGATAGCAATGCTATCATTATATTCGGTACCTAAATTAATGACAGGTGGTTTATGGGCAGTTTAGTGGTTAGAAATATTAATGATGAAGTGGTTACAGCGCTAAAAGTCCTTGCAGGAAAACATGGTATTAGTGCTGAAGCAGAGCACCGCAAGATTTTGGAGTCTGCACTGTTAGGGCCAAAGAAAAAAAGCTTTACGGAAGTTTTAAAATTAATTCCAAATGTGGGTAAGGACTCTGATTTTGAACGAATAGAAGATATCAGGACAGTAGATGTATTTGATTGATACAAGTGTAATCAGTGAGATTAGAAAAAAGAGCAAAGCTAATCGTGGAGTAAAGTCGTTTTTCTCTCAAGCGAATAAATATAAAAATAATCTGTTCATCAGTGCAATTTCAATTGGTGAATTAAGGCGGGGAGTTGAATTAATCCGGCATCGCGGGGATAAAAAGCAGGCTACACAATTGGAAAAATGGTTAGCGGTGATTGTAGCAGAGTACGATAAGAATATTTTGGATTTTACGGGTCTGGAGGCTCAGGTATGGGGGTGTCTCAGAGTACCAAATTATGAAAATGCCATCGATAAGCAAATAGCTGCAACAGCATTAGCTTATGACTTAACTCTGGTGACTCGAAATATTAAGGATTTTTTGGATACTGGGGTTAAATTGATGGATCCATTTGAATAGAGTGACTGTATTTGGTTCTGATGTTTCTGTCTGGAATTGCTGTGGGTATAAATTTTAAAACGCCGGGCGAATAAGGAGCGAGGATTCAATAATAAACGAATCCTGACTTGTCTTATTGTCCGTCT
>CAZGQY010000192.1:0-7583 GCA_964528035.1 uncultured Methylococcaceae bacterium | reverse complement strand
TAGTTTTTGATCGGGCGATTTGTTTTTTCTGCCGCGCAGCGGCTTCGTCCAACAACATGTAACGCCTATTCGAATTGCCACAAAGAGCGCAAATAACCCAAAAACTGCTATTACGACAAGTTGCCCTGTACAGACTTTAGAACTTATTTCTTCAAACGATTCCCTATGTTCACCTTCAAACGTAACTATTTTTTTGTGGCACCAAAACACTGATAACCCATAACATAAATGGAACACAAAAATCGCCAGGGCGATTGGTATCCATGCATCGTGAATACGACAATTCAGATCAACTTTGATTGAGGCGTAAAGAAATGCGATTGCTTGGGCTACTGAGAAGCCAGTTATTACGTTTGCCAAGTCCCATAATTTCTTAGGAATTTCAGACCACATATATTTCTCTTTCTACAGAGCTAACAGGGCAATAACGAAAATAAGGGGTCAATCATGGCGCTTAATCAAGCTTCGTGCAAATTTATTTCTGGTTTTTTGTATTGAAAATAATACGCTTCCGGAATTACCAAGACCAAAGACCTTAACTCTGTTAGATGTCAACTTCATTGTCCGGTTTGGCGACAATTATGATGGCCGGTTGAGTGTTTAAAAAAAGCCTCCTCGATGATTATAGTAATCCTAATTTTCCAGACCCATTTATCAAATAATTCAGAGATAAATCTTTATTTACTTTTTAAGATCAAAAAATTTATTATTACACCGCAGGCACATTGACTTTCCAGAATGTCTGGCCCAGAGAAATGTGGTCAAAGGGTAGATTAGTGTAGATAAACTCGTGCTAAACTGCCACAGCAGTTTTCCATACGTTCCGTTGGAAATCCACGCTTTGTCCACATGCTGTCCAGCGATCATAACTTGAGGGTTTTATGCATTGAAAATTAAAACCGGGCATAGGGTAGGTATGCACTGAGTATCACATATATTGAAATAGGCTTGACCCCTTATCTGTTGCATGGTTTAAAAGTGGGCGATCATGTGGATATTAAATTACCAGAGAAATGAATACTTGAATAATGAGTAGGTTTTCCTCTTAAGGTTTATTCTTGTACACAGAAAATGGGATGTCTTTTTCAAAAATCGGATCGGGTGCTGAAAAACTTATTCTAATCGAATAAACACCCGGATCGGCTTGTGCCGGTATCGTTACCAATGCGTCGATTATCCACCGACCGGGGCTAAGTTCAAAATTCTCGATTTCATGTTCGAATATCATCTCCCCTTTGGAAAAAAAACTACGGTAAAGGGTTCCTGTCATAACCTGTGTTGCTTGTTCCGGGCACATTACATAAATAAAGCGGTGGTTAATTTCATCACCGGCGGCTAACGTTTCCGGGATAACTTCGTTATGAATTAAGTCGACAAACGGTAATGGTTTTTTTTTACATCGATATTTTCGCCATACCCATTCCGGACTGGCTGTCATTTCCGCACCCGGTTTGCGCATATCTTTCTTCATATTCCAGAATATCGACTTGAACGGATTTGGAGAGTTTAGCGATGCGCAACTTAAAACTAACAAACATATGCTGAGATATATTGAATTGTTTTTCATAATAGCTGTGTGTCAACACCGTTTTTTTGCGTGTCCAATACAGTCGCTGCCCGGTTAAAATTTATTATTGGCTGGGATTTGCGGTATTATTGTATAGTAACCTGAGGCATCGGGTGAAGTTTCAAGATGCATCGTGTCCCGGTCGATTTCGTAATGTGTCATTGACCAAATTATTACACTAACTGCCTGTCTCTACATCATCTATTTCCACTCGACTTTAAAGTCTTTGGCCCACGCTTTGTTTTTTTGCGGCCTCGATGTCTCCTGGGGTGTTTTTCGGCTGTAACGCGGACTTTTCTTCCTGGCAGGCGTCCGCCGGGTGTATTGGGATTTTGAGACCCTGGTCTTTTTATGTGTTGAACTCAATCGCGTATTGGATTTTTTGTCCGCGTATTTTCGTCGTTTATTGAATGCATCAAGCGCCGATGTTGTTGATGACGTCGATTGTGAAGAGCTCACCGGTGTTACTTCGTTTGGCAACATTTCCTGTGAATCGACCAATGTCGAATCCGTATTTTTCTCCACGGGCGGGGCAGACTTCGGAACATCCGGGTCGGATTTTTTCGCGGTGCTTAACTGTTGTTCTACGGTCAGTGATTTTTTTGGATTGTCTGATGCCGTTAATTCATTTGGTTGGTTTTGCGAATACCAAACACCGAAACCCGCAATCATCAAGCTGGTACACAACAGCGCACCGATCAACAACCAAAGAATTCGTGGTTTCCGGGTTAGTAGCGGTACATCGTTTTTTGTTTTAAGTTTGACTGATGGAATCGGTGTACTGGCCGCCGTAATGGGTGATTGGTTTTCCGGGATTACAACCGTTGCGGTAGATTGCAAAAACGGAACAACATTATCCGGGACATCGAACGCCGCAGCGAATTCTTTTATCGATGCCTGGCGATTGTTTATATTCAAATCCAGCGCTCGCAGCAATGCATTGTTCAGTGCTTGCGGAAATGTTGAAATTAACTGTATGGGTTCGAGTAATATTTTTCCGGCGAGTCTTTCATGTGCCGCCGGAGGGATTATGCCAGTCGCGACAGCATAGCTGGTCGCGGCAAATGCGTAGATATCGGAGCGCGGGTCGGTTCCGCTACCGCCTACTTGTTCCGGTGGGCTAAATCCATGGGTCACCGCGCGTGCCAATGTTCGAGTTTCTAGCCCCGCTTCTTCTTGTTTGGCGATACCAAAATCGATTAGTGCAACACGGTCGTTATCATCCAATAAAATATTGGCCGGCTTGAGATCTCTATGTATAACTGGTGGGTTTCGTGTGTGCAGATAATCCAACACACAACATAGTTGCTGCATCCAGGGCATTAGAGTAGATAACGAAATTTTCCCACCGGAGAATTTTCGAACGCTTTCCAGTGTTTTGTGCCCACCAAACTTTAGCACCAAATAAACCATGTTATCGAGCGTGAACTGATCGGTTATATCCGGGATGGATGGATGATTTAAACGACTGAGCAGGTTAGTTTCATACGCATCGAAAAGAATTTCCGGGATTTCTTTCAGTGCACAGTTTTTCCCGTTAAGGCGAATATCTTCAACTAAGTATGTGGCAGCAAATCCGCCTCGTCCGAGTAATGAACAAATTTTATAGCGATCACTGATTATGTCACCGGCTTGATGCAACCAGCTGAAAATACCTCGTATCGTGCCGTTTAGCCTGCGGTCAATGTGTGCAGTTTCCAAGTCACAATTTGGGCATCGGTAGTTATATTCGACTAAGTTGCGTGAAGGGTGTTCTGTATTGCACTTTAAACAGGTGTGTGTCTCGTTGGCTTGGAGCATGATCAACGATCCTCAAAAAGGAGCCCAGAAATAAAGCAGTAAGTTATAGTTAAAACTGGTTGTACATTGAGACCGCTTACTTTTGATACAGCCGGTACGATTTTTTGTCCCTGTCGATCATTTGAAATTATCTCGTGCTGCGGTTGGATACAATCGTGTTCCGGTTTAATTTTACCGCCATCGTTGATTGTAAAAGAATATCCTTTATCTGTAATAAGTACCAAACTGATTCTTACACCGCAGCACAGAACATAGCATTCCGATTTCAAATCTGTACTGGAAATTGATTCGAACACCATGGGACTAGCGGCAGAATGATTCACATCCGCTATTGGTGAGTTGTTCCATCCTAGAGGTGAGTCCCAACACGTCATTAACAGGCTTCTCCAGATCATTGGATTGCACAAGGATACTCGCCAGCCAGTTTCGAACAAACTTGTTAGGTAACGAGTATTTTCTGTAATGTTTAAAGTACTCTTCGAATGGTAACTTAACATGAATCTTAGAGTACAGGTAATGCTTAAACCCATTAATTTTACTTGAAACTCAGTTTTTTTGATCTTTTAACTTTATTTCGGGTATAGAAGAAATAAGGGGTCGAAATAAGGGGTCAATCATTTTTTACTATATACAAATATTTTTCAATCACTTTGATATGGCGCTTAATCAAGCTTCGTGCAAATTTATTTCTGGTTTTTTGTATTGAAAGCAATGCATTTAACCCCAGAATTAGAAGATATATCCCGTCGGTTGATTTGGTTTGAAGATCCTAAACAAGCCGTATCTGATTCGGTTCGTTTTATTGCCTACGCTATGACTTACGGAACCCATGAGGATATGAAAACAATTCGAGGTCTGTTTTCTAATGAAGAACTCATCGAAGCACTCGATAACGCTCCACCGGGAATATTTGACGGTCGCTCCTGGGCCTATTGGAACTTAAAGCTTGACCGCTATCCAGCACCGCCCCTGCCAAAAAGAAACCTTTGACCGCAGCTGGAACTATTGAATTTCGGATTGAGATATCAATCGATCCGAATTTTTTAACGATCCTTATAACGTTTCAACAATCCACGGGTCGAAGAATCGTGCGCACCAGGATTTAACTCCCCCTCTATTTCCACCAAAAGCGCATTAGCCAATTGCTTTCCAAGTTCGACCCCCCACTGGTCAAAAGAATTTATTCCCCAGATCACACCCTGAACAAATATTTTGTGTTCATATAACGCAATCAATGCTCCCAGACTTTTCGGGCTAAGGCTATCCATGATCAGCATATTACTCGGCTTGTTTCCTGAAAAAGTTTTGTGCTTCGCCAAAAGTTCCCGTGTCTCTTCGTTACACTCAAATTCAGCCAACTCACTGTAAGCCTTCTGGGTAGTCTTACCAATCATAAGAGCTTCTGCTTGTGCAAAACAGTTAGCAACCAGAATATCGTGGTGTTCCTGCAAGCCACTATCGCCTTGCATTGCAACTATAAAATCTACCGGAACCAGATTGCTGCCTTGATGGATCAACTGGTAGAATGCATGTTGCCCATTTGTACCCGGTTCCCCCCAAATAATTGGCCCGGTTTTCAAACTAACCGGTTGACCATTGCACCCTACCGTTTTTCCATTGCTCTCCATATCACACTGTTGTAAATAAGCAGGAAACCGATGGAGTCTCTGGTCATAGGGTAATATCGCCAAACTGTCAGCACCAAGAATATTTCGATTCCAGATTCCGATCAGAGCCATTATCATCGGCATGTTTTTTTCGATAGGAGCCGTCTGAAAGTGTTCATCCATGGCGAATGCACCTTCCAGGAGTTGATTAAAATTTTTCACCCCAACTGCCAGAGCAATGGATAAACCAATTGCCGACCAAAGTGAATACCGGCCTCCCACCCAATCCCAAAACTCGAACATATTGTCCGAGTCGATTCCAAAGGCTTCCACCTCTGACTGATTCGTTGATACGGCGACAAAATGCTTATCTATGTGGGTAGACTCAGGAATATTCTCAAAAAACCAGCTCCTGGCGGATCGGGCATTGGTCATGGTTTCCTGTGTAGTGAAAGTTTTGGAGGCCACAATAAATAAAGTGGTTTCAGCATTCAGACCAGAGAGTGTCGCGGAAAGATCAGCTCCATCTATATTGGCAATAAAATGTGTACGCAGACCGGGAATCCAAAAGTCCCGCAAGGCATCGACGACCATACGTGGCCCGAGATCAGAACCACCGATACCGATATTCACTATATCCGTTATTGTCTTGCCGGTGATTCCTCGCCACTCTCCAGTATGTACTGAATCAACAAATTTTGAAATTTTGCACTTCACAGACCGTACAGCGGGCATCACATCGCAGCCATCAACCATTATGGCTCGGTCTGACTGATTTCTTAAGGCTATATGAAGAACCGCACGATTTTCAGTCGAATTTATTTTTTCACCAGAAATCATTCGCCGAATCCAGGTTTCCACCTGGCGCTCCTTCGCCAATTCAAGCAGATATTTTAAGGTTTCGTCACCAATACGATTTTTGGAATAATCAAGAAACAGTCCGGCTGCATCTAGCGAATAACGTTCAAATCGATTCGCATCATCAACAAACATCTGTTGCAATTCAACTTGGTCGATTTGCTCATAATGCTGCTGCAACAATTGCCAGGAATCTGATACTCTGTCCTCTATTTCCATCCTAAAACCTCAGTCAATATTTTCGTACCTTAAATTTATCAGCATATATTTTTCTAAGGGTGCAATACTCTGATTGTTCGGACTTCTGCAACATGGACGTAGTCATCCATCTTGAACAATCTAAGACTTACACTCTATGCGCTAATCATACGGAACAGCGACCAATATATTGAAATCCAATAAAACCGTCCCAGGATTTAAGCGGACAAGCTGAGATCGGGAGCCGATGTCGCCAGACTAAATCGCGCAACATTGC
Organism: uncultured Methylococcaceae bacterium; assembly: GCA_964528035.1. GTDB lineage: Bacteria > Pseudomonadota > Gammaproteobacteria > Methylococcales > UBA1147 > CAZGQY01. The sequence continues at coordinate 1,276 of CAZGQY010000192.1, read as the reverse complement.
GCTATCGCTTTTAATATCCATTGAAAACCAACCCTTTCCTGCTCAAGCCTGATGTTGTTTCCGAAACGGTTTTGATTCAAATCAAAGAAAAGTTGTTCCTCATACGAAGTCAGACGAGTTAATTCCCGTATCGCCTGTTTGTCTTCTTCGACCCAAAAATCTTTGTGGGCTAATAATGTCTCTTCATCCATTAGTATAGAACGAACACCAGGCAAGTGAGCTCTCAACTGATCCAATATGGCCAATCCATTGGTATCAATATCTCCCCAATAATACACCGCAGTATCCAATAGCCAGGAAATATCAGACAAACCCTCGAAACCATAACCCGAACCAAAAAGAATAATACTGTTAGGAACAGGGGGAAAGGCGAGAAAATTGATTTCGTTCTCAGTAATAAATACCCTCTGAATTCTCCCTTTACAACGTGGGTCGCCGTGAAGTAAACCGAATATTTCATTCGAGATACTAATATCCTGATTGTAGCCCTCAAATAGCTTGATCTGCGGATCAAGCACTCTAAACCGAAGGCGTAAGGGTTTATTCAAAAATCCATAGCGTCTTGAAAATTGACCAATTCCCTTATATTCACTGTGAACCGAAGTTGGTGGTAAAGACAGATCGAGTAATGCCATCAAAACGCCCCGATGTGACTCGATAAATTTACTGTGAATACCGGGTATGTCGACCTGGCGAATATAAATCCGCGAATTCGGATTCAACTTTAACCAATCAACGATATCCAAAAGTTTTGACCAGTCCTGGTATAACGCCAAGGCCTTGATCGGATACTTGCTAACCCATTCCATGATGCTGGGTTGGCGGTGGCGAGTCACCGCGACCAGGTCTGTAAAATATTTGACCTGCTTATACTTTCCAAGTAACTGTATGGCCTGATCGGGACTGTCTATCCATACTGCTTTAGGAATGGTATTACTGCCAATAACGCGGTGTTGGATTTTCTGGGTTTCGATTCGATAAGCGGAGGTTTTTTGTAAACAAGCAATCCACTGGCGCACCTCATTAAATCGATCAGTCAGATCCTGGCTTGATGGTTTTTTTAACCGCAACTGTTTTGGAAACAGCCCATTGTTGTCAATGACAGACTTGAGTATCAGACCTCTGTCCCACAGTTTTTGGACTTGAGAACGAAGGTCTGAAGGGCTTGTCCACTGCATGCTTATCAAAAATCCTGTCTACTCGGAGGCTAACCGAAATTGGCTTAGGAGCGAGGATTCAATAATATACGAATCCTGACTGGTCTTATTGTCCGTCT
>CAZGQY010000191.1:0-7643 GCA_964528035.1 uncultured Methylococcaceae bacterium | reverse complement strand
AAACAATAATCCTGCGTCATTCTTTCGCATATTATTAAAACCTCGCTCCTAAGAGAAGAAAATTCAAATTTGGATCAATATTCTGTGGATAAACAATTTCCCCGAGTGCTTTTGGTCGAAGATAATCGCGTTAACCAACAGGTAATGCTGGAATTGTTGGAACAATTGAAAACGAGGGTCACACTTGCGATCAATGGTTTGGAAGCGTTGGCGTGTATCGAAAAGACTCATTTTGATCTGATCTTCATGGACATTCAGATGCCACAAATGGACGGTATGACGGCCACAAGTATAATTCGGCGTGATCACCCTGAAATCCCCATCATTGCGACAACAGGTAACGCTTTGCATCGTGATCGGCAGGAAGCTCTTGATGCCGGAATGAGTGATTTTGTAGCTAAACCCATAAGTAGCTACCAGCTTTATGAAACACTGCGCCGCTGGATTCCGTGGGCAGACCTGGAGCCAATAAGTAACCATACGGATTCAGATTTTCCACCATTGAAATTAGGGCGTCATACCGCTATTGATACCCAACAAGGTATTGCACATGTTGGTAATAACAAATCTCTTTATATCAAGTTGCTTCATGATTTCATCCAGGATCACCATAATGACCTTGACACTATTTCTGTTGCACTATCAAATTCAGAATTCAAGACAGTGGAACGAATTGCTCATACCATTGCCAGTATCGCAGCCAATATTGCAGCCGCAGCATTATATAAATCGTCGAGGTTACTGGACGCGAGCGTGCGGGTAAGAAATACAGAGGCTATTGATCTTGCGTTTCAGCGATTCAGTACGGAATTTAATCAGGTAATGGTTGAGCTTAAGCAGTATGAAAAAATAACCATCGGTACCCTGCGAAAAAACCGACAGGAGTCACAGGCTCGAGAGCAACCAATGGACTGGCTTTTGCGGATGGATCGCTTGTTAAGTGAAGGTGATGCAGAAGCGATAGATTTGCTGTCAATTATTACGGATGAACCCGAGTTACTCAAACAAACTGATCGAGTAAACCAGTTAAGTTATTTAATCCACCGATTTCAATTTGACGATGCCAGACAAGTTCTTGCAGAAATGGGTTCTGAACTGGAGCATTGAAAATGACAGACCCGAACTCTTCAGACATTTGATAGCGGCACTATTTCATAATGGATGCTCCTAAGCCAACAATATTAATCGTCGATGACGAGCGGTTTTTTATCAATGTTCTTGTTGATTTGTTGAAACCGATGTATCGAATTGTTGTCGCACTGAGCGGTGAACAGGCAATCGAACGGACATTGTCGAAAACGCCACCCCATTTGATTCTTCTGGATATTGTTATGCCTGGAATGGATGGTTACGAGGTATGTGAAAGGCTCAAGCTGGATAATAAGAGCCATAATATCCCGATAATTTTTCTAACCAACAAAAATGATGTCGTTGATGAAACCAGAGGATTTCAACTGGGGGCAATCGATTATATTACAAAGCCCATCAGTCCTCCGACTGTCATCGCTCGTGTCAATACACATCTGACTCTGGAAAGAACACGTAAAGAGTTGAATAGTTACACGCGCCAACTGGAAGAAACCATCGCTGCGCGTACCCAGGATTTAACCCAGGAAATACTGGATCGAAAAAAAGTAGAGGAACAGCTTGACCGCTTATCCAATTACGACCCACTTACATCGCTTCCGAATGAAAGACTATTTAAACAGCAACTCCTTCAATTGCTCAAACATTGTCGACGCAATAAGAATACAAGAATTACCCTGCTGACAATTGGTGTAGGGCGTCTGCTTCAATTAAACGAAACAAGGGGAAAATATTACGCTAATGCATTGTTCAAGCAACTGACCTTTCGGTTGTGTCAGTGTATTCGTGAATCCGATACCATTGGTCGCCTGGGAAAGGATAAGTTTGCAATTTCTTTGCTGGAAAGTGGCGACAAAAATGTTGTATCTATTGTGACAGAAAAAATCTCTTCAATATTACTACAGCCATTTTATGTCGATAAAAACAATTTTCGGATTGATGCCCACATTGGAGTTGCTCAATTTCCGGATGACTGTGATAGCGTCGACAGTCTGATCAGAGCCGCTGAGATTGCGATGTGCCAGATCAAATCTGACGATCACCACGGTGTCAGTTTTTATTCGAAAACCGGGAATCAAGTGCAGTCACCTCAGTTGCCTGTGGATGTCGAATTGGAGGACGCATTTGTCGACGATCAACTGATGTTGCACTATCAGCCTATATTCGAAACAAGAAGTCAGAAAATGGTTTGTGCAGATGTATCGGTCAGATGGCAACACCCTCGTCTGGGCTTGCTGCAACCAGATTATTTCCTGCCGATTGCTGAAGAGTCAGATTTAATATTAACGGTTATAGAATGGGTGCTGCGTCGCGCGTGTACAAATTTTCGCAAATGGAGAAAACTGGGCCTGGATGATTTTTGTATCTCCATGAATATATCTTCTCCGCAGTATTATTATAATGAAAATTGTATTTCCAGTATCGCTAATATTCTTGAAGAAACCAGTATGCCTCCTGAGTCGTTATATTTATGTGTTTCTGAAAGTGTATTCATAGAGACTCCGGAAGCAACCACGAAGAAACTCATGAAATTGAAAGACTATGGCGTGCGTCTTGCCATAGATAATTTTGGAATCGGTTATTCTTCTCTTAGTTTTATTGGGAAATTCCCGGTCGACATGTTAAAAATTCATCGTTCGGTCATTGCTGAATATAATACAGACGCGCAAAGTGCCAACATTATCGAAGCTATGGTCACAATGGCCCATATTCTTGGGTTAACGGTTACCGCAAAAGGTGTAGAAACTAATGAACAAATGAAATGTTTAACTTCTTTCAATTGTGAATATATGCAAGGTGGTTTGTCAGGCACCCCAATGACAGAAAATGAATTTGAAAGATTCTGCATGTCCAGAGGGTTGCTGCAATCGTCGGGCAATTAGCCGGTATATCTTCAGGCGTTCTACTCGATTTGAGTGCTTAGGAGCGAGGATTTAATAATATGCGAAAGATTGACGCAGGATTATTGTTTGTCTTCAAGGCGTAGCAACAGGCGCATAGCAGGGCTACGCAACTGTTGCTACAACGCAGAAGACGGACAATAAGACAAGTCAAGATTCGTATATTATTGAATCCTCGCTCCTTAAAGTACAATCATACTGCTTCAATCTAATGTTGATGGTTATCCCAATCTGATGATTTGTCATTTTCGTCGTCGCGCTTACTTGAATGCCCATTGATCCTGCGCCCCTGTTTGCGGCAACTTTAGCGCAAATTGCTACGTCATCGGTAAGAGGCACGGGCCATGTTACCTGGGTTAAAACAGTGTAATTATCAGGACTGTTTATTATTGTTGTCGTAGATCATATTTTCTACGCCATTTAATACCAGGAAATGTTTGCCTTTTGCCCTCGAAATTAAGGTTACTCCAGCCTGTCGGGCCATATCCAGCCCCATCTGAGTGGCGCCAGAGCGGGATAAAAGGATAGGAATTCCCATTTGCGTTACTTTAATGACCATTTCTGAGGTAAGTCGCCCGGTGGTGTAAAAAATTTTGTCGCTGCCATCGGTGTGATTCAGCCACATGTGACCGGCAATTGCATCGACTGCATTGTGGCGACCTACATCCTCAACGAAAAATTCTATGGTTTCACCACTGCACAGTGCGCAGCCATGAACGGCACCGGCACGTTTGTAGACCTCGTTATAGTCCCGCAGGGCGCTTAGTAAGCCATAGAGATTCGACTGACGAATAGCCACCTGAGGGATCTTGATGGCTTGGAGTTTATCGATCAATCGACCGAATACAGTACCCTGACCACACCCGGTTGTGACAGTTCGATGTTTTAGCTTGCTCTCGACATCCAAATTGTCCTCAGTTGTTACAACGGCTACGGCTCCGGTTTCCCAGTCGACCTGAACCACTCGAACCTGACTGATGTCATCAAGTATTCCCTGATTTTTCAAATAACCCAAGGTCAATAATTCGGGTTCGCAGCCAATTGTCATCAAAGTAACAATTTCCATTTTGTTGAGATAGAGTGTAAGTGGGCGTTCGCCGGCGAGATCGATGTTTCTGATTTCACCGTGTTCATCAACAGCCGATACAGTTATGGAAGAATCTAGCCCGGCGTTGGTCAACTGTAGATTAAGGTTGCTAAGAGGTTGCATATTTACGCTCATATTATTGCACCATACTAATTGTCTAATTCCTGTTCCAGCATAGCCAATTCATCCTGGGTATTTACATTGCGAAAGATTTCGACCTGGTCGCTATAGTCCACTGTGGCTAAATTATGTTGTATAAACCAGGAATCTATCTTACGCATTCCAGACTGTAAATAATTAGACAGGCTGGGTAATAATTGAGTACTTAACAAACATACAACGGGTTGCAGGCGTTGTCCGTCGTGGGCAACATAGCACTCATGATCGGATTTGCGGGCTGCGTCAACCATGCGGCTTAAAGCCTCGACGGTTAACAGGGGGCAATCGCAGGGTATGGTCAATAAATACTCGGAGTTACAAAATTTCATGACGCTGAGTATTCCGGCTAAAGGCCCGTCAAAAGTATCTGTCTGGTCGGAAACCACAGGATGCCCGAAGGCCTCATAAGTGTTTATATTTCGATTCGCGTTAATCACAATCTCATCGACAACGGGTTCCAGCGCATCGATTGCAAAACGAATCAATGGGCGGTTTGCACAAATTATCAAACCTTTGTCGTTGCCTCCCATTCGGCGAGCCATTCCCCCGGCTAAAATGGCCCCCGTGATTTTTAATTGATTCTCAGACATAATGACGGATGGGTTCCTTTAATGAGGTGTTTTTAATATGGCTTATGCAAGCCACAGTGGCAATACAGGGCATCATATATTTTGGTGAATAAATGTTAATAAGAGTTATGAATTTCCAATTCAAAGCCACTGAATTACCGAATCCCAGAAAGAGTCATATTTTTTCCATCTGAAAAATGTGCAATTCATTCCTGTCAACATTGCTTGTCTGCTTGCTGATCGGTTGCAGTGGTGCGCATACTAGTCAGCTCGATCTCGATCATATTCGCTACTATCAGCAAATCACAGACAAGCCCTATGATGATGTTCTTGCAGAGCTGAAAATTGCGATTACCGAACAGAACTTTCGCATCACCAGCCATAGTCGTGTTGGTAAAGTCATACGCGAACGGGGTAATGTGGATTTTCCAGACTATGATACCATCCAATTTTGTAATTTAACTCACGCTAAAACCTTACTGGAGATTTCTGCGCATAGTATCCGGCATATGCCATGCAGTGTTGTTGTTTATACTGAAAATGATCAAGTGATCGTTAAAACAAAGTTGTTACCTACGGACTCACAGGATCCTGAGCTCAATGATTTTTCGCAACATATCAATTCTATGCTCAGAGGTATTGTAGATTTCGCGGTTGAATATTAATTGTATCTATTCATAGAATTGGATGGTTTGTGTCTAAGCCAGCTAACTATTTATCCGCTTAAGCCCGGTAACAAAATCTGAATCATCGGCATAGGCTTTGCCAACCAGGATGAGTTTTCAGAAAACTCACAACATAAATCTCATAAAGTATTTATAATACGCAGTCTTTTGCTTTACGGAACAATATCAATGTTCAAATTCAAACTAGCTAACCGTTCAATTGCATTGTTTTCGCAGACATTGTTGTTGATTGGTTGTGGGGAATCGGCGATACCACAGCTTGTTGAAAACGGTTACCCGACCCAGGCTCGAGTGGAATATGTCATGCAATGCATGCAGAAAAATGGTGGGCAGACCTATGACACGCTGTATCCCTGTGTTTGTAGTATCGATAAAATAGCCGCGCAAATGCCCTATGCCGATTACGCCGAAGCCGTGACATTTTCATATATGCGCGGTGCGCCAGGGGAAGCAGGCGGAGTATTCCGAGACCCGCCCCGTTCAAAACAACTGAGAAGCCAACTCAAGGAAGTAGAAGCGCTGGCCAAAAAAGGTTGTTTTGTGAAACCAAAACCTGTGGATCCTTCCTAGGAGGTTGTCTTGAGGGTGCCAGGAGTTCTATATGCTCGGAACAATTCCGCAAAATCAGGAAGCTAATAAAGGAGACGGTGGATTTCGTCGAATTATGAAAACAATAGACCAGATTTAATCCGCCATATAGAGAATCACGGTTGTGAATTCCTGTGCGTAGATGGCAACGATACGTTATTCGTAAATCGTACGGTGCAGTTGATATCTCTGTTGTTAAGGTACAGAGGTATTAACGAGCACTAGGCGCTCATCAATTCTCTTTTCCATTTAACATAGCCACCGGATAACGAAACAATATTTGAATATCCGAGTTCTTTCATGGTTTGGCCGACTGCTATTGAGCGGTTACCGGTAGCGCAATAGATGAGTACCTGTGTATCCTTGCTTCGTGCGGCTAATACCACCTGGACTTTCGACAAAATATCGTCATGGGGAATGTTGATGGCATTATCGATGTGTCCAAGTGAGTATTCTTTTGTTTTGCGTACATCGAGGATAATCGGATCATATGATGCAATGATTTCTTTTGCTGCATCAACATTGATCTGTTTGATTTTTTGTTTTTTTGAGTTGATTTTGCCCTGTACGCCTCTGCGTTCTTTATCAGGAAAGATATACTCGCTATCGTCCGCCATTTGTGTCGCTTGTTCTTCGTCGAGACCGCAATAGAGATTGGCGGGTACGGCTTTATCGATCAATTTAGGCATGGGTAAATTCAGGTTATCCATGATCTCGATAAATTGGTCCCGGGATTTGCCCGCGAAACGGGGGTTCTTGGTTTTTTCCTGAGACACACAGCTGACAAAATCTCCCTTATAATCATGAGCTGGATAAACGAGAGTCTCTCCAGGTAAGGTAAATATTTTCTGGGTCACAGAATCAAATAATTCACCGGCATCGCCATTCTGGAAATCGGTTCGGCCACAACCACCGATGAATAAGGCATCGCCTGTAAATATTTTGTCATTCCATAAAAAACTAGTGCTGCCTGGGGTATGGCCGGGAGTGGCAAGGGTTCTAATGAGGGTGTCTTCCCCAAAGGCAAATACTTCATTACCTTCGAGTTGGTTATCGGCTGTTTCTGAGCCGCAATGCAGGCCTATGCACGTTTGCGCACCGGTTGCCTGCCTTAATAGGCCGCTGGCCGAGATATGATCGGCGTGAACATGGGTTTCGAAAGAATACATAAGCTTCAAATCAAGATTTTTTAGCAATTCTAAATATTCGTCAACATTGGTATCCACCGGATCGATAAAAACGGCTTCTTTACTGTCCGGGTCAGCGATCATATAGGTGTATGTAAAGCTCGCTGTATCGAAATATTGTTTGAAAATCATAATGAAACCGTTGTTTCTGTACAGGGTTTAACGAAAGGTTGAGATATTGTCCAGAGTTTTGGATGTATGCATTAAATCCAATAGCTCTTAATGTTTAGCCCTGAAAGGGCGAATAATTTGCGCGATAGCTTTCAGGGTATGTCAACCACCATAATTAATTATAAGGAGCGAGGATTCAATAATAAACGAATCCTGACTTGTCTTATTGTCCGTCTTCTGCGTTGTAGCAACAGTTGCGTAGCCCTGCT